>NZ_CP022436.1:632944-949416 GCF_002224285.1 Arthrobacter sp. YN | reverse complement strand
CACCCCACCAGTGATTCCTGGAAAAACGGAGACCGCGAGATCGTCTGCCTGATCGGTGGCGCAGCCGGAGCCGCCACCACAGGGACCCTGAAGGGCGCTGCCAAGTAACGCTGGAGTGCCCGGGGGAACCCTGCGGCCATCCTTGGTCCACCTCCCATTCATTCCATCGTGTTCTGCTATGCCCGAGCACCAGGTTTACCCCGGAGTAACTTCCGGAACAGCGCCCACTTCACAAGATTGTGGGCGTCGTCCAAAGGGCCCCACAGGGTCCCCTAATGAAAGTTAGAGCGGATGCACCAACAACAGTGGAAAGTACTGGCAGGAACGGTCTTGTCAGCGGGGTTGCTTGCCGCCCGCTGACGGCCGCTCCGGCCATGGCGGCGGATGATCCGTCCGCCCCTGCCGGCTCATCGCCGGTAGTCATCAACGAGGCATACCTCAGCGGTGGCAGTGCCGGCGCCGCGTTCAAGAACAAGTTCGTTGAGCTCTACAACTCCTCGGACTCCCCGGTCAGCCTGGCAGGCTGGTCGCTGCAGTACCGTTCAGGAACAGCCACCGCCGCACCCACGGGGATCACTCCCCTGACCGGCAGCATCCCCGCCAAGGGCTACTTCCTGGTCCAGGGAGCCACCAACAGCGGGGCTTCTACCGCCCCGGCGCTGCCCACGGCCGATGTCCAAGCCACCGGGACGCTGAACCCCAGCGGAACCACGGGAACGCTGGTCCTGGCCAAGCAGGCCACCGCTGTGTCCCCGCTGCCGGCTGGATCAGTGACGGCCAACGCCGCCGTCGCCGACCTCCTGGGCTATGGCACCTCCAACACCTTCGAAACCGCTGCGGCAACTGCACCCAGCGGCAACTCGGACGTCAAGAGCCTGAACCGTACCAACGGGGCAGACACGGACTCCAACGCCACAGACTTCAGCCTGAACGCCACCATCACGCCCACGGCTTCCAACGGCGGTGGAACCCCTCCCACGGATCCGGAGCCGGAGCCCGGCGTCAAGGCCATTGCAGACATCCAGGGAACGGGTACGGCGAGCCCCCTTGTCGGCAGCACCGTGACCACGCGCGGCAAGGTCACCGCCCTGTACGCGACCGGCGGGTTCAACGGCTACTACGTCCAGACCCCCGGAACCGGCGGCGATACTGCCGGGGCGGCCAGGACGTCGTCGGACGCTTTGTTCGTGTACTCACCCACGACCACCGGAACCGTCCAGCCGGGCGACTACCTGGAACTCACAGGTGTCGTCAGCGAATTCGCCAACCAGACCCAGCTCACGGTTGAAGCTGCAGGACTGAAGAAGCTCGCTGAGGCGGCCCCCGAGGTCAAGTCCACGCCGTTTGCTTTGCCGGCGAATGAGGCCGCGAGGGAAAGCCTCGAAGGCATGCTCGTAGCCCCCCAGGGCGACTTCACGGTCACGGATAACTACTCCCTGAACCAGTACGGCGAAATCGGCCTCGCGGCCGGGACCTCGCCCTTGGTGCAGCCCACGGCCGTGGCCGCTTACGGCTCGCCGGAATACGCCGCCGTGGTGGCGGACAACGCGCTGCGGGGCATCAAGCTCGACGACGGCGCGTCCACCAACTTCCTCAAGGATGCGACCACCAAGGCCCAGCAACTGCCGTACCTGACAACCTCGGATCCTGTCCGTGTGGGTTCGCCCGCCCAGTTCCGGACCGACGTCATCCTGGGCTACGGCAACAACTCCTGGAAGTTCCAGCCACTCACCGCACTCAACCCGGCCAACGCTGGTTCGGTCCAACCGGCCAGCTTCGCCGGTACCCGGCCCGAAGGTCCCGCCGATGTGGGAGGCAGCCTCAAGCTCGCTTCCTTCAATGTGCTGAACTACTTCCCCACCACCGGTGACCAACTGGCCGGCTGCGTCTTCTATACCGACCGCGAGGGCAACCCCATCACGGTCAAGGAAGGCTGCAACGCCCGCGGTGCTGCCAATGCGGAGAACTTCGAGCGCCAGCAGGCCAAGATCGTAGCGGCCATCACCAAGTCCGGCGCCGACGTCGTATCCCTCGAGGAAATCGAGAACTCCGCACAGTTCGGCAAGGAGCGCGACTACGCGTTGTCCAAGCTGGTGGAGGCCCTCAACGTCAAAACACCTGGCGTGTGGGACTACGTGCGGACGCCCGCCAACGCTCCCCCGCTGAGCGATGAAGACATGATCCGCACTGCGTTCATCTACAAAAAGGCCGTGGCTGAGCCCGTGGGCGAGTCCATCATCCATAACGACACCGTGGCATTCGCCAGCGCACGCAAGCCGCTGGCCCAGGTCTTCAAACCTGTTGGCGGAGCCGATGACAAGAAGTTCGTCGCGATCGTGAACCACTTCAAGTCCAAGGGCTCGGCCGCCACCCCGGACGATACCGACAAGGGCCAGGGTGCCTCGAACATTGCCCGCACCAAGCAGGCTGAATCGCTGCTCGCCTTCTCGAAGGATCTTCAGGCGTCCAAGGGCACGGACAAGGTCTTCCTGATCGGTGACTTCAACGCCTACGCCAAGGAGGACCCCATCAATGTCCTGACGGGCGCGGGCTACACGGACCTTGAAGCCGGCACCGGCAAGCACTCGTACCTGTTCGGCGGCATGGTGGGTTCCCTGGACCACATCCTGGCATCTCCTGCAGCTGCCGAGGCCGTCACCGGAACCGACATCTGGAACATCAACTCCGTGGAGTCCGTCGCACTGGAGTACAGCAGGTATAACAACAATGTGACCAACTACTATGCCGCGGACGAGTTCCGGGCCAGCGACCACGATCCTGTGGTGGTGGGCCTGAACCTGACCACGGAAGCACCCGCAAGCGTTGACCTGCAGTTCCTGGGGATCAACGACTTCCACGGCCGCATCGACACCAACACCGTGCTCTTTGCCGGAACGGTGGAGAAGCTCCGCGCGGCAGCTGCCCCCGGCGCTACGGCCTTCATCTCGGCCGGCGACAACATCGGCGCCTCGCTCTTCGCTTCATCAGTGGCGAAGGACCAGCCCACCATCGACGTCCTGAACGCCCTGGAGCTGCAGGCTTCCGCTGTGGGCAACCACGAGTTCGACGGCGGCTGGCAGGACCTGCGCGACCGCGTCGTCGCCGGAGGTACCAACGCAAAGTTCGCGTACCTCGGTGCGAACGTCTACCAAAAGGGCACCACCACGCCGGTATTGCCGGAGTACAAGGTGCTGGATATGAACGGCATGCGGGTGGCCGTCATCGGCACTGTCACCCAGGAAGTTCCTTCCCTGGTGACCCCAGCCGGAATCTCGGACCTCGAATTCGGGGATCCTGTGGAGGCCATCAACCGGGTTGCCGCGAAGATCAAGGCCGACGATCTGGCCGACCTCATCATCGTGGAAAACCACGACGGCGCCGCGTCCGGCACTCCTGAGGGTGCCACGCTGGAGCAGGAAGTTGCCGCGGGCGGACCCTTCGCCAAGCTGGTCAACGAATCCACTCCCGACGTTGCTGCCATCTTCACCGGACATACCCACAAGGAATACGCCTGGGACGCACCGGTACTGGACGCCAACGGCCAGCCGACCGGCAAGACCCGTCCCATCGTTCAGACCGGTAATTACGGCGAGAACGTGGGCAGCGTGACGCTCACTGTGGACACCGCCAGCAAGTCGGTAACCGCATACAAGGCCGCAATCGTGGATCGGACCACCGACACCGCGGAAAGCCTGGTTGCTGCCTACCCGCGGGTGGCTGCAGTGAAGACCATTGTGGACAAGGCACTGGCCCAAGCTGCTGAAATCGGCAACCAGCCCGTTGGCGCAGTGACTGCCGATATCACCACCGCCTTCACTCCGGATCCTGCCGGCGGCGCCCCCAAGCGGGACGATCGCGCGAACGAATCCACGCTGGGCAACCTGGTGGCGGACTCCCTGGTGGAGACGCTCAAGGCACCCGAACTGGGTGCGGCGGAAATCGGCGTCGTGAACCCCGGCGGCCTGCGTAACGAGCTCTACTACGCCCCGGATGGCACCATCACCTACGCCGAGGCCAACGCGGTCCTGCCGTTCGTGAACAACCTGTGGACCACGTCCCTGACAGGTGCCCAGTTCAAGACGCTCCTGGAGCAGCAGTGGCAGACCAACGCTGACGGAACCGTGCCCAGCCGCCCCTACCAGCAGCTTGGCCTGTCCAAGAACATCAACTACACCTACGACGCCGCCCGTCCGGCAGGGGACCGCATCACCGGCATCTGGGTGAACGGCGCCGTCATCGATCCCTCGAAGCAGTACAGGATCGGCACGTTCAGCTTCCTTGCCACCGGTGGTGACAACTTCCGGATCTTCAAAGAAGGCAGCAACACCAAGGACACCGGACTGGTGGACCGGGACGCCTGGATCAAATACCTGCAGGAGCACAAGCCGGTGTCGCCGGACTTTGCCCGCCGTTCCGTCGCTGTGGTGAACTCCACCACAGCCGGGGTCAAGGCCGGCGAACCCATCACACTGGCTGTCTCCAAGCTGAACCTGACATCGATCGGCAGCCCCGCCAACGCCACCCTCAACGCCGTCTTTGTTGACAGCAAGGGTGTTGCGGTGACGCTCGGATCCGTACCGGTAACAGCAGGTGCAGCCACGGTGGACCTCAAGGTCCCCGCTTCGGCAGCGGCCGGCACTGGCACGTTGGTGCTCACCGCCGTCGAAAGCGGAACCGTGGTGAAGGCGCTGGTGAAGGTGGCTGAAAGCGGCCCGAACCCGCCACAGTGCACCGCCCCTACCAAGCCGTCCAAGTGGTACGACATCGTGGGCTGGCTGCGGTATGCGTTCGCCTGGTTGGAGTACCAGAGGTGCCTGCGGGGCTAGCAACCCCCTGAACGCCTAAAAGGCAGGGCCCTCACGAACTTTCTCTTCGTGAGGGCCCTGCCTTTGTGCTGAACGCTAAGACTTTGTGATGAACGCTAAGCCGATCCGGAGCCGTGCGTGGCTCAGCGGGCCAGAATGCTGCGGGCAATCTCGTCGGCATCCCGGAGGGTCCGCTGTCCGCTGGCGTAGGCCGGTCCGGTCCGGGGCCGGGCTTCCGCAGCGATGGCTGTGCCCCACTGCACCGCGGAGAGCTGAAGACCCAAAACGTACAGGTTCCTTGTGACGGATCCGTTCGCAGCCAGGGGCCTGTAAGGATGCGGTTCAACGTCCAATCCCGTGGTCTGCACAGGAGCGCCCTCGCCGCCCATCATGATCTTGGTCCGCACCAGGCCATCAGCCATCAGCTGCTCCAGCAGCGGGGAGACGTTCATTCCCACCCTGTTGGCCGGCGACATCGCCTCGATCAAAGTAGGTGCTTCGGCTGGCGCATCGTGCACCCACGGCGAAACCGCCCGGAACACCTTGGCTGCCCGGTCCACGCTGAACTTCGGGTCGGGGCCCACGAAACTCACGACGCCGGCACGCGCCAAAGCGGCCAGCTGCTCCGAACGCAGTGCCGGGGCTCCGCTGGCCAGCCCTTCGACGAAGGACTCGAACCAGCCGCGCAATCCTGACAGCCACGATTCATCCGTGATGCCACCATCTGCCACCACCGATTTGAGGATGGCCCGGCCGGTGTGGAGCGCGCCAATGGCCATCTTGACGGGGTCTGCTTCGCCGAGGGCAGATCGCCGCGCATCATCATCCAGATAGGCCGTGATGGCCGAGTCCAGCTCACGTCGGGAGGCAAAGGTGCGTCCTGCCAGCGGAGCAGCAAGTCCACGGAGGTTCAGACGGCGGGAGGACACAACGTGCTTCTCCACGAGGTCGCCCACGCTGCTTTCCCAGTGCGTGGTGGTGTGCGCGTGCGGTTGAAGCGCGTCCTCAAGATCAGCGAGGAACTGCGCAGGGTCCTTGATGGCCGAGGGCTGCGAGCGCGCTAGCGTTGAGTAGTAGGCCCACAAGGCGTCGCGGTGCAACAGCGGCCAAAGATCATGGTCAAAACCAGGTTGGATTCCCGCTGCACGGAACCGGTCCACGGCGTCTTCGGTCAGGTACCGCATGGTGATGCTGCTCGGGTAGTAGCCATCCAGGCCGGCCTTGGCCCGGTACGGCGTGCCACGGCGGGAGGCGGCAATGATTTTCGGCTCGCGCCCCGATGCCCTGTACTCCAGTGCCCCGGCTCCCGGCGCACCGGCATCAACAAACTTGCCCCCGCGCCCCTCCGTCAGCTGGCCCATGACGTCAAAGAAGTTCAATCCCATGCCCCGGACCAGCACGGGCTCGTTATCCGGCACGGATTGCCAGTCCACGTCGGCCGGCGGTGCGGGCGGGAAATACAGCAGGCCCTGCTCGTCAGCGGCGCGCTTGAACGAACGCTGTTCCGGATTCAGCCGGGATTCAATGTGCCCCAGGGCGAGGACCACGGAGCCGACGGTGAGGGTGACGCCGTTGGCGAGTTCGACGTCGAACCCGTCCCCCGCGCTGTTCGCCGTGCTGTTCACGAAAGGGCGTGCCGCCACGGCGGTCGTCTCATGGAAGGTGACCTCGACGCCGTCGGGAAGCCGTTCCAGCAATCCCGCCAAGGTTTGGCGCAGGTACCTGCCGTACAGCGCGCGGCTGGGGAAGTTGTTCGACTCGAGGGTGGCCAACTCGGCCTTCTCGGCGTCGTTCAGTCCCGCGCCATCACGACGCCGGGCCTCACGCCACTGGTCGAAGGAACCACCTGCCAGCGGCGGGGCCAGCATCGGGTCTTCGGGGATGAGCGTCGGATAGAAAGACTGGGTGTTCATCAGGTACAAGCGCGACTGCTCGGGCTGCCACACATGGCCCGAGCCGGCCGGGAACGGATCCACCACGTCAAGGTGCAGGGTGGTCCCCGGAGGGCTCCCGGCAGCCCAATTCGCAAGCAACCGCTCAAGGACGCTGGTGCCCCGGGGGCCGGCCCCAATCAGGGCAACACGGATGGTTTGCGATTTAGCCACGCTCAAGCCTAACTTCCTGTGACTTGCTTACGGTCGAACACTGTTGCTTGGATGGGGCGATGACCACCACAGAAGCTGATCAGACGCCACTTCCCGAGAATGACACCGCCACCACCTCCGGGCCCCGCCATGCTGCGGACGTGGCGGCTGAGCCCACGGATGAAAACGTCTGGCTCGAGGACATCCACGGCGAGGAACAGCTGGCGTGGGTCCGCGAACAGAACGCCCGCACCGAGGAACTGCTTGAGGACGCCGAGTACGCAGCAGTTGAAGCCGGCATCCTGGAGGTCCTCGACTCAACAGACCGCATCGCCATGGTCTCCAAGCGGGGCGACTACTACTACAACTTCTGGAAGGACCAGGAACACCCCAAAGGCCTGTGGCGCCGCACCACCTGGGAAAGCTACCTCACCGACGAGCCCGAGTGGGACGTCCTGCTGGACATCGATGCCCTTGCCGCCGCCGAAGGTGTGGAGTGGGTCTTCCACGGCGCCGGTTTCCTCCGGCCGGCCGATGGCGACGAGTACCGCCTGGCCATGGTCTCGCTCTCCCCCGACGGAGGCGACGCGGACCGCCACCGGGAGTTCGACGTCGAATCCCGCACCTTCGTGGAGGGCGGCTTTGACCTCCCCACTGCCAAGGGAAACATCAGCTGGCTCGATGCCGACACTCTGCTGGTGTCCAGCACTGCGGAGGGACTGCCCGCAACCACGTCTTCCTATGCGCGGACCGGCGTGAAGCTGCGACGCGGACAGACCCTGGCCCAAGCCGAGCGCCTCTTTGAGATTCCCGAGGACCACATGCTGGCCATGGTGGCCCACGATTCGACCCCGGGTTACGAGCGGACCTTCGCCGTGGACTATATCGATTTCTACAACCGGAGCACCTGGCTGCTGCGGGAGGACTCGTGGGTGGCAATCGACGTTCCCACCGACGTCAACATCAGCGCCCACCGCGATTGGCTGCTGTTCCGTCCGCAGAAGGACTGGGACGTTGACGGCTCTGTGTACCCGGCGGGAGCCCTGCTGGCGGCCGATTTCGAGTCTTACCTCGCGGGGTCCCGTGCACTGCTGGTTCTGTTTACGCCGGATACCCAGACGTCGCTGCAGTCTTGGAGCTGGACCAAGGACTACCTGCTGCTGAACCTCCTGCGCGACGTCTCCTCGGAGATCCGGGTGCTGGACCCTTCCACGGTTGACTCCGCGGGTGCGTGGGCATCCACCCTCCTGGACGCCTGCCCGCCGCTGCACGACGTCAATGCCTATGCCGTGGACGACGAAGACCTGGGCGCAGCCGGCAACGATTTCTGGCTGGTGGCTACCGGCTTCACCACCCCCACCACCCTGACCCGGGGAGCGCTCACGCGCGGCGGTGGCGAGCAGCCCGGCGGCGTGGTGAGCCGGCATGCCGAAGTGAAGCGGTCGCCGTCGTTCTTCAACGAAGCCGCGTACGAGGTCCAGCAGCACTTTGCTGTCTCTGCCGATGGAACGAAGGTGCCATACTTCCAGGTGGCGTCCAAGGATCTGGTACTCGATGGTCAAAACCCCACGCAGCTCTCCGGCTACGGCGGGTTCGAGATCTCCCGGACCCCGGCCTACAGCGGATCAATCGGCCGGGCGTGGCTTGAGCGGCGAACAGTGGGCGTTTCCGCCGAAGACGGTTCCGGCACGCACTCGCGCGGCGGCGTGTATGTTGTGGCCAACATCCGGGGCGGTGGCGAATACGGGCCCTCCTGGCACCGGGCTGCCCTCCAGGAAAACCGTCACCGCGCCTACGAGGATTTCGCCGCTGTGGCCCGGGACCTGATCTCCCGCGGCGTTACCAGCCGCTCGCGTCTGGGCTGCGTCGGCGGCTCCAACGGCGGACTTCTGGTGGGAAACATGCTCACCCAGTACCCCGAACTGTTCGGTGCCGTGTCCTGCGGCGTGCCGCTCCTGGACATGCGCCGGTACACCAAGCTCTCCGCCGGGTACTCGTGGATTGCCGAGTACGGGGACCCTGATGTCCCCGCGCAGTGGGAGTTCATCCGCACCTTCTCGCCGTACCACCTGCTTCACGACGGTGTGGAATACCCCGAGACGTTCATCTGGACTGCCACCTCGGATGACCGCGTGGGACCGGTCCAAGCCCGCAAGATGGCTGCGCGCATGCAGGCCATGGGCATCCCGAATGTGTGGTTCCACGAGGCCCTCGAGGGTGGCCACGCCGGTGCCTCGGACAACAGGCAGGCGGCATCGTTGCAGGCGCGGAGCAACCACTTCCTGTGGCGTGCGCTGGCCGGAAGCAACGAGTAGCTGTGTGAGGTCCGATTCGCTGGTTCGCTGCCTACCAGGCCGTTCGCACGGCCCGTCCCGCGGCGAACCAGCGAAATGGGCAGCAGAATGGCCGCGTTTTGCGCTCGACGGCACGTTCTGCGTATCCTTGGTGGGCTAGCAATAGCAAAGGGAGACGTGCCAGAGCGGCCGAATGGGCTTCACTGCTAATGAAGTGTGGGGCACAACTCCACCGGGGGTTCAAATCCCCCGTCTCCGCGAACAGGTCCCGGTTTTCGAACCGGGACCTTTTGCGTTTAAGCGCCTTTGGCTTCCGGCTAACCCCGCTTGGCGCCGCCGCTGACTTCAGCCCCCGCATGACGGTGGAGGGCGAGGCTGTCTACAGTGCTGATCAGCATGAGAACAGCCATGGCTACGAAGGCCCCCTTGTAAGCCGCCTCCTGATCCGGACCGAACACGTCAGTGGCCTCGAACAGGCGCAGGAACAAAGCACCCACGGCGATCCCGGCCGCTGCCGCCAACTGAACCAGCGTTGCCGATATGGCGTTGGCCGAGGGCAGCTGCCCCGGGACGATGTCCGCGTACTGCACCGAGGCGTAGGCGGAGAAACCGATGGAACGGAAGGCACCGCTGAACAGCAGCAGGGCGAAAATGAGCGGCTCGGGTGTTTGGGCGTCCAGGAAAGCACACATCGCAAACGTCACGGCCGACGCGAACGAGGCGAAAACGAGCACCGGCTTGAACCCGAAACGCCTGATCAGGGGCGTAGTGGCCGGTTTAATTCCAATGTTGCCCACGAACACCGCTGCGACCATGACGCCGGCCTTCAGGGGGTCCCAGCCAAACCCGTCCTGGAACATCAGTGGCAGCAGGAATGGGACAGAGCTGATGGTCAGCCGGTAAATGAAACCCCCGGTGGATGTTGCCCTGAAGGTCCGCGTACCGAAGACGCTGAGGTTGAACAGCGGAACTTTCGCTTTGCTCATCCACCAGACAGCGCCTGCCAGGGACATTACTCCGGCAAAGACAACTCCTGCGGCCAGGACATTTGATGCGTGCCCACCCAAAGTCTCCAAACCCACCACCAACGCGCCTACACCCAGCGTGGTCAGCAACAGGCCGAACCAGTCCAGCCGGCGCTTCCCGTCGAACTGTGTCCGCGGCACCAGCCTAAGGGCAGCGATGAAGGCAGCCAGCCCCAGCGGAACGTTGATGATGAAGATCCAGTGCCATGACAGGAAGGTGGTCAGGGCGCCGCCAACCATCGGAGCCAGCACGGGAGCAAGGAGGCCCGGCCACACGAGGTAGGCGGTGGCCCGGAGGAGTTCGGACTTGGGAGTGCCCCGCAGCACCACCAACGTACCCACCGGAACCATCATGGCCCCGCCCATGCCCTGGGCCACCCGGCTGAGCGTGAGCATGGTCAGGTCGGTGCTGATCGCGCAGAGCACGGAGGCAAGAGTGAACACCGATATTGCGAGACAGAAAATCCGGCGGGCGCCGAACCGCTCCGCCAGCCAACTGCTCAACGGAATGCCCATGGCGACCGTCACCAGGTACGCCGTCATGGTGATATTGACGTCGGCCGGCGCTACCCGAAAATCGGAGGCGATGCTGGGAATGGCCGTGGTGAGGATGGTCCCGTCCAGGAACTCCATGAAAAACGTCGCGGCCACCAGCAGCGCCAGGCGCGGCCGCCACGTCGCCTGGTCGGCGGCATCGACGTCGGTGTTGCTCGGGTTTGCGCTCATGGCTCCGGTCCGGGTTCTGGCCTGTGCCTGCGACGGGCAGCAGGCTGTTTGCTCGATCCTATAGATGCAACGTGGGAGCGATCACAACATGACGTAGTTCTACCGGAGAGAGGCCGGTGCGCTACCTGGCTTGGGCGGCACTACCGGCTCGAGCCGAACTACCCGGCTTGGGCCAGTGCGAGCGGCAGCACCGCGCCCACGCCGGCGTGGCGCAACGCCCTGGCCGAGACCGTCATGGTCCAGCGGCTGTCAATGAGGTCATCGACCAACAGCACGGGTTGGCCACCGAGGCCTGCCAAAGCCTGGGCGAGATCGGGACCGACCACCAGCCTGTCCCACACTCCTGCCAGCCGGTACGCACTGTTTCCTCCACGTGCGCCGGTGGGCCCGCCGTGCTGGGGTTGCAGTTGTCCGAGGTAGGGCATCCGCCCTATGCCCGCTATTCCTTGAGCCAAGGACTCGACCAACTGCGGCTTGCTCCGCGAAGGAACACTGACCACGGCTGCCGGACGACCGGCTCCGCTCCACGGAGTCCCGCCCTCCGCGCCTGACCATTCGCGGAGTACCTGGACACATGCCTGCAGCATGGCTGGATCCACTGCCCGGTCCGGCGCCCCGGCGGCGAACAGTTCCCGGAGCGACCCACCCCAGCCAAGGTCGGTGAGCCTGGCAAGAATCCGCCCCTCGGACACACTCTCATCGGGCTTGATCTTTCCCTTGACAGCCACTCCGAGCCGATCCATTCCGCTGGGCCATTGAAGGCGTGGTTCCACGGCTATTCCGGCCCGGCGCAGAGTCTGTCCTGCGGCATCGGCGGCGGAGGCTGCCACGTCCACGGGGAACCATCGGCCGGCGCAGTTGTCACAGCGCCCACACGCGGCAGCCGTTTCGTCGTCCAACACCGAGGTGATGTATTCCATCCGGCACCCGGCGGTGTCCTGGTAGATCACCATGGAATCCTGCTCGTCCACCCGCGCCTCGGCAATACGTGCGTAGCGCTCGGCGTCGTAGTTCCACGGGACCCCGGTGGAGCGCCAGCCCCCACCAACGCGTTCCACGGCTCCATCGACCGCCAGGACTTTGAGGAGGAGCTCCAGCGGTGTTCGGCGAAGGTCCACCCTGGCTTCCAGAGCCACCGTGGACAGCGCTGAACCGGCTTCGCCGAGGACAGTGAGGACAGCGTTCGCTTTCTCGGCCGACGGCATGGAGGCCGTGGCAAAGTACTGCCAGATTTCACGGTCCTCGGAGCCGGGAAGCAACAGGACATCTGCGTTGGCCGCTCCACGTCCTGCACGGCCAACTTGTTGGTAGTAGGCCACAGGCGAGGACGGCGCGCCGAGGTGGATGACAAAGCCCAGGTCGGGCTTGTCGAATCCCATTCCCAGGGCGGAGGTGGCCACGAGGGCCTTCACTTGGTTGTCCTTAAGGAGTTGCTCCGCACGCTCTCGATCGGCAGGGTCAGTGCGTCCCGTGTAGGAGAGAACATTGTGTCCGGCTTCGGCCAGGAGCCTGGCAGTATCCTCAGCCGCCGAGACCGTGAGCGTGTAGATGATGCCGCTGCCAGGCATATCTGCCAGATGCGTCAGCAACCAGCCCAAGCGGTCCCGGGAATCGGGCAGTGTCAGGACTCCCAGGCGCAGCGATTCACGGCCCAGGGCGCCACGGATGGTCAGTACTCCATCACCGAGTTGCTCCTCGATGTCATGGACCACCCTGGAATTGGCGGTGGCTGTGGTGGCCAGGACGGGAACGGACGCCGGCAGTTGTGCAATGAGGTCAGCAATCCGGCGGTAATCCGGCCGGAAGTCATGTCCCCAGTCCGAAATACAGTGAGCCTCATCAATGACCAAAAGGCCGGTGCGGCGGATGAGTTCCGGGAGCTGGTTCTCGCGGAAGGAGGGGTTGGTCAGCCGCTCAGGAGAGACCAGGAGGACATCCACCTCGTCAGCGGCCAGTTGGGCCAGTACGGTGTCCCATTCCAGGGCATTGGCGGAGTTGATGGCAACAGCCCGGACTCCTGCCCGTGCGGCTGCGGCAACCTGGTCCCGCATGAGCGCCAGCAGAGGCGAAACAATCAGAGTGGGGCCCGCACCCCGCCTGCGCAGCAGCAGTGAGGCGACGAAGTAGACAGCCGATTTCCCCCAACCGGTACGTTGAACCACCAAGGCCCGGCGGCCGGCATCAACCAACGCTTCGATGGCCTCGTACTGGCCGTCATGGAATTGGGCTTCCGGGTGCCCCACCAACTCCCGCAGACATGCCAATGCCTGTTGCTGGGTAGGTGATTGCACGGAAACGGCAGCGTTCGGGGAGTTGTTGGCCATCACCCCAGTATTCCAGCCGACCCTGACAGCCATAACCTGCAGGGCCTGCTATGTGGACAACGATTATCCACAAGCCAGGGCCCCGCATTCCTGCCCGTTTGCGTTGCCACAGTAGGATTGAGCGCGTGACTAGCGAGCAGAACAAGACATTCGACCTCTCGGCATCCTTTAAGGCGTATGACGTCCGTGGGATCGTTGGTGAGTCCATCACGGCTGAAATCGTCGAGGCCGTAGGTGCTGCCTTCATCGACGTCCTGGGCCTCGAAGGCGAGACCGTCCTGGTCGGAGGGGACATGCGTCCCTCCTCGCCGGAGTTCAGCCAGGCCTTCGCCAACGGTGCAGCAACGCGCGGAGCGAACGTCCTTCTGCTGGACCTGATCTCCACCGATGAGCTCTACTACGCTTGCGGTGCGTTGAACGCCGCCGGTGCCACGTTCACGGCCAGCCACAACCCGGCCGAATACAACGGCATCAAAATGGCTAAAGCCGGTGCCCAGCCCATCTCCTCGGAGTCCGGCCTGAAGGAAATCCAGGTCTTGGCCGAGCAGTACCTGAACTCCGGGACCATCCCGGCCGCGGGTACCCGCGGCGAGATCGGCGTGCGAGACGTACTGAAGGACTACTCGGAGTACCTGCGCCAACTGGTGGACCTTTCCGGATCCCGCCCACTGAAAATCGTGGTCGACGCCGGCAATGGCATGGCCGGGCTGACCACCCCGGCAGTGCTTGGCGACAAACTGCTTCCGGCACTGCCGTTTGAGATTGTCCCGCTCTACTTCGAACTGGACGGTTCCTTCCCCAACCACCCGGCCAACCCCCTGGAACCGGAAAACCTGCGCGACCTGCAGGCCGCCGTCGTCAAGCACGGCGCGGACATCGGCCTGGCGTTCGACGGCGACGCTGACCGCTGCTTTGTGATCGACGAGAAGGGCGAGTCTGTCTCGCCGTCCGCGATCACCGGCATGGTGGCCCGCCGCGAAATCGCCCGTGCCCAGGCTGCAGGGGAACAAACCCCTGTGATCATCCACAACCTCCTCACCTCAAAAGCCGTCCCGGAGCTCGTCGCCAAGGATGGCGGCCGTGCGGTACGGACCCGTGTGGGACACTCCTTCATCAAAGCCGTCATGGCCGACGAAGGTGCCGTGTTCGGCGGGGAGCACTCCGCTCACTTCTACTTCCGGGACTTCTGGAACGCCGATACCGGCATGCTCGCCGCCATGCACGTCCTGGCTGCCCTGGGCGAGCAGGACGGTCCGTTGTCTGAACTCGGCCGCCAGTACGAGCCCTACGTCTCTTCCGGCGAGATCAACTCCGAGATCGAGGACAAAGCAGGCGCCGTTGAACGCGTACGCGTCGACTTTGAAACCGAAGACGTTGACATCGACCACATGGACGGCAGCACCTTCACGGCCAAGGACGGCAGCTGGTGGTTCAACCTGCGCCCATCCAACACCGAGCCCTTCCTCCGTCTGAACGCAGAAGCGAAGGACCAGCCCACCATGGAAAAGATCCGCGACCGCGTCCTCGCGCTGGTCCGGGCCTAGGTTCAGGCATGAACGATCAGCCCGCTGCCACAGACATCCCGGAAGAAACCGACCAGGACCGCGAACTCCGTGAAACCCTGGGCACCGCTTTGGGAACTGCCCAGGAACACATCCAGCAGAACGGCGGCTTCTTCCCTTTCGGCATCACGCTGTCCAACGACGGCGAACTGCGGATAGTGATGATTGCTCCCGGTGAGCCGGACGAAAACGGCGACGTCGACGCCGGCCAAATGCTGACCGACGTCCATGACCTGCTGCGCCAGGGCCGGGACGATTACCGGGCGGTAGCAGTGGTGAGCGACGTCAGCCTGCCGGACCATGGTTCCGACGGTATCCATGGCGCAGCCGAACACCGGAACGGCGAAGTCCTTGCAGCGATCATTCCGTACACTCCCACGGCGGAGGGCTTTGCCTTCAGCGCGATGGAACCCGATACACACGAGCCATCCATCTGGGTGGACTAGACCCTGCCCGTGAGCTGGACCCTACCCGGGAGCTGATGCCATGAAAATCAACGCGTTCGCAGATGTCAGCCTCCGCGCCATCATGGTGTTGGCCGCGGCCCCCGAAGGATTGCTGCTGACCACCCAGGCGGTGGCGGACGCCGTGGGTACGCCGTACAACCATGTCAGCAAGGCAATGGTCCGCCTGCGTGCCCTGGGATATATCGACGTTGAACGGGGTCGGCTGGGCGGTTCCCGGCTCAATGAATCAGGGCGGCGAGCCACGGTCGGGGAAGTCCTGAGGCATCTGGACAGCCGACAGGATCCAGCGGAGTGCCAATCCCCC
Organism: Arthrobacter sp. YN; assembly: GCF_002224285.1. Classification (GTDB taxonomy): domain Bacteria; phylum Actinomycetota; class Actinomycetes; order Actinomycetales; family Micrococcaceae; genus Arthrobacter. Next base: position 933,825 of record NZ_CP022436.1, on the reverse strand, counting down.
ACCAAGAATTGCCCGCTCATCAATGAATGCGGCCTGCGCCACGCGATGAATCGGGCCAGGGAAGCGTTCTACACCGAACTGGATACCGTGGTTATCGCTTCTCTCCCCCATGCCCGCCAGATGAACCCGGTGTTCCAGTCCATCGGGCTGCGGCCGGAGTTCAGGGTACCGGCCACCCAGCCATAAGCGGCCACCGGGAGTCGCCCTCCCGGCACCTTCCTCCCAGTTTGCAGAAGTCTTCTACGGGGTGTAGAAGTTGAGGTATAAATATAGGTATTCCGAATGCTTATATATTCGGTCAGCCCCGGCTGACCCCTACGCCCAGGAGAACCATGCTCTCGGAAAAGTCCCACCCCATCATCGAAGCAACCCTCCCCTTGGTGGGTTCACGGATCGGCGCCATCACAGCCGACTTCTACCAGCGACTTTTCGTGGCACATCCAGAGTTGCTCGATGGCCTCTTCAGCCGTTCCAACCAGCGCTCAGGTGATCAACAGCGGGCACTCGCCGGGAGCATCGCGGCCTTCGCAACCCACCTGGTCAACAACCCCGAAACCCTTCCCGAGAAGGTCCTTTCACGGATCGCGCACAAGCACGCCTCCCTCGGAATCACCGAGGACCAATACGGCGTGGTCTACGAACACCTGTTCGCAGCCATCGCCGCAGACCTGGCCGAGGTCATCACGCCGGACATCGCAGAGGCCTGGACTGAGGTCTATTGGCTCATGGCCGATGCCTTGATCAAGCTTGAAAAGGATCTCTACGCTTCCCAAGCCAACAACAAAATGTGGATGCCCTGGCGCGTCGCCGCCAAGGAGCCGGCAGGCACGGACGCCATCACGTTCATCCTGGAACCTGCGGACGACACCCCGGTCACGCCAGCGATGCCGGGTCAATACATCAGCGTCAAGGTCCTCCTCAGTGACGGGCTGCGCCAAGTGCGCCAGTATTCCTTGTCCGGCGACACGGGCACCAGCCGAACCTTCACCGCCAAACTCAATGACGGCGGCGAGGTGTCCACCGCCCTGCACACCGGCGTCGAACCTGGCGACGTCCTGGAGATCTCGAACCCTTACGGCGAGATCACCCTCAAAGAGGGAGTCGGCCCGGTCATTCTCGCCTCGGCAGGTATTGGCTGCACACCTACGGCGTCCATTCTGCGGTCGCTCGCTGAGACGGGCACGGACCGGCAGGTCTTGGTCCTGCACGCCGAGAAGTCAATCGAGAACTGGGCACTCAGCGGTCAGATGACCGCGGACGCGGCGCGGATTAACGCGGACCTGCAGCTTTGGCTAGAGTCTCCCCATCCCGGAACCAGCCAGGGTTTCATGTCTCTGCGGGAAGTGGACGTCCCAGCCGACGCCTCGTTGTACCTCTGCGGACCGCTTCCCTTCATGAAGAAGATCCGCGACGAAGCCATTGACGCAGGAATTCCTTCCACCCGGATCCACTACGAAGTCTTTGGCCCGGACGTGTGGCTCGCCAACTAGGCAGGCACGCCGCCGGGGACAAACTGCAGCAAGAACGACGGCGGCCCGCCACCTTTCAATCGAAAGGTGACGGGCCGTCGTCGTTCACTTAAGAACGCCGTTGTTCCTAAGAGGTCTAGCCCAGACGGGTCTTCAGACCGTCCAGCTCGGACTGGAGTGCCGCCGGGAGCGACTCGCCGAAGTTCGCGAACCATTCCTCGATGGATGCCAGCTCAGTTGCCCACTCCTCCGGGTCGACGCGAACCGCCGACTCAACCTCGGCCGGGGTCATGTCCAGGCCCTCGAGGTCGATGGATTCACCGGTCGGTACGAAGCCGATCGGCGTTTCCACAGCGTCGGCCTTGCCTTCGAGACGCTCGATGGCCCATTTGAGCACGCGGGCGTTGTCCCCGAAGCCAGGCCAGGCGAAGCCGCCCTCAGCCGTGCGACGGAACCAGTTGACCAGGAAGATCTTTGGCAGTCGCTCCGGATTGGCCTTGGCGGACAGGTTCACCCAGTGGTTCAAGTAATCGCCGGCGTCGTAGCCGATGAACGGCAGCATGGCCATGGGGTCGCGGCGGACCACGCCGACGGCACCGGCGGCAGCAGCGGTGGTCTCGGAGGACAGCGTGGAACCCATGAAGATGCCGTTGGACCAGTCGCGGGCCTCGGTGACCAGCGGGATGGTGGTCTTGCGTCGGCCGCCGAACAGGATCGCGGAGAGCTCCACGCCTTCCGGGCTGAAGTATTCCTCGGCCAGCATGTCGATCTGGTCGATCGGCGTGCAGAAGCGGGAGTTCGGGTGCGCTGCCGGGGCGTCGGAGTCCGGAGTCCAGGACTCACCGCGCCAGTCGGTCAGGTGCGCCGGAGTTTCCTCCGTCATACCTTCCCACCAGACGCCACCGTCGTCGGTCAGTGCCACGTTGGTGAAGATGCTGTTGCCCTTGGCGATGGCACGCATGGCGTTCGGGTTGGTGCCCCAGCCGGTACCAGGCGCAACGCCGAACAGGCCGGCTTCGGGGTTGACAGCCCGGAGTTCGCCTTCCTTGCCGAAGCGCATCCACGTGATGTCGTCGCCGAGGGTCTCAACCTTCCAGCCCTTGATGGTGGGGTCGAGCAACGCAAGGTTGGTCTTGCCACAAGCGGACGGGAAAGCAGCGGAAACGTAGTAGGTCTTCTGCTCCGGCGAGGTCAGCTTAAGGATGAGCATGTGCTCGGCCAGCCAGCCTTCGTCGCGTGCCATCACCGAAGCGATGCGCAGCGCGTAGCACTTCTTGCCCAGGAGGGCGTTTCCGCCGTAGCCGGAGCCGAAGGACCAGATGGAGCGCTCCTCGGGGAAGTGCACAATCCATTTGTCCGTGTTGCACGGCCAGGCAACGTCAGCCTGGCCGGCTTCCAGCGGTGCGCCCAGCGAGTGGAGGGCGGGGACGAAGAAAGCGTCGGTCTGCGTGATGCGATCCAGGACGTCCGTGCCGATGCGGGCCATGATGCGCATGGAGGCAACAACGTAGGCGGAGTCGGTGATCTCGACGCCAAACTTGGGGTCCTCGGCATCAAGGTGGCCCATGACGAACGGAATGACGTACATGGTGCGGCCGCGCATGGAGCCGGCGAACAGTCCGCGCAGCTTCTGCTTCATCTCGGCCGGGGCCATCCAGTTGTTGGTGAAGCCTGCGTCGCGCTCGTTCTCAGAGCAGATGAAGGTCTGCTCTTCTACACGGGCAACGTCAGCGGGGTCGGAGAATGCTGCGAAAGAGTTCGGGAACGTCTCCGGGTTCAGTCGCTTCAACGTGCCGGCCTCAACGAGTTCGTCGGTGAGCTTCTTGTTTTCTGCTTCGCTGCCATCAACCCAGTGGATGCGGTCCGGCTGAGTCAGCTCGGCAACTTCCTCAACCCAGGCCAGCAGGCGTGCATGCGTAGTAGGTGCCTTCTCAAGCAGCGGCAGTCGCGCCAGATCGCCCATTGCGGTTCCCTTCCTCGGGTTCAGTGGTGTGTCCTAAACGATAGGGGCCGCGGACCAGACCAATCCGTTGTCAGACATCGGACATCCGCACAGCCTAAAAGCAAAAACCGCTAGAAATAAGGGGTTGGGTTAGCCAGAACGGAGATTTAAGTGACTAAGGTCACGTAGACCGGTCTAGTTGCGCAGATTACAGCTTTTCGATTTGGAACTTCACATGAACTTCTGTAAAGTTTATTGAGGTTCGAGGGGGTCAGAGAAACAGACCGCCGAGAATCACACGAAATGCGCCCATAGCTCAGCTGGATAGAGCGTCTGTCTACGGAACAGAAGGTCAGGGGTTCGAATCCCTTTGGGCGCACAAATCAAGACCCGTACCGGTTCGCCGGTGCGGGTCTTTTGTTGTGCCCGGGTCATCCGACGCGGCAGGTGACCCGCGCGCAGAACGGAAAGGGCCGCCGTCGTACTTTTAAGCGGCTTAGGGGCGCTGCCGCGCCGTGGGGTGTGAAAATGTGGGCCTGGTTGGCTTTCCGGCTCTGTTTTCCTGCGGGTGACGGGTGCATGATGGCCGTGTCTATCGCGGATGACGCCGGATTTCCTTGGTGCCGAGGTTGAGCTCGCTTCTAAGCGTGGTGTGAAGGACTCCCACGGGAACCGTGGATTGTTGCTTCGAGCACGAGTGCTAGATTCCTGAATTTGCCCTGTCCTTCCCGCGGTAGACAATCCGCTAAATACAAGAGAAGGGGCAGAGCAATGGATATTGTGCATGAGCGCGCCGTCGGCATGGATATTTCGAAGCGCGACGCGAAGGTGTGTGTGCGTGTCCCGGGAGGCCAGCGGGGCCGGTTCACGTCGACGGTCACCACCTGGGGCTCAACCACGAATCAGATCCTGCAGTTGCGCTCTTTCCTCGAGGAGCAGCAGGTCACAACGGTGGTGATGGAAGCGACCAGTGATTATTGGAAGCCGTTCTACTATCTGCTGGAATCTTCTCTGCCGGTCATGCTGGTCAATGCCAAGGCTGCCAGGAACATCCCGGGACGCAAGACCGATGTCTCCGACGCGTCGTGGCTGGCCCAGCTCGCCGCCCATGGTTTGTTGAGAGCTTCCTTCGTTCCACCAGAACCGATCCGGGAGCTGCGGGACCTGACCCGGGCCCGGGCGATTGCCGTGCAGGACAGAACGCGGGAGATCCATCGTCTGGAGAAGTTTCTGGAGGGCAGCGGCATCAAGCTCTCCAGCGTCGTGAGCAGCCTCACCGGTGTCTCTTCCCGGGCGATGCTCGAGGCACTCGTTGGCGGTGAACGGGACCCCGAAGTGCTGGCGCAATACGCGCAGAAAAGCATGCGCTCAAAGATCCCTGAGCTGGTCGAAGCGCTCACCGGCAGGTTCGGAGAACACCAAGCGTTAATGGTCCGGGTGCACCTGGACCAAATCGATCACCACACCAACGCCATCACTGCCTACACCGGGCGCATCGAGATGGCCATTGAGCCCTTTCGTGCAGCCCGAGAGGCACTAATCACAATCCCTGGGGTCTCCAGTCTGGTCGCCGACGTCATCATCGCCGAGACTGGTGCGGACATGAGCATCTTCCCGACCTCGGCGCATCTGGCGTCATGGGCCGGTGTCTGTCCGGGCTCAAACGAGTCCGCTGGACACATCAAATCCACCAGAACCCGGCCGGGCAACAACTATTTGAAGGCGGCACTGGGCACCACAGCGCTGACGGCGGCCCGGCTCAAGGAGACGTTCCTCTCCCAGAAATACCGGCGCATTGCTGCCCGCCGGGGTCCAAAGAAGGCCCTCGTCGCGATCGAACACGTCATTCTGACCGCAGTATGGAACATGCTGACCAACGGCGAGGTCTATGCCGACCCTGGAGCCGACTACTACCTCAAACGCGATCCTGAACAGGCGAGGAGCCGAGCCGTCCGCCAACTCAAGACCCTCGGCTACGACGTCAGCCTCACGCCAGCGGGTGCATAACCACCCTTAATTTACGTACTAGGAAGTACGACGGCGGCCCTTGCGTTAAGTACGGGGCGCTTACTCCCCGACTGCCTCGCTGATGCGGCGGCGGATGCCATCGAAGTGTCGGTTGAGCAGCTCGGACGCCAAGACCTTGTCCCCTGCCGCCACAGCTCCGTAAATGTCTCGGTGCATCGCAGCAGTCTTCGCCAGGTCCTCGTTCCCTGGACCGATCTCCACATGGATCTTCCGGTACACCTTCCAGAACACGCCCATGAGGTTGATCAGGAGCTCGTTGTTGAGGGGTTCGAAGAGGCGACGGTGGAATTCGGCGTCCGCGGCCACGAAGTTTTCGCCGGCAGCGGCCAGCTCTTCCATCTGCTTCACGGCTTCCTCGATGGACGCGAGCTGCTCCTTGGTCATGACGTCCATGGACGATCCGATCAGGCCGGACTCCAACGCCTGGCGCACATCCACCAGCTGCAGGGCCTCCAGCCCCTGGTGCCGTAGCGAGAGCCGACCCCTGAATGTCAGGCCGTCCGCCAGTGCGTCAAAGTTGCTCGGCGCCACGAACATGCCGAAGCCGTGGCGGATTTCAATGACCCCCAGGGCTTGCAGCACCTTGAGTGATTCGCGGAGCGTGTTGCGGCCCACGCCCAGAGCGCCGGAAAGCTCGCTCTCGGTCGGCAACGGATCGCCTGCCTCGAGCTCGCGCTCAAGAATCAATTCCATAATGTCCGACTGCAAGGCACGCAGCCGGGCCTGTGCACTGAACCGCGCCTGCGGAACCACACCGGAAGTTGTCATGGCTTTCTCCTTGCCGATGCACCTGTTCCACAGACCGGCAGAGGCCGGTTCCGAGAGCAGGTGCGGTGTTAATATTGAGGCGAGCTTAGTGCCCACCCAAGAACGAGTGACTCGCAACATACAATATCGGATGTCCCACCTCCGTCATAGCTATGTACTGGGAAATCGCTGAGATTTCCCCTCCGGACCGGCCGAAGCCGGCAAGCCGCCCAGCGCGCAGCAGCAGCAGCCCAAGCGCACATTCTCACTTGACGTTCCGTTGTGACCGCCCTTACAGTTTCCATACGAGCATCGGACGTCCTACATCCGATAACCCACGAAACGCGAATGGTGAGGCACCCTATGAGCAAGACGATCCACAGCCTGCCGCTGGTCAACGACGCCAGCCGCCGGAACTTCCTGAAGCTAAGCGGCGCAGTTGGTGCAGCAGCCGCCTTCACGGCAACACTCTCTGCGTGCGGCGGCGCTGCCAGCACGACCACCGGTACCACCACCAACACTGCCGCGGTCAATAAGGACCTCACCATTGAGGCCGGCATCTCCTACGCGCTGTCCACCGGTTTCGATCCCCTCAGCTCCTCCGGAGCCACGCCGATGGCCGCCAACCTGCACATCTTCGAAGGCCTCATCGAACTGCACCCGGCCACCCGCGAGCCTTACAACGCCCTCGCCGCAGCGGACCCCAAAAAGGTCAACGACACCACCTACCAGGTGACCATTCGCGAGGGCGCGAAATTCCACGACGGCTCCCCCGTCACCACCGAGGACGTCGCTTTCTCCTTCACCCGTGTGATGGATCCGGCCAACAAGTCCTTGTTCTCCCAGTTCATTCCCTTCATCCAGGACGTCAAGCCCCTGGACGCCAAGACGGTGGAGTTCACCCTTAAGTACGCTTTCCCTGGCTTTGGACCACGCATCTCAGTGGTCAAGATTGTTCCCAAGGCACTGGCCACCGATCTGAAGGCCTTCGATGCCGCACCGATCGGATCCGGCCCTTACAAGCTGATATCCGCCGTCAAGGACGACAAGATCGTCTTCGAAGCATTCGCCGACTACAACGGCCCCAAGCCTGCGCTGGCGAAGGGCATGACCTGGCTGCTGCTCTCCGATGCCGCAGCCCGCGTCACGGCGGTCCAGTCCGGCCGTGTCCAGGCCATCGAAGACGTTCCCTACTTGGACGTCGACGGTCTGAAGTCCAAGGTCAAGGTTGAGTCCGTCCAGTCCTTCGGCCTGCTGTTCCTCATGTTCAACTGCGCCAAGGCCCCGTTCGACAACAAGCTGGTCCGCCAGGCCCTGCACTACGGCATGGACAAAGAATCCATCATCAAGAAGGCCTTGTTCGGCAACGCCAAGGCCGCCACTTCTTATTTCCAGGAAGGCCACCCGGACTACGTCAAGGCTAAGAACGTCTACAGCTTTGATACTTCCAAAGCAGAAGACCTCCTGAAGCAGGCCGGCGTCACCAACCTCGAATTCGAGCTACTCACCACGGACACCGCCTGGGTCAAAGACGTTGCACCGCTGATCCTCGAATCCTGGAACAAGATCCCGGGCGTCAAGGTCACCGTCAAGAGCCTTCAGTCCGGCGCGTTGTACAGCGACCGCGTGGGCAAGGGCGACTTCTCCGTGGTTGCTGCCCCGGGCGATCCCTCGGTCTTCGGCAATGACGCAGACCTTCTCCTGAGCTGGTTCTACTCCGGCGCAACCTGGATGGACAAGCGCGCCTTCTGGACCACCCCGGAACGCGCCAAGCTGCAGGAACTCATGAACAAGGGCTCCCAGGCATCCGGTGACGAGGCCAAGAAGATAGTTGGTGAAATCGTGGACATGGTCTCCGACGAGGTTCCGCTGTACCCGGTCTTCCATCGCCAGCTCCCCAGCGCCTGGGATGAGAAGAAGCTCAACGGCTTCCAACCTCTGCCCACCACCGGATTGTCGTTCATCGACGTCGGACGAACCGCCTAAGCACCCTCCCTGTTGTGAGGCCCGCTCTGCGGCCCGTATCCCCCAAATAGCCCGCAGAGCAGGCCCCACAACCAGCACCACCCCAACCAACCGGAGAACAAATTGGTCACGATATTGCGTTTGCTTGGTCGCAGACTTGCAGCATTGCCATTGATGATCCTGGGCATTACGTTGCTCGTCTTCCTCGTCCTGCAGGCCGCTCCCGGCGACCAGGCCAGCTCGGCCCTCGGCGATGGCGCCAGTGAAGAAGCGAAGCAGCAGTACCGCCAGGACAATGGCCTGAACGATCCCCTGGTCCTGCAGTACTTCCGATTCCTCGGCAAGCTTCTGCAGTTCGACCTCGGGTCACCACTCCGCCGGCAAAATCGGTGGCGTCCATGATTGGCTCGGCATTCCCGCTGACCCTGCAGCTCACCTTCCTGGGTGTCCTTATCGCGATCGTGCTCTCGCTCGCGTTCGGCATCCTCGGCGCCCTCCATCGCGATAAGTGGCAGGACCAGCTGGTCCGCGTCTTCTCCATCGCAGCGATCGCCACGCCGTCGTTCTGGCTGGGCATCCTGCTCATCCAGTGGTTCGCGCTGGGCTCCAACCCCTTGTTCCCCTCAGGCGGAATTGCGACGCCGGAATCCGGCTTCGGCGGGTGGCTCAATTCCATGGCCCTCCCGGCCTTGGCGCTCGGCATCCCTGTGTCGGCATCGCTGATCCGTGTGGTTCGCACCTCCATGGTGGAAGAACTGGACCGCGATTACGTCCGCACCGCCATCGGCAACGGCGTCCCTTACCGCGAGGTCGTCTCCAAGAACGTCCTCCGCAACGCGCTCGTCACCCCGGTGACCGTGCTGGGACTTCGCGTCGGCTACTTGCTGGGCGGCGCCGTCGTGATTGAAATGATTTTCGCCCTGCCCGGCATGGGCCAACTGATCCTTAACGGCATCACCAACCTGGACGTCAACCTGGTCCAGGGCGTGGTGCTCACCATCTCGGTCACCTTTGTCTTGGTGAACATCGTGGTGGACCTTCTCTACCTGCTCATCAACCCCCGAATCAGGACGGTATAGCTCATGCGCAGCAAGCTCGCAGAACGGCTAAGTGCCCCGGGCATTCGTTTCAAAGCCCTGCCCTGGGGCTCCCGTATCGCCCTGCTCTTCCTCATTGTGATTGTCCTGGCCGCCATTTTCGCGCCGGTCATCGCCCCGCACGATCCACTGGAGACCTTCATCCCGGCCACCCCGCCCGGCGCCGAGCACTTCTTCGGCACCGATCGCCTGGGCCGCGACATCTTCTCGCGCCTCCTCTTCGGTGCACAGTCCTCGCTGATGATCGGCCTCGGGGCGGTTGCGTTGGCTATCCTGGCCGGAGCGCTCCTTGGTTCCTTCGCCGCGACCTCCAGCAAGTCCGTCAACGAGATCATCATGCGGCTCATGGACATCCTCATGGCGTTCCCGGGTATCGCTCTCGCAGCTGTGTTGCTGGCCGCGTTCGGCAACTCGGTCCCCACCATCATCATTGCGATCGCCATCATCTACACACCGCAGCTTGCCCGCGTAGTCCGCGCCAACGTGCTGGCACAGTACGGCGAAGACTACGTCCGTGCTGAACGCGTGATCGGCGCCGGACGTTTCTACATCCTGGTCAAGCACATCGTCCGCAACACCGCAGCTCCAGTGCTGGTGTTCGCAACGGTCATGGTGGCTGACGCCATCATCCTGGAAGCCTCGCTTTCCTTCCTGGGCGCCGGCGTCCAGGACCCCGCACCCTCATGGGGCAACGTCATTTCCTACGGCCGCAACCTGGTCCTGTCCGGCGGTTGGTGGGCCACGACGTTCGCTGGTGTCACCATCCTGTTGACCGTGCTGTCCCTGAATATCCTGGCAGAGGGCCTCACCGATGCCATGGTGAACCCGAAGCTCCGGCGCGCGCCGGTAGTAAAGGACGACGACGGTGCTTCAGCCGCCGTTGCTGTCGACGCTGAGGTGGCAACCTCCGTCGCCCAGCCCTCCGTGGTTGAGCAACACGAGCTCGACGGCGTTCGTGCGGCTTCCGGCGACACCGTCACTTCCGGTGTCGAGACGGCAGCCGTCCTCACCGACGTGAAGCTGGCCGCGGCAAACCCGCACCTCCTGTTGGACCGTGAGCTGGAACTCCTGGCAGCCATCGAAGCAAAACGCACCGACCGCCTGCCGCAGGTATCCCCGGGAGCACGCAACGTGCTGGAAGTGAAGAACCTGTCCATCCGTTTCCCAGGCCGCTTCGGCGACATCGCGATCGTGGACAACGTCTCGTTCACGGTCCGCGAAGGCGAGACCATGGGCTTGGTAGGCGAATCCGGTTGCGGTAAGTCGATCACTTCGCTTGCTGTGATGGGGCTCCTGCCCAAGACCGCCCAGGTCACCGGGTCCATCACCTTCGATGGCAAGGAACTCCTGGACTCCACCACCAAGCACAGCAACCCGAAGGCTTACGAGGGCCTTCGCGGTGAGCAGATCGCCATGGTCTACCAGGACGCGTTGAGCTCGCTGAACCCGTCCATGAAGATCAAGGACCAGCTGGAACAGCTGACCAAGCGCGGCGGACGCAAGACTCCCACCGAGCTGCTGGAGATGGTGAAACTGGATCCCGTCCGGACCCTCGCCAGCTACCCGCACGAGCTCTCCGGCGGCCAGCGCCAGCGCGTGCTCATTGCCATGGCCTTGTCCCGTTCGCCGAAGATTGTTGTGGCCGATGAACCCACTACCGCCCTGGATGTCACTGTTCAGAAACAGGTTGTGGACCTCCTCAACGAACTCCGCGAGCAGCTCGGATTCGCGATGGTGTTCGTCAGCCACGACCTCGCGTTGGTGGCCTCCCTCGCCCACCGCATCACCGTGATGTACGCCGGCCAGGTGGTGGAATCGGCCCAGGCCTCCGAGCTCCTGCAGAACCCCAAGCACGAGTACACCCGTGGCCTGCTGGGTGCTGTCCTCTCCATTGAGGCCGACGCCGTCCGCCTTCACCAGATCCCCGGCACGGTTCCGTCCCCGCGGGACTTCGCCACGGGAGACCGCTTCGCGGCCCGCTCACTGAGGCCCGACGCCGATCCGCGCCAGCCATTGGTCCTCACCGCGGTTTCTTCGGTGGACTCCGTCAACGGCGATGATGCCGACCACTACTGGGCGAGCCATTTGAAGGAGGACGCGAAATGAGTGAACCAATTCAACAAGAGTCGAAGCCGGTCATCGAACTCAAGGACGTCAAGGTCTATCACCACGCTCGGACTGGTGGACTGTTCCGCCCGAACATCGTCAAAGCGGTGGACGGTGTGGACTTCACCATCAGCCGCGGCGAAACCGTGGGCATCGTTGGTGAGTCCGGCTGCGGCAAGTCCACACTCGCGTCAGTGCTCGTGGGACTGCAGCCGCCGACGTCGGGCCAGGTTTTGTTCCACGGAAAGCCGGCCATCAAGAGGAACGCCGCCATGCGCAAGGAATTCGGACGCTCCGTCTCCGTGGTCTTCCAAGACCCGGCAACGGCCCTGAACCCGCGCATGACCATCCAGGACATCCTGACCGATCCGCTGCAGATCCACGGCATCGGCAACGCTGCCTCCCGGGCTGCCAAGGTCAAGGAACTGTTGGCGCTGGTGGGCTTGCCGGAATCGGCAGCCGAAGTGACGCCGTCGCAAGTTTCCGGTGGTCAACGCCAGCGCGTGGCGATCGCCCGGGCGCTGGCCTTGGACCCGGACATCATCGTGGCGGATGAGCCGACGTCGGCCTTGGACGTTTCCGTCCGGGCGCAGGTCCTGAACCTGCTGTCCGACCTGAAGAAACAGCTGAACCTGGGCATGGTGTTCATCTCGCACGACATCCAGACCGTCCGCTATGTCTCGGACCGCATCTGCGTCATGTACTTCGGCAAGATCGTCGAGCACGGCTCCGCCGCGCAGGTTTTCGATAACCCGAGCAACGACTACACCAAGAAGCTCCTGGGCGCCGCGCCGAGCCTGCTTCACATCTAGTTTTTCCCTTCACAGCTACAAACAACGGAGAATTCTGTGTCCACTCAGTTCGAGGGCGTCATCCCCCCGGTCATCACCCCCCGCCACGCGGACGGCAGCATCGACGCCGCATCGCTGAAGAACGTCACCAAACACCTGATCGACGGCGGAGTGTCCGGCCTTTTCGTCCTCGGCTCCTCCGGCGAAGTCCCTTACCTGACCAACGACGAGCGTGAGCTGGTGGTCTCCACCATCGCCGACGCCAATGCCGGGGCGGTCCCGCTGATCGTGGGTGCCAACGAGCAGACCACCACCCGCGTCATCGAGGAAGCCCGCAAGGTGGTTGACCTCGGCGCCGACGCGATCGTGGTCACCTCCATGTACTACGCAATCGGCAACGCCGCGGAGACCGAAACGCACTTCCGCAGCATCCACGCGGCCATCGAAAAGCCGATCTTCGCCTACGACGTTCCTGTCCGCACGCACTTCAAGCTGCCCACCGACCTGCTGGTCCGGCTCGGCCGCGATGGCGTCATTGCCGGCGTCAAAGACTCTTCCGGCGACGACGTCTCCTTCCGCCAACTCCTCCTCGCGGCCAAGGGCATCCCCAACTTCGACATCTTCACGGGTCACGAAGTTGTGGTGGACGGCGCTCTCCTCGGCGGCGCGCAGGGTGTTGTTCCGGGCCTCGGCAACGTTGATCCGGCCGGCTACCGCCGCCTGTTCGACGCCGCCCAGGCCGGCGACTGGACTCTCGCGGCAAGGGAGCAGGACCGCCTGGCCGACGTTTTCGAGATCGTCTACGCCCCCAACGGCCGCGTTTCCGGTGGTGCTGCGGGCCTGGGCGCCTTCAAGACCGCACTGCAGGTAATGGGCGTCATCGAATCCAACACCATGAGCTCGCCGATGCTTTCCTTGGATGACTCCGAGACTGCTCTCATTCGTTCAATCCTGGAGCGGAACGGGCTGGTCTAAGCTTCGATGACCCCTTCCATGAACCACGTGATCGGCGTTGACCTCGGCGGCACCAAAACCGCCGCCGGAGTTGTCACGCCTTCCGGCGACGTGTTGATGTCGGAGACCATTCCTACGTTGAACCGGGCCGGTGGCGAAGCAATTTTGGACGCCACCGCTGCGCTGATCGGGGGCTTGGTGGAGCGCGCTGCCGACGCCGGCATGTCGGTTTCCGGCGTCGGCATCGGCTCCGCGGGGGTGATTGACGCTGTTGTTGGGTCCGTTGTGTCCGCGACCGACGCGATTCTTGATTGGGCCGGGACTGAACTGGTGGCCGGTTTGTCGTCCCGTCTGGGCTTTGGCACCGTCCGCGCCGTCAACGACGTCCACGCCCATGCGCTCGGCGAAGCCTGGCTGGGCGCGGCCGCTGGTTCCTCAAGTTCACTCATGGTGGCGTTCGGGACGGGCGTTGGCGGGAGCCTTGTCCTTGCCGGCACACCCGTTTTGGGCCACCGTTTTGTGGGCGGGCATGTGGGGCATTTCGCTTCTCCCTATGCCTCTTTTGGTGGTTCACCGCTGTCCTGCGTGTGCGGTGGGTCCGGGCACGTTGAAGCTGTGGCTTCCGGGCCGGCTCTTCATGAGGCGTTTTTGCGGTTTGGAGGTTCAGCCGTCGACGCTGCCGACACCCGGGGCGTGTTTGCCCTTGCCACTTCTGTCTCTGACGCTCACGACGGCGGTGCTGCCGCAGGCTCTGCGGACAGCCGCACCGCAGCTTTACATGCCATCGAGCTGGGCGCAGCCGCGGCCGGACAGGCCGTGGGCGGGCTTATCAACATCCTTGATCCTGAAACCGTGGTGATCTCCGGCGGCCTTGCCGATGCCGGCGAAATCTGGTGGAAGCCCATGGAAGCTGCTTTGCGCCGGGAACTGCTGGCTCCTTTGGTTGCCATCCCTGTCCTCAGGGCCACCCTTGGCAACACAGCCGCCATCGTTGGCGCCGCGAAACTCGTCCTTAAGTAGTCCGTAAGTAAAGGGAACATCATGATCCTCACACCTGAAGGCCTTGAAGCCCTCCGCTCCCAATTGATCGTTTCCTGTCAGGCGTACCCCGGCGAACCCATGCGCGATCCCCGCACCACCGGCCAAGTGGCGGCATCCGCTGTCATCGGAGGCGCGGCGGCGATCCGCGTCCAAGGGTTGGCCGACGTGCAGTTCACGCGTGCCGCCGTCGAGGTTCCTGTCATTGGCCTCTGGAAGGACGGACATGACGGAGTCTTCATCACACCTACGCTTCGTCATGCCTTGGCCGTTGCGAATGCCGGCGCGCACGTTGTGGCGATTGACGGAACGCGTCGGGAGCGGCCGGATGGGCTGACCCTGGCAGCGACCGTTGCCGGCATTCACGCGGAATCCCAGGCCTTGGTTATGGCAGATTGCGGGTCCTTCGACGACGCCGTTGCCGCCGTCGAGGCGGGTGCCGACCTGATCGGCACCACGTTGGCCGGTTACACCGGCGAGCGCCCCAAGACGGACGGTCCGGACCTGGAACTGTTGGAGCAGATTGCCGCCGCGGACCTGGGCAAGCCACTCATTGCAGAGGGCCGGATCCATACCCCGGCGCATGCCCGGCAATCCCTCGACGCCGGAGCGTTCGCGGTGGTTGTCGGCACGGCGATCACACATCCGGCGAGCATCACGGGCTGGTTCAAGGGCGCGATGCACGCGTAGCCCTGCATTGCGAGGCCCGCTCGGCACCCCAAAATCCACGCGAAGCCCGCAGAGCAGGCCTCACAACCCCGGTGACACCATCGCCACTGGCGTCTCCTGCACGCGGGAGTACTGGGACCAGCCGCCGACGAACAGCTTGCCTTGGCCCATTCCCAGTTGCTCCATCGTGAGCAGGTTGTGGCAGGCCGTTACTCCGGAACCGCAGTAGGAAACGGTGTTCCCTGCGGACAGATCGCCTGCACGTTCGAAGTTCGCGCGAATCTGCAGTTCCGGGATCAAGTGTCCCGTGGAGTCGAGGTTCTCGCGGCATGGTACGTTCACGGCCCCGGGTATGTGCCCAGGACGAGGGTCCACGGGATCCTGGAGTCCATCGAAGCGGTCACGGTTCCTCGCATCGATGACGGTGTACTTGCCGTCAGATACTTCGGAAATAGCGGAGATCAGGTGCTCAGGCCAGGCTTGAGCCGAGAAGTCCCCAGTCCGTGGTGCAGGTGTCTGAGCGGTGAGCTCGCCCGGATATGCGGCCATGCCTCCGTTGAGGATCGCGGCACTATGCCCTGTGGACCGGAGCATCCACACGAGTCTGGCCGCGATGACTCCACCTGCATCGTCGTAGGCGACCACCGTGTCCGAGTCGTTGATCCCTGCGTGCCGCATGCCTTCAGCAAACACGTTGGGGTCGGGCAACGGGTTCCTCCCGGCCTCAGGAGACGCCGGCCCGGACAACCACTGGTCCAGGTCGATGAACACAGCACCAGGAAGATGGCCGCTCTCATAGGCGTCCTTCCCGGAAGAGCCATCGAGGTACCAGCGGGAATCTGCGAGCACGAATTTCCCGAGGTTCTCCGCGCACCAGTCCCAGTCGACGAAAGGCCTCAAATCTTCTCCCATGCGAAACAGCCTAGCCACCCATCCCATAATATGAGATACGCATCTCGGCATCTGGACAGGGAGTCGCATTGCGAGGCCCACTTTGCGCCCCAAAACCCACCCCAAACCCGCAGAGCAGGCCCCACAACGTACAGGCGCCGGTTGTAGGCTTCTCCCATGACTGCCGAGACCTCGCGGGAATTCGATGTAATCGTGATCGGCGCGGGCGCCGTAGGGGAAAACGTGGCGGACCGGGTGGTTCGCGGCGGCCTGACGGCGGTGATTATCGAGAGCGAATTAGTGGGCGGCGAATGCTCCTACTGGGCCTGCATCCCCTCCAAGGCACTTCTTCGTCCGGGGAGCGTGCTCCACTCCGCCCAAGTGGTGCCCGGGGCGAGCGAGGCTGTTACTGGAGTGGTCGACGCCCAAGCTGCGCTGAAGAACAGGGATTGGTTCACCAACAACTGGCAGGACGGCAGCCAGGTTGAATGGCTGGACAGCGCGGGCATCGAACTGATCCGTGGGCGCGGCCGCATCACGGGCCCGCGCGAGGTCCAAGTGGATGGCCTCGACGGCAACAGTTACGCGCTGAAGGCCCACCATGCCGTGGTGGTCGCGACGGGCTCAACTCCTACCATCCCGGAGATCGAGGGCTTGAAGGACATCCCCTGCTGGACCACCCGCGGAGCCACGGCAGCCAAGGAAATTCCCAAGCGCTTCACGGTGCTCGGCGGTGGCGTGGCAGGCGTGGAGATGGCGCAGGCATTCGCCCGGCTCGGCTCGGACGTCACGCTCATTGCCCGCGGTCGTTTGCTGAGCAGTTACCCGGAAGAGGCCGCCACCCTGGTCCTGGCCGGACTCCGCGCCGACGGCGTCACCGTCCACGTCCACACCGATGTGGAGAGAACAGGGAAGAACGACGACGGCTCAGTGACAGTGACGTTCGACGGCAAAACAGTCACCGCTGACAAATTGCTGGTGGCCTCAGGCCGGCACCCCGCCCTGGCCAATCTGGGCTTGGAGAATGTTGGCGTCGAGGCTCGGAACGGCAAGCCGCTCCGGGTCACGACCGATGCCAGCGGCCTGGTTGAAGGCCCAGCCAGCGACGGCACCAGCGGGCTCTGGTTGTATGCCGCCGGGGATGCCGCCGGCAAGGTCCTCCTGACCCACCAGGGCAAGTACGAGGCCCGCGCTACAGCTGACGCGATCGTGGCAAGGGCCAACGGCAAGCTCCAGGGCACACCGAAACCGTGGAGCCCGTGGGCCCATACTGCCAACGATTACGCAGTCCCGAGCGTGGTGTTCACCGACCCCGAGGTTGCCTCCGTGGGGCCCAGCCTGGAGCAGGCCCTCTTGCAGGGAAGGAACGTCACTGGCGTGGAACTCCCCATCAACGTGTCCGGTTCCCAACTGCACTCCCCCGATTACAAGGGCTGGGCCCAGATGGTGGTGGATGAGGATCGGCAGGTGATCATCGGCGCCACCTTCGTGGGCCCCGGCGTTGCAGAACTCCTGCACTCAGCCACCATTGCGATCGTGGGCGAAGTGAAACTGGACCGTCTATGGCACGCCGTTCCTTCATATCCGACCATCAGCGAAGTATGGCTGCGGCTCCTTGAAAAGTACGGACTCTAATCTCTATTTGAACTGACCAGTCAGTTTAGTTAGACTTTCAGCAGACACCATTTCTGCGAAAGGCTTCATTGTGCTGTCCGTACAGCAACTCCAGATCAACGGCCGCCGGGACGATCTCCTGCCGGCAACGTCACTTCAGGTCCGCCGCGGCGAACTTCTGCTCGTTGCCGGAGAGGGCCAGGACCAGCGGACCGCTTTGGCGTTGGCCTTGAGCGGCCGCATGAAGCCCAGCAACGGCGTCCTCAGCTGGGACACCACTACCAAGACCAAGAAAATCCGGCTCGCCAGCGCCTTGGTGGACTCCCCCGGCGTCAACGAACCCGAGCAACACCTCAGCGTCCGTGACCTCGTCACCGAAGACCTCTCCCTCATCCCCCGCCGCTACCGTGGCGCGTTGCTGAGTAAGCCATGGCTGAAGGTCAACAGCTTCGAGGACATCGCGGGTCTCTGGATTGAACAAATTCCCGCCGCCCGCCGGCTCGAACTCCTGACCGCACTTGCCCTCGCAGATCCGGCCACGGACCTCCTCGTAGTGGACTCCCCCGACCGCCACAGCGCCGATCCCGCAGCGTGGTTGCCCAGGCTTCAGGCTTTGGCGTCCGACGCCGGGCGGCCACTTGCCGTCGTCGCCGTCGTCGGCGCCCTCCCGGACAACTGGACCGGAGCCGCCGCGGTGATCGGCAACTCCGTGATGCATCCACCCGAACCGGAGGCGGATGCCGCCCACTCCGAAACCGAGCCAGCCGCCGTCGAACCAGCCCAAGCCAAGCCGGCGGCCGCCGTCGAGCCCCAACCCGCCGCCGTCGAGCCCAAAGCAAAACACGCTGCCGAGCCGGTGGCTGAAGAGCCGGAAACGCTCGAAACTCCAGCGGCGCCCCAGGCAGCCGCTGACCCCGAATCCGAAAACCTCCAAAGGACTGCAAAGTGACTGTTCTGCGGCTCGCCCGCTCCGAACTCAAGCGCATGACCGGCGGGCTCCTGCCCAAGCTGACCATCCTCGCCCTGACCATGGTCCCGTTGCTGTACGGCGCCGTGTACCTCTATGCGAACTGGGATCCGTACGGCAACCTGAACCAGATCGACGCCGCGCTGGTGGTGGAGGACACGGGAGCAACGTCGTCGGACGGCACCGAACTGCAGGCCGGCCGGAAAGTGGCTGACAGCTTGGTGGAGGGACACGTCTTTAACTGGAAGCCGGTCTCCAGCGCCGAGGATGCAGACGCCGGTGTCCGTACGGGTGAGTACGCCTTCGCGCTGCGCATCCCCAAGGACTTCTCCGCCAACCTGGTCTCGCCCGGCAGCTTCGACGCCGCCAACCAGGCCATGCTGCACGTCACCACCAACGACGCCAACAACTACCTTTTGAGCACCATCGTGGACAAGCTCACCACAGCGGTTCACTCCACAGTGGCCAAGGAGGTGGGCGAGGAAACGGCAAACCAGCTCCTCACAGGCTTCGGAACCATCCATGCCTCCATCGTCAAAGCCGCGGACGGAGCCTCGGAACTTGCCACAGGCGTGGGAAAGCTCAGCGACGGCGCCACAACACTCCACGGCGGCACCACGGAACTGGTGACCGGCGCCGACCAACTCGTGGCCGGACAGACCAAACTGCGGGACGGCGCGGTCCAGCTCAATACCGGCGCCAGCCAGCTGAGCTCAGGCCTCACCGAACTGAAGAACAAGACGGCCACACTGCCTGCGGACTCCAGGAAACTCGCCGACGGCGCAGCCCAAGTAGCCGCCGGAAACGCCGAGCTGAACGCGAAAGTCCAGGACGTCGTCGGGCAGCTTGAAGCGGCAGACAAAGGCCTCCGGAACCGGGTGGTCGAGTCCAACGCGCGGCTGGTCGCGGCCGGTGTGCTGACGCAGGAGCAGGCCGCCAAGGTCCTGGCGGACTTCGACGCCGCCGCGGCATCGAGCCCCGTGACGGACGCGAAGGCCAAGATTTCCGGCGACGCCGCCAAGATCCAGCAACTCTCGGACGGCTCGGCTGCCGTGAGCGCCGGAGCCGCCAAACTCGCCGGCGCCACGCCGACACTCACCGACGCGATTTCGAAAGCCGCCGCAGGTGCCGGACAGCTGAACACCGGCGCAGCCACACTGGCCGCCGGACAGCAGACCGCTTTGGACGGCGCGGCCAAGCTCGACGACGGTGCCCGCCAACTGGACGACGGCGCTGGACAGCTTGCCAGCGGCGCAGTGACTGCAGCCGATGGTTCAAACACCCTCGCCACCGAACTCGCCAAGGGTGCAGGAGATATCCCCAACCCGAACGATGAGCAGAAAAGCAGCGTGTCCAAGGTGATTGCTGATCCCGTGGCGGTGGACAACGTCTCGCAGGCCAAGGCAGGCTCTTACGGCGCCGGACTCGCCCCGTTCTTCCTGACCCTGGCACTGTGGATCGGCGTCTTCATGCTGGTCCAGGCCATGCGGCCCATCACCCAGCGGGCCCTGGCGTCGAACGCCCCTGCCTGGAAAATCGCCGTCGGAGGCTGGCTGCCGTTCTTCGTGGTCTCGGTGCTGCAGGCCACCATCCTCACTCTCGTGGTGAACCTTGGCCTGGGCTTGAACCCCGCACACCCCATCGGCATGTGGCTGTTCATGCTGGCCGCGGTGATGGCCTTCAGCGCAATCATCCAGGGCATCGTGGCGCTGATGGGGACACCCGGCAAGTTCGTGGTGCTGATCCTGTTGGTCCTGCAGCTGGTGTCCTCGGGCGGAACGTTCCCGTGGCAAACCACCCCCATGCCGCTGCACGTGGTGCACGAGGTCCTGCCCATGGGCTACGTGGTGACCGGCATGCGGCACTTGATCTACGGAGGTGAGCTCAGCATGATCTGGCCCACTGTCCTGGGCCTGCTTGGATACACTTTGCTGGGAATGGCGTTGTCCACGCTCGCCGTCCGCAAGCACAAGGTGTGGACCCTCAAGACGCTGAAGCCGGAGATCGCAGTATGAGCACCACCGAGCCCGTCCCCGCCGGCACTGCAGAGAAGAAGCTCCGCCCCGGCCGCACCAACGCCACCAAGCAGCGTCTGTTCGAGGCCTCCATGGAATTGATCGGCGAGCGCGGCGCCGCAGGGGTCACGGTGGACGAGATCGCGGCCGCGGCTGGTGTCTCCAAGGGGACTGTCTATTACAACTTCGGCAGTAAGTCGGACCTGATTGCCCAGCTGCTTCGGCACGGTGTGGACATCATGCTGGTCCGGCTCCAGGACGTTCGCGGACAGGCCAGCGACCCCTTGGAATCCATGAACAACATGGTGGGCCAGGCCATGGAATTCATGGACGACTACCCCTCCTTCGCCCGCCTGTGGGTCAGTGAAAACTGGCGCACGCCCGGCGAGTGGAGCGCCGTGTTCGCCGAACTCCGGGCTGAGCTCCTGGCCGTGATTGGTTCGGCCGTGGAAAGCGTTGCGTCCGGGTACAAGGTCAACGAGTCCATTGCCCGGGGTTCACTGGAGGCAGCGATCTTCGGAGCGATCTTCGTGGTGGGACTGGACCGTCAGACGTACAACCCGGAACGGACCCGCGAGCAGAGCGTGGCCGCCGTGATGACCATCATGCACGGATACGTTATCAAGTAGCGCTGCCTGAGCGGGCCTCACAACGGTACTCAACTGCAATGTACGACGGCGTGGCGTGGCCACTTGGTCGGCGATGATTAACCTCATGCGTCACATGGGGAACAGCGGGAAGCTAGCGGTGGTGGCCGCGTTCGTCTCGCTCGGGCTGTTGGTACTGGCCGCGGTGGTGCTCGAGGAACTGGTGTTGTACCTGTTCCTCGGCGCTGTGCTGGTCTGCTATTTGGCGTCCCTCGTCCAGGTTTTCAACCGCCGCCGCTACTTCGTGGTCCTCCTTGGCGCGGCGGGCACCAGCCTGTTCATTGGTTGCGGCATCGCGTTCCTGCGGATGTGGGGTATCGCCTTCAACCAGGATGCCAACGCCTTGGGCAGTGCCGGGAGCACCCAGGACTCCGACATCTACTTCTACTTGGCTGCCGCGGCCGGGGTTGGGACACTGGCTGTGCTGTTCCTCGGCGCGGTGGTGCCGTCGTTTGGTTCGCGGGCCACTGCCCCTGCCAAAAGGCCTTCGACGGCGGTAAAGCGCACCCCCGCGCCGCGGAAACCCGCGCCGCGCGCAGGGACGCCGGCCAAGCGCCCGGTTGCTTCGGCTCCGCGTCCCTCCGGCGTAACGAAGACCCCCGCCGTGAAGCGCCCCGCACCCCGGACGCCAACGACGCCGGCCAAGCGTCCGGCGTCGAGCGCTTCTACCCAACGCAAAGCGGCCCCAAGCGCTAACGTCCCCAAGTAGGTAACAGCACATGTCGCAATGGGCACTCATTACGACATGTGCTGTTACTTAGTTGGGAGGGTCAGGAGTCGAAACCCAGCCCCACGGCGTCGAGCGCTTTGAGGATGAGGTTCCGTTTCCCTTGGTTGTGGTCGGCCCTGTCCATGGACCAGCGGGTCAGGTTGATGCCCAGGGAGGCCAGCGGCTCAGGAGGGAAGGGGAGCGGCCGTTTCCGGACCATCTCCACCCGCGTGCGCTCGGTGTCCAGGCCGGCCAGCAGGTCCAGGAGGACGTCCGCAGCGAAGGCCGTGGCCCCGACTCCAAGCCCGGTGAAACCAGCCGCGTACGCCACCCGCCCCTTCCGGGCAGTGCCGAAGAACGCGCAGAACTGCGTGCTCGAATCGATGGGACCGGCCCACTTGTGCGTGAACTTCAGACCCTCCAACTGCGGGAACGTGGTGAAGAAGTGGGAGGCGATCCTTTCCCAGGTCTCCGGCTGGTATTCGTGCCGCTGGTCCACGCGACGGCCCCAGAAGTAGAGAGCATCGTACCCGCCAAAGAGAATCCTGTGGTCCTTGGTGATGCGGTAGTAGTGGAACTGGTTGGCAACATCGCCGATTCCCTGGCGTTTGCTCCACCCGATCGACTCCAGCTGTTCTGCCGTAAGGGGTTCGGTCATGAGCGCATAGTCGTACACCGGGACAGTCATGAGCTGGTTCCGCTTGAGCAGGGACGGGAACACGTTGGTGCCAAGGACCACGTACCCGGCTTCTACATTGCCCCGTTCCGTGACGACGGTGACGCCGCGCTCATGGTCGTTGAGTTCGCGCACACGGGTACCTTCATGGATCACCACGCCCAACTCCCTTGCCACCCGCGCCAGTTCAAGACCGAGTTTGTACGGATGGACCATAGCCACGGAGTCCTTGTGCCAACGCCCCGCCAAGTAGGTGGGGGAATTGACCTCCGCCCGGATGGCCTCCTGGTCCAGGAAGACACTGCCGGGGCTGTCGTCTTCCTGGAGCCACGCCACTTGGTGCGGTTCGACGGCAACATTGAGTTCACCGGTCCGCTCCCAATCGCAATCCATGCCGTATTTCTCCACGGCTTCCTGCATGCGGTCCAGGTTGTCCATGCCCAGCCGGTCCAAAGTCTCAAGGTCGTCGGGCCAGCGGTTCTTGCCGTTCTCATGGCCGTGGGTGAGACTGGCCTCGCAGAAGCCGCCGTTACGGCCGGACGCTGCCCAGGCCACCTGTTCTGCTTCCACCAGGATCACTGTCCGGCCAGGGTCGCGTTCCTTGGCGCGAAGTGCTGTCCAAAGGCCAGTGTATCCGCCACCGACAATCACGAGGTCGGCGGCAGCATCGCCGTCGAGTTGCGGGTAATGAGTTGCTGAGTCCTTCAGGTCGTCGATCCAGAAAGGCCGGTGGGCGGCACCTTCCAGCGCATGGGATACGACGGCGGTCTGCGGGACATTCCGTTCGAAAACGGTGGTCTTCACGGGAGGTTCTCCTGTTTCAATGGTGATGTTCTTAGCCGGTCAGGCAATGACCGGCTCGGCGTCCCACAAGGGCCGGGGACGGGAGGCGATGAGGTTGCGCGTGTACTCATCGCCAGGGTCTTCGAGAATTCGTGCCGTGAGCCCCTGCTCCACGATCCGTCCCTGATGCATCACGATGAGCTCAGAACAGAGGCGTGACACCACGGCCAGGTCATGGGTGACGAACAGGATGGTCAGCCCGAGTTGGTGCCGCAGTTCCTCCACGAGTTCCAGCACCTGGGCCTGGACGGAGACGTCCAAAGCACTGGTGGCCTCGTCCAGCACCAAGAGGCGGGGGCGCGCAGCAAGGGCCTTCGCCAAGGCGACACGTTGACGCTGTCCGCCCGAGAGGGCCCGGGGCTTGGCGTCGAACCGTTCGGTCCCGATCCCCACCCTTTCCAGGAGGTCGCGTGCACTCTCCTTGGCTTCTTTGCGTCCTTGCTTTTGGTGCAGCCGGAAAACATCGGCAACAGCATTGCCAACAGCGATCCGGGGATCCAAGGACAGGTACGGATCCTGGAAAACAATCTGTACTTCCTTGGCCAGCACTTTCCTTTCGGATGCCTTCAGGGGCCGGTGTGGCCTGGTGACTCCGCGAAGGGTGAGTTCGCCTGCTGAGGCGGTTTCCAGCGCCAGCACCAACCTGGCGAGCGTGGACTTCCCGGAACCGGACTCGCCCACGATGCCCAAGGAACCGCCCTCCGGCAAGCTGAAGTGAACGTTGTCCAAGGCGGTGATGACTTCTCCGCGGGGCAGGTGGTACGTCTTGGATAGCCCGGTAATCTCCAGCAAGGCAGACCCTGCCGGCTCAAGCCCGGGAGCCGCAGCCAGGGCAGAGCCAGACCCCACCTCTATGACGGGAGTTGCCTCTACCAACTGCCGGGTGTAATCCTGCTGCGGTGTCACGAACACGGTCCGGGTTGGTCCGTGTTCCACCACTTCCCCGCGCCGGAGAACATAGACGCGCTCACACAGGCTGGCGGCGAGGTTGAGGTCGTGGGTGATGAACAGCATGCCCATCCCGCGGGACTGTTGTTCATCGCGCAGGAGCCGCACAATCCCGGCCTGGGTGGTGACATCCAGGGCGGTGGTGGGCTCGTCACACAGCAACAGATCCGGCGAGTTCAAGAGGGCCGCGGCAATCATGACGCGCTGGAGCATGCCGCCGGAGAGTTGATGGGGGTGCTGGTCCATGAGCTCCTTGGCCCGCCGAAGCCCCACTTGCTCCAGTTGCTTCACGGCGCGTTCGGTGGCCTCGGCGCGGGTCAGACCGTCAAACCGCACGAGTGTTTCAGTGAGGAAGTCCCCCACGGTCCGGACCGGGTTGATGCCGGCCCTGGGGTCCTGGAAGATCATCGACGCATGTCCGCGGCGCAGCTCCATGAGGCGTTGTTTGCTGGCTGTGAGGGTATCCAAGCCCTGAACTGACACGAGGCCGGAGGACTGTGCGCCACTGGGAAACAACCCCAGCGCGGCACGGGTGGTCAGGGACTTGCCTGAGCCGGACTCCCCCACCAAGGCGACCGCTTCGCCGTCGTTCACGTGCAGGGAAACGCTGTCCAGCAGCGGCGGCCTGCCCGGAAACCCGAGCGTAAAGTTTTCGATCTGCAAGAGCTGGCTCATGAAAGTTTTCCTCCGATGCGGTCTGAGATTTCCTCGCCGATGACATTGACGGCCACCACCACCAGGACCACCACCAGAGCGGGCCAGAAGGCAGGCAGGAGGTAGCCGCCCAGCAGGGCTCCGCGGGATTCCTCGATCATTGCGCCCCAGTCGCTGGTGGGCGGTTGGACCCCGAGCCCGATGAAGGAGAGCGCCGCGAGGTCTGCCAGCACGTAGCCGAAATTCAGGGTCGATTGGGCGCCAACAGTGGGAATGAGGTTGGGGAGAACCCGTCCCAGCACCACCCAGGGCGTCCGGAAACCGAGCACCCTGTACGCCTGGACGTACGGCCTGCTGCGTTCGGCCACCACCAATGACTGCGCGAGCCGGGCCACGTACGGAACGTACGCGATGGTCATGGCCAGGATGGGCGCGAAGAGCCCCTTACCGAACAGGGCAATGGCAAGCATGGCCATGAGCAGCGCGGGAAACGCAAAGAGGAGATCGAAAAGGCGGCCCAAAACCTTGCCCAGCCAGCCCTCTGACCAGCCAGCCACCAGGCCAAGCAGCAATCCGAGGACAGTGGATCCGATCACCACGATGGTGGGTCCCAGGAGCGAGGTCCGCCCACCGTGCATGATCCGGCTGAGGAGGTCGCGGCCCAAGGCATCCGTACCCAGCAGATGCTGCCCGCTGGGACCGGCCAAAACGTTGTTGAGGTCTACGTAGTCCGGGTCGTACGGCGCCAGGACCGGGGCGAACAGGGAAAGAAGTACGACGGCGGCGGCAACGGCAAGCGCGCCCCACGCCATGGGTGACAGGAGGCTGCCGTAACGGCGAAGCCCCGTCTGTGGCAGCTGGATGGCTAACGTCATCGGGACTCCGTTCCGGCCGCGATCCGCGGATCAATGAGGGGTTGGACGAGATCCACCACGGTGTTGACCAGGACGAAGGCTGCAACCACCACCATGACGATCGCTTGGACAACACCGAAGTCGAGCCTGTCGATGGACTGCACCAGGAGTTGCCCGATGCCGGAGAGGCCGAAGGTCCGCTCGATGATGGCGCTGGAGACCAGGAGTCCGGCCACTAGCACGCCGCTCACGGTCAGGATGGGCCCCAAGGCGTTGCGCAGCACGTGGCGTGCCACCACGGACCCACGGGTGAGTCCACGGCTGGTGGCCACCTCCACGTGTTCGCGGAGCAGTTGCTCGTTCATGGAGGACCGCGTCACCCTGGCCACCATGGCGATGTAGGTGATGCCCAAGGCGAGCGCCGGGAGGGTGAGGTGCCAGATCCGGTCCCATCCGCCGTCGCCGCTTCCAAAGGAGGGGAACCAGCCCAGCCCCACGGAGAAGAGCGCTACCAGGGCAATGGCCGCAACGAACGGCGGGACAGCCCCGGCCGCAGTGAGGGTAATGAGGATGAAGCGGTCACTGAAGCCCTTGTTCAGGCTGGCGACGATCCCGGCGAACAAGCCAAGGACGGTGATGAACACCGCGGCCAAGGCGACAAGTTGCAGGGTGGTGGGCAGGCGTCCGAGCAAGACGTCGGAGACGTCCTGGCGGTAGGTCAGTGAGCGGCCCCAGTCCCCGTGCAGGATGCCGCCGAGCCAGTTCAGGTACTGTTCCCAGGCCGGCTTATCCAAGCCGAACTGCCGGGTGATCTCTTCCAGTGCCTCGGGTTTGGGACTGCGTCCCCTGAGCAGGAAGCGGGCCGGGTCTCCGGGGACCAGGAAACGGGAGAAGAACACGGCCATGGAGGCAACGAACAACGTCAGCACCAGGGCCAGCAGCTTCTTCACGATGTAGACCGCCGGGCGGACCGCCCTGCGTTTGTCCCGCTTGTGGCTGGGCGTGCCCGGCGCGTTGGCGGCCTGGACTTGTTCTGTAGCGGTCATGTCAGCGACCTCCTATCTGGGCTGCCCACGGGTAGTACATGTAGTTGATGGACGGGTCCGCACCGGTGATGCGTTTGCCGAGCCACATGGAGGTGACGGTTTCGTAGAGCGGCCCCCAGACCACTTCTTCGCTGGCCAGCTTGGCGGCCTGGCCGGTGAGTTTGCCGCGGGCCTCCGGGTCCTGCACGCTGTACGCGGAGTTCACCAGGTCATCGAATTCCGCGTTGCTCCAGCCGCCGTAGTTGCTGAAGTCGCCCGTCCGCAGCACGCTGTACATTTCCAGGGGTTCCGTGCTGGAGAGGTACCAGGATGTCACCAGCAGGTCCACGTTCTTGCGGGCCTCCGGGTCGGAGAACAGGGTGGTGTATTTGTCATTGGACATGGTCTGGATTTCCGGTTCCAAGCCGATCTCCTTGGCCGCGGACGCGATGGCCCGTGCCGTGATGTCGAACGCGGCATTCAGGGAGGCGGTGGCAAAGACGAACTTGCTGCCTTCGGCCCCGGCTTCCTTCACCAGCTTCTTTGCCTCTTCCAGGTCATAGGGCGTGGAGAGGAGCCCATCAAAGGCCTCATCAGCTGTGGCAGCCGGGACGTCTTTCCACACGCTCCTGGTGGTCAGTGCATCCGTGTTCTTGGCGTAGCCCTGCTCCGCGGCCTTGATCAGTGCGTCCCGGTTGATGGCCATCATGAGTGCTTTGCGGACCCGGACGTCCTGGAAGGTCCCGGCCAGGTTGGTGAAGACCATGCTCTGCACGGAGGTGTCATTGCCGAAGTACAGGGACCCGGCGTCCTTGTTGGCCTTGAGGATGTCGATCGCGTTGGACGGGATCGCGAAGCCGCCGTCGATTTCGCCGGTCTGGAAGGCGTTGATGCGGGATGTGGCGTCCGGGAGCATGGTGAATGTAACCTGCTTCGATTTGGCTTTCAGGTCCGGATCCCAGTAGTCGTCGAAGCGTTTAAGGGTGATGCTCTCCCCCGCTTCCCACTGGTCAAACTGGAACGGCCCCGTGCAGTTAACTCCCGCTTTGGAGTTGCCGTAGTCCTTGCCTGCTTCCTCCAGGGTTGCTGCGGACTCCACCACACCCGGGGCGCCAACCAACGAATTGTTGAACACATAGTCCGGACGCGTGGTGGTAACCGTGACTTCGTAGTCGCCGGTCTTCTCGATGGACTCCACGTTTTGGTAGGACGACGCCCAGAACGAACCCACTTCCGGATCGATGTGGCGGCTCAGGGACGCAACGACGTCGTCCGCCGTCATCTCCGTGCCATCGTGGAACTTCACGCCTTGGCGGATGGTGTAGATCCACGTGAGGGGATCAGGATTCTCCACTCCCGTGGCCAGGCCGGGCGCGGTGGACAGGTCCGCGTTCCAGCGGAACAGCGACTCGCACACGTTGGACAGAACGGTGTTGTCCGGGTAATCGAAGGCGTAGGCGTAGTCCAGGGAAAATGGCTCCGCGTACATGGCCCAGTTGAAGTTGTCGATCTCCTGGGTGGGCTCATCGGTGGAGTCGGACAGGGTGTACTTGGCACCGCCCGCGGCGTCGGTCACGCTGGTGGGTCGAGTGCCGCAGCCGCCCAGGACCAAGCCGAGCACGACGCCGGCCACCGTCACCGCGGTGATGCGCGACGGCGTCGTCCGCTGTTTGCAGCGCCGGGCGCCACCCGCTGTTGGCGGCCTCACTGCATCACCGCCGGCTGCTGGCCGCGGGCTGTTTCCGCGACCGGGCTTTGGGCTGCCGACCGGTCATAGACGCACTCGCCCCCAATCCACGTCTGCGTCACCACTGCCCGGTGCAGTTCCTCTTCGGGAAGATCGAAAAGATTGACGTCCAGGACGGCGAGGTCCGCCAGCTTGCCGGGTTCCAGGGTTCCCGTTGCGGCGTCCAGGTGGTTGATCCATGCAGTGCCGTGGGTGTAGGCGTCCACGATCTGTTTGAGGCTGAGCTTTTGCGATGCCGGGCCGAGCGGGGGGAGGTTTTCTTCCGGAGCTATGCGGTTCACTGCCACATGGATGGCCGCAATGGGGTCGGCAGTGGAGACCGGCCAATCGCTGCCCGCCACCAATCGGGCGCCCGCAGAAGCCAGCTCGCCGAAGGGATAGTGCCTGTCCTCGGCGCCCGGTTCAAGGAACGGGAGCGTCAGGGTGTCCATCTGTTCCTCGTGGCAGGCCCATAGTGCCTGGACATTGGCGGCCGCATTGAGCTCCGGGAAACGGGGAATGTCCTCGCCGCGGACCACCTGCAAGTGGGCGAGGTGGTGCCGGTGATCGTTGGCGCCGTTGCTGTTCCGGGCTGCCTCCAGCGCGTCCAGGGCATCCGTGACAGCGCGGTCGCCAAGGGCATGGAAGTGAACCTGCATACCCTCGGCATCGATTGCGGTGACGAACTCCTTCAACTGCTCTGGCTCGAAGAACTCAATGCCGCGGTTCTCCGTGTGATGGCCGTGGTGGTCCAGGTAGACGTGGTGCATGGCGGCTGTGTAGTTCTCGGCCACGCCATCCACCATGACTTTGACCGTGTTGGCGTTGAGCTGCAGGGGGTCGAATGCTTCGGCCACCCTGTTCCGGCGTTCCACGATTGCTTCCAGCTGGGACAGGCCGGCGGTCCTGTCCCACCACTGGCATGCCGTGACCCTGGCTTTGAGGTCCCCTGCCTTCGCCGCGTCCTGGTAGACCTCCAGATGATCGGCGTGTTCGCCCTCCGGGATGGGTACCCAGGCGTCCTGCCAGGCAGTGATGCCCTGGGCGAGCAGCAATTTCTGGGATGCGAGCAGCCCTTGGTACGCCAACTCATAGGGCACTGCCGGCTTTACCGCGTTGAAGAGGTCCATGGCACCTTCGTGCACGGTGCCTGCCGGCGTGCCGTCCTCTTCGCGTTCCAGCCGGCCGCCGTCCGGATCAGGTGTGTCCTTGGTGATCCCGGCGGCTTTGAACGCCGCGGTATTGGCCCAAGCGCCGTGGTGGTCCCTGTTGACGAGGTACACGGGCCGGTCCGGGACCACGGCATCCAGCAACTCCCGCCCGGGGGTGCCTCCGGTGAACAGATCCATGGACCATCCTGCGCCCAGGATCCACGGCTCGTCCGGGTTGTCCGCGGCGTAGCGGGCAACTGTTGCCACAGCCTCGTCTGCGCTGGCCACCTCCGTCAGGTCGCACTGGAGCAGCTCTATCCCAGCGAAGATGGGGTGGATATGGGCGTCCTGGAACCCGGGAAGCAGCAACTGCCCTTCCAGGTTGACGCGGCGCGTGTCCGGCGTCGCTGTTGCCTCCAGGTCTTCGGCACTGCCAACATCGATCACCCTGCCCTCGCCTATTGCCACGGTGGCCCGGATGGGTCCGGCGTCTTTGCCGGTGTACACCCATCCGTTCTCCAACAAAATCTCTGCGTGCACGATCGAGTCCTTTCGTGGGAAATTCAACTCTGGGAGACAGACTATGAGCCGGATCACATTAAAGTCAACAGTGTTGACATCAGTGCTGACAAAGACTTTGACTTGTCCTCGAAAGGAGGTGCCCATGAATCATGTAGGTTGATAATCAACCGGGGATCGCATGGAAGGCGGAAACAGATGGTGCAGCCAGCACAGTCAACGGACCGTCGCACCCGTCTTGACCCCGCCGCCATCATCGACGCCGTTCTCCGGATTTCCAGCCAGGAACCCAGCGAGCGGCTGACCGTCCGACGACTGGGGCAGGAACTTGAAGTAGACGCCACCGCCGTCTACCGTCACTTCCGGAACCGGGACGCAATCGTCAGGGCAGCACTGGACAAACTGTTCATGATGTCCGTGGATCGAACGCTGGCCTCGGCACGGGACCAGGATTGGCGTACCCGGCTCGAGACGTACCTCGATGAACTCCTCCGGGTCTTCATGCAGCACCCATCCCTGGGCAGTGAGTCATTTGCCACGGACACTTACGGCCCCGGCGAACTGGAGGCCATCGAGTTCGTCCTGCGATGCCTCACCGACGCCGGGCTCGACGAGGACCGCGTGGTGCACTACTACGCAGCATTGGAAAGCTACACCCTTGCGCTCGGCGCCGGCATTGCGGTGGAAATCCAGCGGCTCCCGGACTCCGAGGGCCACGATCCCTGGCTCAACCCCAGGGTCTTCACTCGAATTACCGGGCACCCGCTCCTTGAAAAGCACCACGCGGCACTGCAAACCCTCGACTCACTGAAGGCATTCCAAGCCGGCCTCGCAGCCATCCTGGACAGCGCCGAACGCGAAAGCGCACAGGGGCCGCAGGCCTGACAGCCTGCCACGCCCCCAATCCACCTTCACCGCACGCACGCACGCCGCCATCCGGCGTCGTTCCTTCACCACTGCCCGGACACCGACGCCCGGCAGGGAAAGCACGGCACCCACATGCATCAGTTCATCAACGGAAAACTCCTGTCCGGCACCTCGGGCAACACCCTGGACGTCATCAACCCGGCGACCTCGGAGGTGGTGGAAACCGTGAGCCTCGCCTCAGTGGCGGACCTCGAGGCCGCGGTGGCAGCAGCCCGTTCAGCCTTCCCGGCATGGTCCCGGACCACCGCAGGAGAACGAGCCGGGATCCTGCAAAAGTTCGCCCGGATCATGGAGGAACGGGCCGCGGAGTTCTCCCGGGTGGAGAGTTCACAGACGGGCAAGCCATTGCGGTTGACCCGCGAGTTCGACGTCCCCGGCACCATCGACAACATCGACTTCTTTGCAGGAGCCTCACGCCACCTCGAAGGCAAAGCCACAGCCGAGTACTCGCCCCAGCACACCTCCTCCATCCGCCGCGAGGCGATTGGCGTGGTGGGGTCCATTGCGCCGTGGAACTACCCGCTGCAGATGGCGGCGTGGAAGATACTGCCCGCGATCGCCGCCGGCAACACCATTGTCCTCAAGCCTGCCGAGATCACACCACTGACATCCCTCATGTTCGCGCAGGCGCTCACGGATGCCGGACTGCCCGACGGCGTGGTGAACGTGGTGGTGGGCGACGGAGCCTCTGTAGGGGCCGCCCTCATGCAGCACCCGGACGTGGACATGGTGTCCTTCACAGGCTCCACCGCCATTGGCCGCACGGTCCTGGAAGCTGCTGCCGTCAACGCCAAGCGCGTGCACCTTGAACTGGGCGGAAAAGCACCCATTGTGGTGTTCGACGATGCCACCTTGGACGCCGCAGTGCATGGCGCCGTGGCGGGTTCGCTCATCAACACGGGACAGGACTGCACCGCAGCCACCCGCGCCATTGTGCACCGCAGTGTTTATGACGAGTTCGTGGCCAAGGTCGCCGAGCGCTTTGATGGGATCGTCCTTGGCGCGCCCGGGGATACCGACGCGGACCTTGGCCCCTTGGTCTCCTTCAAGCAGCGGGACCATGTGGCGGGAATGGTGGATCGGGCCCGGGGCTACAGCAAAGTGGTGGCCGGGGGTTACGCTCCGACGGATAAGGGCCTGGGCGACGGCGCTTTCTACCGGCCAACCCTGGTGGTGGACGCGGCACCCGACTCGGAGATCGTCAAGGACGAGGTGTTCGGCCCGGTCCTGGTGGTTCTTCCCTTCGACACGGATGACGAAGCGATCCATCTCGCCAACGACACCGTCTACGGACTGGCAGCGTCAGCCTGGACCAACAACCTCCAACGCGCCATGCGCGCCACCCGCGAGATCAAGGCGGGCTGCGTCTGGGTCAACGACCACGTCCCGATCATTTCCGAGATGCCCCATGGCGGTTTCAAGCAGTCCGGATTCGGAAAGGACATGTCCGCGTACTCCTTTGAGGAATACACCCAGGTGAAGCACGTGATGGTGGAGCTGGACGGCGTCATCGAGAAGGACTGGCACCGGACCATCTTCACGCTGCGCTGATCCCCCTCTTGCGTGACGGTTGCGGGGCCTGCTCTACATGCCTCCGCGGGATTCAGAGCCGCAGAGCGGGCCCCGCAACGGTCACTTCGGGACGGATTTTTCGTCCAGCGCCGAGCACTGCCGTGGCCACACCGAGCAGCAGGATCAGCCCGCCCATGATTTCGGCAAGGGTGGGAATCTCATTCAGGACCAGCCACGCCGCCGTCATCCCCACCACGGGGACCAAAAGCGTGAAGGGCACGACATCGGAACTCGGGTACAGCGACAACAACCGGTTCCAGATGCCATACCCGATCAGGGACGCAAACACCGCCGTGTAGATCACACTGAGGATGGTTGCCGGTTGCAGGTCCGTGAGCGTTGCCCACACGGTGCCAGGCCCGTCCACTACCAACGACAACCCCGCCAAGGGAACAGGGACCACTGCACCGGACCACACCACCAGACCCAACCCGGAAGCGGCTTTGGAGTGCCGGGCCACCACGTTGCCAACAGCCCAGGACAACGCCGCGGCCAAAACGATCATGAGCGGAAGGACCGGCGCAACAGCGCTGCGTCCCAGTGCCACCACGCACAGGCCGGCGATGCCGAGCACTACGCCGGCCATCTGACGACGGCTGGGCTTCTCCCCCAGGAACCTCGACGCCAGCAGGATGGTGAACAGTACCTGCCCCTGGAGGACCAGTGAGGCCAAGCCTGCCGGCATCCCGAGCGCCATGCCCAGGTACAAGAGGCCGAATTGACCGGCACTCATGAAGAGTCCGACGCCGACTATCGCCTTCCAGCCCACGTCCGGCTTACGGATGAACAGGATGAACGGAAAAACGACGAGCAGGAAGCGCATCGCCACGAAGAGCAGCGGAGGGACTTCCCTGCCGTTCGGGTGCAGGCCCAGGTCAATGGCTACGAAGTTGATACCCCATAAGACGGCGACCAAGACGGCAAGGGCAGAGTGGCGAAGGTTCACAAGTACACTCTGACTCTCTTTAGCGTGAAGCACCAGCGTTGAATTCTGCACCCAACCGCGTAGATTTGCTTCATGATCGATATCTCAGCCCTGAGGGCGCTTGTAGCCGTGGAACAGCATGGCTCGGTAGTGGCAGCATCCGACGTCATGGGATTCAGCCCCTCGGCGGTGTCACAGCAGATCAAAAAACTGGAAAAACAGACCGGCGTTGCCGTCCTGGAGCGCAATGGCCGCGGCGTGCTCCTCACCGAGCGAGGGCTGGCATTGGCCGGCTATGGCCGCCGGATCATGGGTGAACTGGAGGAGCTTCAGGCAACGCTGCTCGCTGATCCCGCCAAGCCGTCGGGCCTGCTGAGACTAGTGGCCTTCTCCACCGCATGCCGGGGGCTGGTGGGACCCATGCTCAGGCGCATGGCGGCCACCCACCCCGCCGTGGAGATCACGGTGCTGGCAGAGGACCCGCGCGAAGCCGTGCAGCGGGTGGCATCCGGCGAGGCGGAACTGGCAGTGGTCCACAACTGGAACTCCGTGCCCCTGGTCATCCCGGAGAACCTGGTCCACGAGGACCTCTGCATCGACCAAGCCGATGTCCTGGTTAACAGCGCCCACCCACTCGCGTCCCGCACCGCCGTCGAGCGTGAAGACTTGCTTAACGAGACCTGGATCAGCACCCCGGCGGGGGCTATCTGCAACGAGGCTCTGCTGCAGATCTTCGCCGGGCTGGGGCGGGTTCCCGACATCCGCGTCTACGATCCCGACTTTTCCACGCACATCGCCATGGTGGAGCAAGGGGTAGCCGTGGCGCTGGTACCGCGCCTGGGAAGGCCGTTGCTCCCACCGGGAGTCGTTGCCATTCCCGTGATGAATCCCGTCCAGCAACGTTCAGTTGGGGTTGTGTACCGGAAGACGATGACCGCCAGCCCCACCATCCGCCATGCCGTACGCATACTGCGGGACGTGTCCGCGGAGGACCTGCCCATGCCCCGGAGTTGATCAACGTCACACAGGGGAACATTCGACGCCTGACGGACTGTTAGCTTAGGCTAACCTTACCTAGCCGTCCGCGCCGCCCGGAGCGCGATCGTCGAAACTTTGAAGGGGCCCAACTGTGGAAGCAATCCTCTTTCCCACGGACATGAACCACCATCACACCTATGGCCTGGTGAGTCACATCATGATCGACGACGCACTGTATCCGAGCGCCCACAACCGGCGCGATCCCTACGCACTGCCGGCGTTCGATATCCGCGGGCAATGGGTGTACCCCAGCCGCTACAACGAATACATGGCACCGCAGTTGCCGGTATACATGTTCGACGGCGAGTATCTGATCGCGACGGGGCACGGAGACGAAGCGGCGGGCCTGCCCGTTTTCGAGATTCGTTGCATGTGCATGCCGCAGTTGGCCCACGGGGACCCAAGTAACTCGCAATAGCGATTATGCGCGGGGCACCGTGAAATGCGTCAGCCGCGCGTCCTGCCCATCCAGCTCAGCCCAGGACTTCTCCGTCTCCAGTACCGTCAACGCACTCGTTGGGTATCGGGTAGCGGCATCCATGTAGGCGTCGTGGTCTGAATCCCGCGAAGCCAAGTGCATGGCGAGATCCTGGACCCCGGGCATGTGAGAAATGACCATCAGCGTGGTCACCGTGTCAGGAACATGATTGATGACCGTCAACATGCGGTTCGCGGAGGCGGCGTACAGGCCGTCCTCGAGTTTCGGCGTCGGCGCTTTGTCACCCAGCTCATCGCAGACCCAGGTGCACGTCTGACGGGTCCTCAGCGCGGACGAACACAGGATGAAGTCGGGCACCACGCCCTGCTTGAGCAACCATTTGCCCGCGAGCGGAGCCTCCCGATGCCCACGCTCCTCGAGGGGACGCTCATGATCAGGCACGCCCATGGGCCAATCGGCCTTGGCATGCCGCATGATCACGAGGCGCTTGATGTGGTGGTCGCTCATGAACCAACCCTATCCGCCCGGGGCCTCCGCACACGGCGTACCACCACGCGCACCGCCGCCGGCAGTAGGAAAGGTGCCAGGAACGCGAAAGCGCCCGCCCCTACAGGACGAGCGCTTTCGGCTGAAGCGTTGCTTAGATCGAGTATTCCGGAGCGGCCCAGACAATAACTTCGGGGTGCTCGTAGAAGCGGTAGCCCTGGCCGCGGACCGTGCGGACGGTGTTGGCGAGGCGGCCGAGCTTGGAGCGGAGGCGGCGGATGTGGACGTCGATGGTGCGCTCGTTGGGCACCTCTTCTGCATTGCGCCACAGACCCTCAAGGAGTTCATCGCGACCCACGGTGCGGGTGCCGTTCTCGACGAGGTAGTTGAGGAGCTCGAATTCCTTGAACGTCAGGTTCAGGGATTCGCCATCGAGGTGTACTTCGCGGCGGGCGAGGTCGATCAACACGCCGGACGGGCGCGACTCCTGCTGGGGCGTCGGACGGGCAGCTTCGGTGCGCTGGCGCGCGGCGACGGTGGGGTCGCCGAAGGTTGAACGCACGACGTCGAGCGCGGACCCGGGCGCGCCGGCTGGGGCAACTGCCACGGCAGCATAGCTCTCAGCGCCGGTCACGAGGGACTGCGCATAAGCGCGGATTTCCTGGGCCAGCTTGGCAATGGAGGTGCCGGCTGCCGCTGCGGTTTCTTCGTCAATGCCCATGTAGAGCACAAAACCGCGGGCCACATTGTCGTTGGCAACGGGGCGGAGCCTGTCGGACTGGGCAATCACCGGAGTGGGCGCAGTCATGGGGGCCGGCTCGGCGGTAGGTACGGCGCGCAACTGGCCATAGGAGTTGGGGTTGTAACCCTGCGGAACGTAACCGGGAGCCTGCTGGCCCGCGCCCTGCTGGACGGGGGCGTACCCGGGGCGGTTGCCGAAGCCGGGGCGGAGCCCTGCATTCGATGCGGCCTTGTTGGCGTTACGGACGGAGATGTGGACGTATCCAGATGCAACTGACATGGAGTGCTTACCTCAAAAGTGAATAGCCGTCATCGCGGCTTCGAATGCTGGTTGTCCCCGCAATGAGTTTGGGGAGGGGCGCCCAACGCTGGGCTAGGGGGCGAATGCCTGAAACTTCTTGGGGTGGAAAGTTAGGCTTGCATTCGACAACAGCGGTCATCATGGCCAGCGGGTGTGCTGGACCAGGTTGCTGCGGCTGCAGGTGCTGTTGAGTTCTTGTTCACATTGGAAGTGTGCAACGTAACAATGGCAACACGCAAGTAACAAAGCGCCGAACCGTCCACATTTTGAGACGGAGGGGTCTATTGTGTCGCAAATCACAATTCAGCCATGGCGATAAATGAACGCCATTTCATTCGACCGAAACAAGAAATATTCGCCATCCAGTGAATTTTCTTCGGCCAATCGGGCATGATGTGCATCGACATTCCTGTGAAGTACCTTGCTGCGGAATCTCACGATCTGAAACAGTCGTTGTCCAATCGCCGGGGGCCACGTTCGGGAAGTTTCAGCCGAAAATCTGCTACAAGCTGTAGAAACGGGATTATTGAGCCCCATGGCTTCCCGACTCCCACCTCGCTGGTGTTGACTTCACAGCATCCTCACAGGACAGGCAAAGCGGCCGCCAACCCGCAGAACAGAGAGTTGTCCCATGGCCTCCTCGCACTCCATGACCAACAATCTCCCCCAGCTGTCCCACCCGGACGGTTCGCCGATCCGCGCCTTGGTGGTGGATGACGAACCCAGCCTCGCCGAACTTATGAGCATGGGCCTGCGAATGGCCGGTTGGTCAGTAGCAGTTGCCGGCGACGGCCCTGAGGCCGTGAAGCTTGCCAAAGACTTCCGGCCCGACGTCCTGGTCCTGGATGTCATGCTTCCCGGATTCGACGGCGTGGAGGTCCTCAGCCGCATCCGCGCGTTCGCCCCCGAAGTTCCCGCGCTCTTCCTCACCGCCAAGGACGCCGTGCAGGACCGCATCGTTGGCCTGGCTGCCGGCGGCGACGACTATGTCACCAAACCCTTCAGCATGGAGGAAGTCCTCCTGCGCCTCCACCGCCTGGTCCAGCGTTCCGGCGTGGCCGCCATGGACACTGCCGAGCTGGTGGTGGGCGACCTCACCCTGAACGTGGACACCCGCGAAGTCACCCGTGCCGGGGAGGATATTCCCCTCACCACCACCCAGTTTGAGCTTTTGCGCTACCTCATGGAGAACCCTAAACGAGTGGTCAGCAAGGCACAGATCCTCGACCGTGTGTGGGACTACGATTTCGGTGGACAAGCCAACATCGTGGAGCTCTACATTTCCTACCTACGCAAGAAGATCGAAGCAAACCACCCCCCGATGATCCACACCATCCGCGGTGCCGGCTATGTCATCAAGCCTGCGGACTAGGCGTTGAGCACCCTTTCAGGAGTGGCCAAAAAGTCACACCGCAGTTGGCTCAGCCCCTCCACGTGGCACCTGCGCACCCGGCTGGTCCTGGTCGCCATGGCCTTGCTGGTCGCCATTTGCGCTGCCGTAGGAGTAGTCAGCTACGCCTCCATGGACATGGTGTTCAACAAGCAGCTCGACAGGCAGCTGGAGCAGGCGTCAAGCCGCGCGACCAGCTTCGGCAGGCCGCCGTCGAACTTTCCGTCCTCCCCCTCCGGAAGGCCGGACCCGCTGGAAGCGCGCGGACAGGCCGCTGGAACGCTGAACGCACGGATCGATGGAACAACCGTTGTCAATCCAGGCGTTATTGAGGCCTCCGGCAAGCGGGCCGAACTCTCGGCGGACGACAAACAGATTCTGCTGTCGTTGCCCCGGGACAACCGGCCTGTGGACCGATCGCTCTCCTATGGGGATTACCGGCTCGTGGCTGTCGAAACTGCCGGCGACGTGATCGTGACGGGGCTGCCTTTGGCGGACAAGCAAAGCGCCGAGGCCTCGCTGGTGTGGACCATGGTGTTGGTGTCGCTCGGCGGACTGGTTGTGATCGGCCTCGCGGGAACAGTAATCATCCGGCGGACCATGCGCCCGTTGGAGCAGCTCTCCGAGGTGGCCACCAAAGTTTCGCGCCTCCCTCTCGACGCCGGTGAGGTGGCACTTGCGGTGCGGGTCCCGCCGTCGGCCGCCCATCCCGGAACGGAAGTCGGCAGCGTAGGCCATGCCCTCAACCAGATGCTGAACAACGTCTCCAATGCCTTGGAAGCCCGCCAGGAAAGCGAAACCAAGGTGCGCCAGTTCGTCGCGGACGCGTCGCACGAACTCCGAACGCCGCTTACGGCCATCCGCGGTTACACCGAACTGCTGAGGATGACCGAGGACTTCACCGATGACGGCCGAAAGTCGCTGGCACGCGTCCAGAGCCAGTCTGAACGGATGACCACCTTGGTGGAGGATCTGCTGCTGCTTGCCAGGCTGGACGAAGGCCAGCCCCTCAAAATCACGGACGTGGACCTCACCCAGTTGGTGATTGAAACTGTCAGCGACGAGAAAATCATGGCACCGGACCACATCTGGCAACTTCAACTGCCTGAGGAACCCGTCACTGTCCGCGGCGACGCTACGCAACTGCACCAGGTCCTGGCCAATCTTCTCTCCAATGCCCGTAAACACACGGACGCCGGCACCACAGTGGTCACCAGCGTCATGCTCTCCGCCGACGGCAGCCCTGTGGTGACCGTAACGGACAACGGGTCCGGCATTCCAGAGGATTTCCAGGGCCGGATCTTCTCCCGCTTTGCCCGCGCCGACGCCGCGAGATCGGGGTCTGAGGGCACGTCGGGGCTGGGCCTGTCGATCGTCGAATCCATTGTGGAAGCGCACGGCGGAAGCGTTGAAGTGACGTCCCGTCCGGGGCGCACGGAATTCGCCCTTCGATTCCCTGCCGTCGCCACCGAATAGATGTAACGAACTCGGCAAGGCGACTCACCGGCGTCGTGATCTCTGTTACCTAAATGTGACTTCTGCGATTTCCTCCTGTACCGTCGAAAGGGTGGGTCGCCCCAACTGACCCACATCCGGGATGCGCCGAGCTCTGCCACTTCCCGGAGTCCGTACTTACTCCGAGGCAGAGACGGGGGACCCAGAGTCTCCGGGCCCAGGCATTTATGCCGGACCCTTGGGGTGAAGCCGCAGCGTGATGCGCGGCCGGATGACCTCATCCGAACCCGACAGCTAACTCCGCAGGCGCTGAGAGGTAATCACACATGTCTGAATTCAATGACCAGACGCGCCCTTCCGCGCGTCACCGCGATGAGCACAACGCCCCGTTGACCAAGTCGCAGGCTGTCCTTAAAAACGCTGCCCGCCAGGGTAAGTCCGGCCACCGCATGTCGGTTGTTGCCGGTGTTGTAGCCGCTGCGCTGGGCGTTGCATCGCTCGGTACTGCTGCCAACGCCGCCCTGACCCTTCCCGAGGTCAGCCGCGTTGCAGAGACCCAGGCGAATGCCCAGGTCAGCAACAACAAGACAGCTGAAATCTCCGCTTCCTTGGATGCAGCCGCCGCAAAGGGCGCCGCTGACAGGGCTGCCGTGGACAAGGCCGCTGCTGAAAAGGCTGCCGCCGAGAAGGCCGCAGCGGACCAAGCCGCTGCTGAAAAGGCTGCCGCCGAGAAGGCCGCGGCCGAACAAGCCGCTGCTGAAAAGGCCGCCGCTGACGCTGCAGCCAAGCAAGCCGCCGACGCCGCAGCTGCCGCCGCCGCTGCCGAAGCTGCAGCTGCTGCAGCCGCCCCGAAGGCCGTGGACGATCCCGCCGCCGCCAAGGCCTACGCTGCCAGCATCCTTGGCAACTATGGCTGGAGCGCCAGCGAAATGACTGCGCTGAACACCCTGTGGGAGAAGGAATCCAACTGGAAGACCACTGCCACCAACGCTTCCAGTGGTGCTTACGGCATTGTCCAGTCGCTGCCGGCTACCAAAATGGCGACTGCCGGTGCTGACTGGCAGACCAACTACCAGACCCAGATCAAGTGGGGCCTGAACTACATCAAGGAACGCTACGGATCCCCGTCGGCCGCCCTTGGCTTCCACCTGGCAAACAACTGGTACTAAGCCAGACTGCTTGATAACCGCGCCGGTTCCCGCCGTTCGCACCAGTACACACTGGAGCGGATGGCGGGAACCGGCGCGGTTTTCGCGTTACACAGACTCCGGTTCTGCCCCCACCGCTCCCCGGACGGCAGCGATGGACGCAGCAACATCCCCTGCATCCGTGGTCCAGTTGCTCACCGAAATCCTGAGAATTTCACGGCCACGCCAGGAGGACCCGGACATCCACACCGCGCCCTCGGCCATCAGCCGTTGCGTGACACGGTGTGTGCGGTCATCACTGCCGAAGCTCACCGATACCTGCGTGAACACGACGTCGTTGAGCACCTCGACGCCCGGGATCGCGGCGAGCCCCTCGGCCAACGCGCGGGCGTTTGCAGCGAGCCGCTCCACCATGGAGATCACCCCGTTACGGCCCAGTTGCCTCAGCGCCGCCCACACAGGGATGCCCCGGGCACGGCGGGACATCTCAGGCACTTTCTCGAAAGGATCTCCCGGACCGGCATCCGTGGCAATGAGGTAACTCGTGTGAACACTGAAAGCACGCCTCAAGGCTTCCGGCCTCGCGACGATTGCCAAGCCACAGTCGTAAGGAACATTCAGGGTCTTATGGGCATCCGTGGCCCAGGAATCTGCTTCTTCCACTCCGGCCAGGCGGGCCCGCAGCGTCGGGCTGACAGCGGCCCATAAACCAAAAGCGCCATCCACGTGCACCCAGGCTCCGCGATCGTGGGCCACGGCTATGGCTTCCTCCATGGGATCAAAGGCGCCGGAATGCAGGTTGCCCGCTTGAAGGCAGACCAGCGACGGTCCGGGCTGCTGATCCATGGCCTCGGCAAGCGCGTCGGGGAAAATTCGTCCTTCGTCGTCGGCGTCTACAGGGACGCACGCCCCCAAGCCGAGATACCGCAACGCCAAATCCACTGCGGCGTGGCGCTCCCGGCCTGCAAAGGTGGTGATGCGCGGGGCGCCGGTCAGCCCAAGAGCCTCCAGGTCCCAGCCTGCCTCGTCCATCAAGTGTTGGCGCCCGGCCGCAAGTCCCACGAAGTTCGCGGTGGTGGCACCAGTAGTGAATCCAACGTCGGCACTTGCAGGAAGGTGGAGAAGCTCCAGCAGCCACGCGGCGGCCGATTCCTCAACGGCGGCTGCCGCCGGTGTGGCGAATCGAAGCCCGGTGTTCTGGTCCCACGCCGAAACAAGCCAGTCTGCGGCCATGGCCGCGGGCAGGGTTCCGCCCATGACCCACCCAAAGAACCGTCCGGACTGGATCGCCATGAGGCCCGGTTCAGCCAGCGCGGCGAGCTCATCAACTACCTCAGCGGCATCGGTGGCTTCGTCAGGCAGACGCGGCAGGATGCTCTTGGCCACCTGATCGGCATCGGAGGACGGGCGGACTGAACGTGTGGGGACCGACGCAAGCCAATCACCGGCGTGGACCATGGCCCGCTCCAGTGCAGCACCGTACGCCTCCGGCATCGCAGACATGCGCACAGCCTACGCCCGGATCATCTCTCTTGGAACAGTCTTTAACCCGGCGGTATTAAAGGGTCAGCGTGAGGAGGTGCCCGCCGTCGTCGTCCTTCACTGCGGTGACCGTCACGGCCGAGTAGTCCGGGATGCGCCACATGCCGTCTTCAAGATGACCGGCGTCGCCTACTACCACGGTCCGCATCCCGGCGGCGCGCGCAGCAGCGATCCCGGCAGGCGCGTCTTCAAAAACCACGACGTCGGCAGGGTTGGCTCCCAGGAGCGCCGCCGCCTTGAGATAGCCCTCCGGGTGCGGCTTGCCCCGGGTGACGGACTCCGCGGTGACGGCGGTGGACGGCATGGTGAGCCCGGCCGCCTGCATGCGGATATCAGCAAGGATGCGGTCTGCTGAGGTGACCAAGGCAATGGCATCATCGGGAAGGCCGGCCAGCAGGGCTTCGGCACCGGGAAGCGCGATCACGCCATCGGTCCGGGAGCGTTCCATCTCGCCAAGTTCAGCGGTCAAAGCTTCGAAATCAGCGCCGGGGGGCGCATAGCGGCGCACGGTATCGCCGGCTTGGACGCCGTGGGAGGTGCGGAGGATTTCGTTGTAGTCCAGGCCGTAGCGCTCGGCGAATTCAAGCCAGACCTGCTCGACCACCGCCGTCGAGTCCACCAGCGTGCCGTCCATGTCGAAGAGGACGGCGCGGACGGTCAGCACGGGTGCGGCAGGATGGGTCATGGTTCCATCCTGCCGCA
Source organism: Arthrobacter sp. YN (assembly GCF_002224285.1). GTDB lineage: Bacteria > Actinomycetota > Actinomycetes > Actinomycetales > Micrococcaceae > Arthrobacter. The sequence goes on along the minus strand of NZ_CP022436.1, from coordinate 891,114 downwards.
CGCGCATGGGGTGGTGCTGAAGTGTGACTTAGCCGTTCGGCCGCTGTGGGAGGTACTGCACCGCCCACTGGTTGCCGTCAGGGTCAGCGAAGTAAACGAAGTGACCCCAGTCCTGGACGTCGACGTCGCTGACCTCCACGCCGTTGGCCTTGAGGTGCTCGTGGGCCTTGTTGATGTCCGCCACCACCACTTGCAGGTTGGGCGCAGAACCCGGAGGGGCGTCGGTGAGACCTTCACCGATGGCGATGGAACACGCCGAACCCGGAGGTGTCAGTTGCACGAAGCGGATGCCGTCCATGGGACGCTCATCGAAATCGGCGTTGAAACCAACCTTGTTGACGTAGAAGTCCTTCGCGCGATCGACGTCGGAGACAGGGACAAATACCAGTTCAAGTTTCCAGTCCATGCGCCACAGGCTAACGGTCTGGTTTGGAAACCGGTAGGGGTCAATCGTTCCCTGTGAAGATTAGCCGGCCACGCCGTAGAGGCGGTCGCCGGCGTCGCCCAGACCGGGCACGATGTACGACTTCTCGTTGAGCTTCTCGTCAATCGAGGCGAGGACAATGTTCACATTGGCGTCCGCGAGTTCCTCTTCCAGCTTGGCCAGACCCTCGGGAGCGGCAAGCAGGCAGATGCACGTGACGTCAGAGGCGCCGCGCTTGAAGAGGAACTTGATGGCCTCGCGCAGGGTGCCGCCGGTAGCAAGCATGGGGTCCAGGACAAAGATCTGGCGTCCGGTGAGGTCCTCGGGGAGGCGCTCGGCGTAGGTGATGATGTCCAGGGTTTCTTCGTCGCGGGCCATGCCCAGGAAGCCCACCTCGGCGGTGGGGACCAGCTTGGTCATGCCCTCGAGCATGCCCAGGCCTGCGCGCAGGATGGGGACCACCAGCGGCGTGGGCTTGGTGAAAGCCGTGCCGATGGTCTTGGTGACAGGGGTCTCGATCTCCACTGGCTGCGTCTTGACCTCGCGGGTGGCTTCGTAGGCCAGGAGGGTGACGAGTTCTTCAGTGAGTTGCCGGAAGACCGGTGAAGGGGTGTTCTTATCCCGCAGAACGGTGAGCTTGTGGGCGACCAGCGGGTGGTCCACGACGAGTGTGCGCATCCCCCAAAACTATCATTGAGACATGAGCGCCACCGAGCCGTATCACGCAGACCACATGGCCTGGATGGGCCTTGCCCTGGACGAGGCCCGGTTGGCGCTGAAAACGGACGACGTACCGATCGGCGCCGTGGTGTTGGGGCCCGACGGCGGTGTGCTGGGTTCCGGACGCAATGAACGGGAAGCGCATGGGGACCCGACCGCCCACGCGGAGGTGGTTGCAATCCGCCAAGCTGCTGCTTCCTTGCGCCTTCGCGCCCAGGCTATAGGCGCCTCGGGCGACGGTTGGCGGCTTGAGGACTGCACCCTGGTGGTAACCCTGGAGCCGTGTGCCATGTGCGCCGGGGCCATCGTCCTGGCCAGAATCCCCCGCGTCGTGTTCGGTGCGTGGGACGAAAAAGCGGGAGCGGTGGGGTCGGTGTTCGATATCCTCCGCGAACGCAGGCTCAATCACTGGGTGGAGGTCTATGCGGGCGTTCGCGAAGAGGAATGCGCGGCGCTTCTCAGGGAATTCTTCGCCTCGCATCGGGAGGCCGGCGGGGAGCACCGCCCGGTCTGAATTTGCCGTGTCTAGCCCTACCAATAGGGAGCAAGCCATGTCTGTCAGTTTCAACCACACCATCGTTTACGCCAAGGACAAGCACAGTTCCGCGGAATTCCTGTCCCGAATCTTTGGGCTTCCGAAACCGCAACCCATGTGGTCCTTCGTCACTGTTTCGTTGGAGAACGGCGTAGCGCTGGACTTCCTTGAGACTTCCGGGGACATCGTCCCGCAGCATTACGCCTTCCTGGTCAGCGAAGAGGAGTTCGACCAGATCTTCCTGCGCATCACTGCGGAGCACATTCCCTATTGGGCGGACCCTGCCCGTTCCCGCGCAAACCAGATCAACCACAACGACGGCGGCCGTGGAATCTACTTCTGCGATCCGGACGGGCACTTCCTTGAGGCGATCACCCGGCCGTACGGTTCGGGTTGAGTTGGTCCTCGAAGGCGTCAGCCTCCGGCTCGGGAGTGAGGGTGGCTGCGGCGGGCGCGGTGGCGGTCATGCGCCCATTCTGCACCCTCGGACGCTGCTACGTGATGGCTTTCAGGACCGTCTCGGCCGTGGTGTCCCAACCTTGTAGATGCTCGCGGGCTTGGAGGGCGGTGTTGCGCCAGCGCTGCTGCAGGGTGGGGTTGGTGAGCCAGACGCGGAGTGTCATTGTCAGGTTGTTGGGGTCGCTGAGGTCCAGCGCCGCACCCGCTCCTGTGTCACCGAGGGCCTCGACTGCCCCGGTCCCCTGCCGGACAATCACCGGGACGCCATGGGCCAACGATTCCGTGACCACCATGCCGAAGGATTCTGATCGGGAAAGAAGGACGCTGAGGTCGGCCTTGTGCCACTCCTCATCGAAGGCGTTGCCGGTCAGCTCGCCGGTAACGCTGATGCGGTTGTGGAGCCCGTAATGCTCGACGGCGGCCCTCACCTCAGCTGCGTACATCGGGTCTGCGTCCTCCGAGCCTATGAGGGCGGCAGTCCACGGCAGATCCGTTATCTGGCTGAGGGCCTCTACCAAGAGTGTTTGGCTCTTGTTCGGCAGCAGCGCGGCCACGGCTACGATGTGCCGTGGCTGCGACCCCTTGGCGGGGCCTGCTTCGTCGGCCCCGGGCGTGGCGATGACTATATCCTGCGTCCCGTGCTTCGTCTCAAGCTCAACAGCGGCGTGGGCACTCGGGCAGATGATCCCCGTCGCGGCAGCCAGCGCCTTAGCCTCAAGGTCATGGTGATCCGCCAACGCCATGTGGGACAGGATCCAGACTTTGGTTCCTTTACCCGCGGCACCGGCGACCTCCTCCGGTGCCCCACTCGCCACCAAGCCGTCGGCAATCACCGTTGTGCCGCCGTCGAGCATGTCACCGAACCGCTGCCGGTCCGCCGGGCTCCCAACCGGCCAATCGCCGTCGACGATTACAGTCTCGACGTCCGCGCCCAAGGCGGTCAGATGCTCGGCGAGCTTGGCGTTGTACTTGTTCCCGCCGGAGCCGTGCCGGACGTTCCCCGGGACCATGAAGCGGATGAGCACCTACTTGACCGGGAGCTCCAGCGAGTAGCCGGCCCAGGCGTCAGGGTTTTCACGGAGGACGACGTCGATGCCGGTGAGGGCCGGGCCATCATCCGTGTCCTGGATCCGGGTGGCCATGGCGTCGGCGATGTGCTTGGCCAGAGCCTCCGTGGTGGAGAGCTTGCCCTTGAATGCCGGGTGCTCATCGAGGTTCTTGTAGTTCAGGTCCTCCAGGATTTCCTCAAGGATGCCGCCCGCTGCGCCAATGTCCAGAACGATTGCGTCGTCATTGAGATCCGGGCGGCGGAAACTGACTTCGGCCACAAACGTTGCACCATGGAGGCCCTGGGCCGGGCCGAAGGCTTCGCGGGGAAGGCTGTGGGCGATCATGAAGTGGCGTCGGACGGTCAGGCTGAACATGTACTAATCCTCCGGGGTGGGATAGGCGACCACGTGGCAGAAACCGCCGGGCCGTTCGAACAATTTAACGAGTGTGGTGGGCAGATTCCGGAACTGGCATTCGCTGGTCAGGAACGTGTCGAACAGCGGGTCTTTCAGTTCTCTTGCCGCTTGCTCGAGTCGTTGGGCGTTGGTGCGCCTGTGCCGTCGAGGGAGGGCCACTGCGCCCACCTGGCTGGAACGGATGTTCAGGCGGCGTGCATGGAAGTCCTCGCCGAGCGGCAGGGTAACTTCCTTATCGGCGAACCAGGAAAGCTCGATGACGTCGGAGTCATCGCCGGCCAGTTGCAGGCTCAACTTCAGGCCGTCGTCGGACGCGGAGCAGTGGAAAACGATGTCGTTGTCATCCTTGGCTTCTTCCGGTTCGGCGAATTCGATGTTGATGGTTTCCGCCAGCTTTCGCTTCTCCGGATCCGCATCCACCAACTGCAAGCGGCTCAGCGGATACTTCCGCAGCAGCGTCGCCAGGACGCCGCCCACCAAACCACCACCGACGACGGCGACACGGTCACCCAGCCTCGGTCCGGCTTCCCAGAGGGCGTTGATGGCGACCTCAACGATGCCCGTGAGCACCGCGCGGCGAGCAGGGACGTCCTCGGGGATTGCGGTGAGCTGACTGGTGGGGATCACGTAAAAGTCCTGATGGGGATGCAGGCTGAAGACAGTTCTTCCTACCCACTCTTCCGGCCCTTGCTCGACCGTCCCCACACTCAGGTAGCCGTACTTCACAGGGCCCGGGAAGTCGCCCTCCTGGTGCGGGGCCTGCATGAGGTCAGCCACGCGCTCCGGGACGCGGCCTTCGTGGACCACGCGCTCCGTGCCCCGGCTGACGCCTGAGTACAAGGTCCTGACGAGGGCTTCACCTTCCTGCCTTGCCGGCAGGGCTTCCTGCCGCAGCTCACCATCGCCCGTCTCAGTGACCCAGTAGGCGTGGGCTTCGTGCCCTTGTTTCCGTTCGTGTTCCTGCGAAATCGTCATGATGCTTACGAATCTATCGGTGCGGAGCGGCGGACGGAAGTTGGCGTGGATTGAAGGGTGTGCCACCTGCCTTTTGAGGTGGGTCCAGAGGGGCTCGTTTTGGGGAACGGGGCCAATCTCGGGTAGCCTATTTCAGTTGGTGACGTGTCCGAGCGGCCGAAGGTGCAACACTCGAAATGTTGTTTGGTGTAAAAGCCAACGTGGGTTCAAATCCCACCGTCACCGCCAATGAGAAAGGCCCTGCTTCCCTTTGTTTATGAGGGAGGCGGGGCCTTTCTTCATGTCCGGACTAGGCGGCTGCCCAAATTTTGCCCACACGCGGCTGTGAAACCGCGTGATCCAGAGCGTCTGAAACTGAGACCAGATCCCTATCAAACAGGTCTGCGTAGACATCCACAGTCATAGCTGCTGAACTGTGGCGGACCATCTTCATAACTGGCTTAACGTTCGCGCCGGAAGAGACCGCGAAGCTCGCCGCGGAGTACCGAAGGTCATGAGGTGCAATGCGCGGGATCCCGGAACGCTTCACAGCACTGGCAAACCAGCTCATATTGTCCTGATGGACTCTCCCAAGCTGCTGGCTGCTGCCCACTCTCGCCGGGTAAGCCCAGATCCTCACGGCCTTTGCCCTCGCATTGCACCGCTAGGCGGTCTGCCAAGAATCTAGGGAACGGCACCGTGCGCCGTTTGTGGTTCTTCGGCGTCCCAATTTCGATGACAGACCCGAACCTCTTCAGCGACCTGCTCAATGGTCAGGAAACGCGGGCTAGCTCATCGTCATCAGACAAAAGGAGAACGTTATCAACAGTGAGAACGACTGGTGACCGACAGCCTGGGCTCAAGAGCGGTGCTCGGCGTGACTACGCCGAGGTGTTATTGCGGAAGCCGGTCGTTCGGCATAAACACCATCACCGAAAGTGTGGTCAGCAATATTCCCCCGCTGATACCCCGCCCGTCAGCGAGGGTCGAAGCGCCGACCTTCCGCCTTTGATGGCATCAACGCCAGGACGAAAACAATCAGACCGCCAACTAGGGGAACAAGTCCAACGAGCGCGAGCGGACCTGCCAGATTTGCGTCATGCAGTCGGCGCCATAGCAACGACAGCTGAGGCACTAACAGGGCAAGCCCCAGAACAACGACGAGAATGAATCCAACTACCATCAGACTGCCAGTCGGGGCGTTCACAACCCCAGGAGCGGCCTCATAGAACACTTCTCGCCCGGTAGCTGGATCGAAACCCATGGACTGCACATTAGGGTTCTGCTGAGCCCAGGCAATACTAGCCATGAGCCCGACGGTCGTCACGAGGTACGGGACCACCATCACCAGGAAAGCGAAAAGCTGACTCCACCAGAACTCACTCCGCGAGGCGCGACCCGCGAACTTCGTATATTTGGCAAAGAACCGCTTCACTGACTTGCCAAACGACGCACCATAGAGAGGACCACCAAGCCCGCCCAAATCTGTAACCTCTGCAACGCCTCCGCCGGCAGGATCAACAATCTTCATATCCATCTGTCTTCATGTCCTTCCCAGAAACTGTTTATAAAAACCAACAAACAACTATCTTCCAAACGCAAATGTTCCGCGTCGCAATATTCTCATCCGTAGAAGGTATTATGAATGAACAGAACGAATAAACCACTGATCAGAAATGGAAACCTCACGCGCCCAGAACCTCCCGCGCTCCCGGTTAGGCCCGCCTTGACTCGAGCCATCCCAGCATCCCGTCCCGACCCTCGAAAACTGATGCTCGGCAGTGCGCTACTCACCTAAAGAATCCACTCTCACCCAGCACTACCACGGCTAGAATTGTTTGGAAGGAAATACACACCAGAATGGTAGCTGGGCCCGAATACGAACCAGCGCACGCGCCTGGCCACGAGTAGGATGCGCCCCCAATACCCGTTCAGAAATCCAAAACATGAGTATAGCCACTGCGGACAGTAGTAGAAGTAACAGTGCAGGAATGGACCTGCCGCGATAAGCCACTTGGGCACTTACCGGAGTATTCATGAAAACGAATGTGGTAATGCCAAGGCTCACCAATAGGCCAAATAGACAAATGACGTCCAGGTAGTTGTGTATCTTCTTTTCCAACCGAATGCTTTATTCCATTAGACCTCCCCCGCGAACCCTCCTTTCTTACGGCAGCTCGAGCAACGTGGGGCACTGAACACAAATCACAGTCACCAACTAAACGGTAGCGACGTTTTTCTAGTTACCGAAATAACCGCCTGCAGTGAGAATCGATTGACCCATAACCCATTGACCAGCAAAACATGCCAGGATCATGACTGTTCCTAGAATGTAGGTCCCGATGCGAGATCCCTTTCGCATGCGGTGTGCATCAGGCTTTCTACCGGAACGCCAGAAGAGGAAGAGAACAACAAAAACAATGAGCATGGCCATCTGCATTGGAATCCCGTTGCCAGAGCGATCAAACCTTCCATCGTAGGGCATTCTCGTATCCCACGGGACGTGAGTGAAAACAAACCCTGCGATACCCACAGAAAGCAATGCGACAATCACGCAAAGTAAGTCTATATATTTACAGGCTTTCCTTCCCAGCCGCAGATCTTCATCCGTGAAATCATCCTCTGCTCCTGAATTCCCCTTTGCACTATTCTCACCATCATCTACCCCCACAGCGGCGTTCCCGTTCCTTGCTCTACAAGTTCATTTCCCACGAATTTTACGCTTTCTACGATAGCCCCGGCGTGGGCTCCGCCGTACGCTGCCATGCTGTGGGTCATCCATCCTGGATTGGGACTTAGTTCTGAGGCACCTGGGAAGCGCGTGAGCGCCGCGCCACCCATGCCGTCATAAAACATCTCCGCGGCTCCGTAACCCTTACCACGAATCGCATGATCTACGGAGCCGCCAACCAGCGAACCTCCCGCGCCGACACCGTATTGAACGAAAGATGAGAACCGACCTGACAGCGGTGCGGCTAGATACCCGGCTTGGGAGCCGATTGCGCCGCTGACGAATCCACCCGTCGCAGCTCCAATGGCTCCCCCGAGAGTCCACTTGTCATCCGGGGATCTTTGGAGGTGGTACATGCCCGTGTTCCCGATGCTGCCTGATATTCCATTGGTCAGTGCCGCTCTGCCCATCTGCTGGGCCGACAACTGTGAAAGATAGCTTCCTGCACCGGTACTGACGCGAGACACCCCCGAGGTCACTGCCGTTCCGACACGTGAGCCTACAGCCGATGTCGCAGACCCGGCTCTGGCCGCGCCCGACGCTACCGCCGATCCTGCACGGCCCAAGGCCGGCAGCACCTGCGTAGTCACCGCCGTACCTGCCCGGCCGAGACCAGCCGTCACAGCGCTGCTGACCTTCCCGGCCAACGGCCCAGCAACCACACCAACAGCACCCGTCAACGCCACCTGACCCCAGTTCACAGACCCCGTCGTAGCTTTCTGGATAACCGTGTCCAAGCCCGCGCCGACCAATGCCAGGCCGACGGGCCCACCAACACCGGTAGCCATCAAAACACCACCAGCAATCACCATCGCACCACCAGCCAAATACTCCCAGTTGTCTCCGAGCCAGTCCCCGGTCGCTGCGAGGGCGCCCCAGGAGGAGCCGTCGTAGGCTTTCAGGTCAGCATCGGTCAGGGGACGCAGGCCGGTGGGGTCGGTGGTGTTGAGGGGGTTGTTTCCGGCGTAGGAGTAGGGGTTGCCGTCCCAGCCCGCGCCAAGGACGGGGGCGAGGGGGTCGGTGGAGAGGAATCCCCGGGTGACCGGGTCGTAAGCGCGCTTGCCGAGCCATTTGAGTCCGACGATGTCGATCCCGGCACCAGCGGTCAGGGCAATACCGGCCGGCTCCGGGTCCGGGCTCTGTGGTCGAATTACGACGGCGACACGAACCGTGCCGCTTTCACCGACGCGCCGGAGCTACTATCACCTAAATACGCCGCGTGCCGGGTCAGCAGTTTGGCGATACCCGTGCCAAATTTGCCGAAGTAGAAGCGGCCCACGCCCAAGTCACCGAGAAGGAGGGCCAATAGGCATGGAGTTAGAAATGACTGTCTGGACCACTGACATGGGAAATTTGCTGACTTCCGGTTGACTGCTAGCCTGCCGGGCCTTGCCAACCGAAGTCGGTTGGCGTCTTGGCGCGCACGTCAGGCGTGACGTTCACTCACAACCACCATCAACGATGACTACCGCGTTCTGTCGCGCTTGTTTATGTAAAATTGCCAGCCTCGCGCAGGATTGTTATGGCCAACATCACCTGAAAGGAAATGAGCACAAAGATTGTTGCTGGTCCCGAAATATAGCGCAGTTTGCGCGCTTTTTCACGAGGGCGATTCTCACTAAACACTCGTTCCGTTGCCCAAAATAGGAAAAGACCAACGACAGGTAGAGCAAGAGCAAAAGGTATTGGTATATGCTTCCCATAATAGATGATCCCGGTATCAATGGGAACATTCACAACGACAAATATCGAAACACCAAGGCAAATAATAAAGCCGACAATACAAATTACGTCTATATAGACGCATGTCTTTTTCGACTTCCAGGCAATTTCACTTACTAATTCCCGCTGCGGAACATCGCTCCTCAATTTGGGATCTACCGGATCATTCACCACGGCCCCTCCCAGCTCATTAAACGTCGATACCAACAAGCCTAAGACTTGCGTCCCCAGCTACTCCGGTCAAAGCACAGCTCACACCTCACAACGCGCCCAGCCCTACCAGGTGCAATCACTAGTGACCGCACAGCGGCAGGCCGCGTCCTGGTTGATGCCGGAAACCAGCACTCCACCGATGACGCCGTAGCTTGGCCAGAAACGTAGGGCCAAGCAGTGAGCTATTTCCCGAAAGCATGTCCTGTCCACCAGGACCATCATCCATTGCAACCTCCGTCCAGCCCCTTGTCCGAGCGCCCACCTATCGTCGTTCACCAGCAGTCAATGTCAGTCCAATCAATAATCCCAGAGGGCACCCCGTCCATAGTGCGCCCCCAGTCAACGCAGCCACCGGAATGACATGGGAAAGCCCAGCGAAGGCTAAACTTCCTAAGACGATCGCGGCACCAAACGATAGCGCGGCGGCAATATTTGATTTCCAATATGTTACGCAACCAACAGCTATGGCACAGAGGATAAGAACAATAAAGTTAGCAACCCATACAGATATTCCGAACTCTTCCGTTCTGTTGACGCACAGGATCAGCATAAGAATTCCCGGAACCACAACCCCAGTCCAATAATACCACTCCGGAATGGCCCGGACACTTAGGGTTTTATTACCTGATTCATTCTTCTTCATCTATTTTGGCCACATCTCATCCGTGTAAAAGTTTGCACCGGTTCCTATCCCTCCATTAGCAGCCTCAGTGAACACATTGCCCCAGTTGAAGTACTTTATCGGGGAAGGTGTATTTGGTCCGATAAGATCCCCGTAACCCTGCGGAATTTTGCCACGCAGCGATGCCAGAGTGGAAGACCCTGTACCCGCCATCACAGATGACACTCCGGACTTTAGCGGGTCGAAGGCTTCCCCGTTCACACCACTCTTCACCATTTCGCCTGCGAATCCAGCGCCGATATTGATGCCAAGGGTCGAACCATACTGGAGGCTCTTGGTGGCAGCATGGCCCGCTGCAGGGCCAAGGGCCCCGCTGATAACGTTTGTGGCGGCGCCTCCGGCAACGCTCCCTAACAGTCCTTGGGCCGTCCAAGGACCTCCTTTCTGAACGCGCTCGCGGAGGTAATCTATCGCCCCAACTACACTGCCTGACGCCCCGCTCCCGACCATGTCTTTCATCACACCTGCACCGAATCTCCGCGCGATGACGGCGGCATTTCCTGTCCCACGGGTCAGTGTCGAAGTCGCGTTTGAAGCCATGCTTCGCGCAGCCTGCTGTGCCACCACTTTCCCAACAATATGCGAAGCAGTTTTAGTAATGGCAACCCCGACTCCGCCGCCGATTATGCCGAGGCCGCCGGAGATGGCTGCTTGGCCCCAGTTGACTTGGCCGGTGGTTGCTTTTTGGATGACTACGTCGGCGCCGAAGCTCATCAGTCCCATGCCCGCGACTTGGCCGCCGGGGACGAACATCAGCACGGCCCCGCCGACCACAGCGGCCCCTCCGACGACGTATTCCCAGTTGTCTCCGAGCCAGTCGCCTGTGGCGGCGATGGCGCCGCGGGAGGACCCGTCGTAGGCTTTCAGGTCGGCGTCGGTCAGGGGTTTCAGGCCGGTGGGGTCAGAAGTGTTGAGTGGGTTGTTCCCGGCGTAGGAGTAGGGGTTCCCGTCCCAGCCCGCGCCCAGGACGGGGGCGAGGGGGTCGGTGGAGAGGAAGCCCCGGGTGGTGGGGTCGTAGGCGCGTTTGCCGAGCCATTCAAGTCCGGCGATGTCGATCCCGCCACCGGCGGTCAGAGTAATCCCGGCGGGTAACACACCACCCAAACCCGCATTAGCAGCTGTGGGGCTGCCCGGGTGTGGGGTGGTGGGGGTTCCGAGGACGGCCCAGGGGTCGTGCTGATCGGTCGGGCGCGCGGCACGCCACCCGGGCGCGGTCCACGCCTCCCCGATGCCGGTGACCCCGCCGGGCAGGGACAACACCTGGGTCGTCTCTATACCGGCGAGGGTCGGCACGGGTGCGGCGGTGTCCCACCACAACGGTGTCCCGTCCACGGTGGCGAGTTCACCGAGCGCGTCGACGTGGAGCCGGTGCCGGTTTCGTTCGGCCCCGTCCCGATCCTTTTCGATGGTGCCGGTGAGGTAGCCGGTGGGGCCCCAGGCGTATTCGGTCCAGGACCCGTCCGGGTCGATCACCCGGACCCGCCTGCCCAACCCGTCATACACATACTCGGTGACCGAACCATCAGGTTCCGTGACAGCGAGAAGCTGGCCCGCGGCGTCGTACGTGTAGGTTCGCGACCCGGTGGGGGTGGTTTCGCGGAGCAGCCGCCCACCGGCGTCGTACTCCCACCCCACCACCGAACCCGACGCCTCCGAGTCAGTCACAGTGGTGGTGGCGGAGGTCAGTTGCCCGGCGGTGTCGTACCCGTACCGGGTCACGACCCCGCCCCGGGACAGTCCGGTGATCCGGCCGCCGTCCTCACGGCCGATGAGCGTCACATCAGCAGCACCCGGGTTATCGACCTGGGTGCGGGTGTGCTCGACCAGGCTCCCTCCCCGGTATACCCATTCCTGGGTGTAGTTCCCGGCGGTGGCGGTGGTGATCCGCCCGGAGGGGTCGTGGGTGAAGGCCGCGTCCCCGAGCAACGGGTTCGACACGGCCGTGACCCTCCCTGCGGGGTTGCGGGTGTAGCGGGTGGTGGTGCCGGTGGGGTCGGTGAAGGCGGTGCGGTTCCCGTCACCGTCGTACTCCCATGACAGCGTCCCGTTCCCGTTGCCGTTCCCGTTGGACTTTCGGGTGAGGAGTCCGCGGCGGTCAAAGCACAGTTCGTGCTCCACCGCGTACCCCGCCCCACCGGTGTGGTCGGTGATGACCACCCGACGGCCGGCAAGGTCGCGGGTGATGGCGGCGATCAGGGCACCGTCCACCGAGGTGGAGGCTTCCCGGCCCGCGGTGTCGTAGGCCCAGGTGGTGGTGTGCCCGTCCGGGTCCGTTTGGGAGAGTTGCCGCCCGGCCGGGTCGTAGGTGGCGGTGGTGACCCTCCCGAGCGGGTCCGTGACCGTGTCGACCTGGTCCGTGGCCGTGTAGGTGCGGGTGGTCACCCCACCCACAGGGTCGGTGATGCGGGTGAGGCGGCCGCGGGTGTCGTACTCGAACCGGGTCCTGCCACCCACCCCGTTCGTCGTGGACACCAGTTCCCCGGCGAGGTTGTATTCGAAGCGGCGGGTCCCGTACCAGGAATCCTGGGCGAAGCTCAGCCGCCCGACCTTGTCGTACCCGTACCGGGCCGTGCCCTCCCCCGGAGTATGCTTCGCGGTCAACCGCCCACACGCGTCGTAGGCGAAGGTTTCGACCTCACCGGTGGGCAGTCTCCTCGCCGTGAGGCGCTGGTCCGGGTCGTAGGACAGTTCCGTGACCGCCCCGACCGGGTCAATACTGCGGAACGGCCGGCCGCAATGGTCGTACTCGAACCAGGTCACCGCCCCGACGGTGAGGTGATCGAGGTGATCTTCCCCGCAACGTCGCGGCCCAGGACCGTCAACCCGCCCTCACCATCAACCAACTCGACAGGGTTCCCCGCCGCGTCATAGCTGACCAGCTCCGCGGACCCATCCACGGCCTCGATTTTCGTGGGGCGACCGTACTCATCAAAACTGTAAGTGTTCGTGCTGAACGCGTCCGTCAGGGACGCCGTCCCGCTGGACCGGTCCGTGACCGCCCCGGTCCGGACACCGGTCGGATCCACCACGGCGGTCAGGGCACCGACCGTGTCGTACTCCCGCACCCAGTCATGCCCGCCCGGGTCCGTGATACCCACCAGCCGGGAGAGGTTGTCATGGGTGAACCCCCACGACGCCCCGTCCGGCAACACCGCGCCGGTGAGGTTACCCAGCTCATCAACCACCCGCTCGATACTGCGGCCCATCGGGTCCGTGGTGCGGGCCAAATCACCGTTGGGGGCGTACTCGAACACCGTCCGGCCCCCATCCGGGGCAACCATTACGGTGGTCCGGCCCGCGGTGTCGTGCTCGAACGCCCACACCGCCCCGTCCGGATCCACCCGACGCACCAACACCCCGGCAGCGTCGTAACTGAACCGGGTCTCGGCCCCCGACGGGCTCAACGCCGTCACCGGACGACCCGCCCGGTCCCGCACAATCCTCGCGGTGTCACCTGCGGCGTTGGACGTTCCGGTCAGGTCCCCGAACCCGTCGTACTCAAAACCAATAGTGACCCCGACCGGGTCCGTGACCTGGGTCAGGAGCCCGTCCCGCCACTGAAGCTCGGTCCGGCCACCCAACGGGTCCACCACCACCGACGGGTCCCGGGACAGGTCATCGGCGTACTCATAGGCCACGACGGCACCGGAGGCGGTGACCAAGGTGGTGATACGGTCCTGTTCGTCCCACCCATAGCTCAGGTCCGCGCCCTCCGGAGTCACGGTGCGGATCTTCCGTCCGCGGGCGTCGTAACCGTGGACCGTGACCGCACCGTCACGCTCAGTCAAAGACACCAGATTCGAATGCGCGTCATAAGCCATGGACTGGCGCCGGTCCTCCGCATCCAACACTCCCACCAGACGGCCCTTCGCATCGGCGACCCACGAGTTGGACCGGGACCCGTCCTCATCGGAGACCACCGTGACCCGGCCCGGTAAATACGCGAACCTCGTCCGCCGCCCATGCTGAGTGACCTGCAAAACCACCCGGCCGGCCTCGTCATATGTGTTCTCGGCCTCCACCACACCCGCAGCAGAAACCACCGAGGCGATCAGGCCCTGCTCGTTCCACCGATACGTGCGGGTGCCGGTCTCCGTGCCGACGGTGACCAGGCGGCCCTCGGCGTCGTACCCGTACTGGACCCGGCGCCCATCCGAACCCCGCACCACCGCGACCACACCATCGGCATAGTCGATCTCCAGGAACCGGCCCCGGACATGCACCAACCGGTGCACCACACCCGGCCCGCCGCCGTCGACCGTACTCTCCGTATCGGGTGCAGCCGCGGCTTCGCGGTCATCCACGCCGGCGGGATCCATAACATCGGACGCCACAGCATCGGATACGGTCCCTGAGGGAGCACTGCGGTGGGCGGAGATGGTCCGGCCGGGTCCTGCCCCGGTCCCGAGCCAGACCCCGGCGGTGGTGTAAGCCCACCAGCCGCCCTGGTTATCGGTCACGACCAACACCTCAGTGACACCCTCCGGGACGGAGGTCAGTTCCGCCAGGAACGGTTCCGTGACCGGGTGGCGGGCGAGCCAGTAATTCTCGCCGACCGCGCGGGCCCAACCCGCACCCTCGCGGGGGAAGTCCACCGCACGGCCGTCAGCCAGCACCCAACGGCAGCCCTCATCGGACAGGACCAGGTGCTGATCCAGCACCGAGGCCCACCCCGGACCAAACACCCCAACAGTGTCCAGGCCGGAACCGAGGGAGTTATACATCCGGGTGAGAACCAGGTCAGTGCTGGCCCCGGCGAACCCGAGATCTGTTTCGGGTTCAATGAAGTTACCCGTGGCCGTGTTCACCGGATCATTCGCATACCCGGACGAGGGCATCGCCCCGGCCGCGGTGGGCGGGTCAATGACCAGCCCGGTCCGGTTCGCCGAAACCCCGGCCGCGGCCAGTGCCTCGTTCACCGCCGCGTCCGAGAGGGTCGAGACCGCGCCCTCGCTGCCGGCGGCAGCGAACGCGTCCGCGACCACCACCGCCCACGCCGCGTCCGCCTCGTTCAACCGCAAATACTCCCGGAACGCGGTCACCACACCAGCAGCGTCGATCCGGCCCCACCCGCACCGGTCCGCGAACGAAGACAACTCCGACTCCAAGGACCCCGGCACCGACGCGATCCCGTCATCCAGGCCACGCGAACCAGCAGCGAAACTCCGCAACGACTCCGGACGGGCCGAGGACGTCCCGCCCCCGTACCCGCCACCCGGGCCCGGGGCCTCCCGCGCCCCCGACGCCGGGGCTTCCGAAGGGAACGACGGCGCACTGCCCGGCTCCATATTCGGCCGCGCTTCCTCACCCCAAAGGTTGTCCCAGCCCTCTTCAAGCCAGTTCCGGTTGTTATGCCGCCGCACCCACTCGTTGTTCTCCCGGCGCCGGTCATCCTCGTCCCGCGCCTCGGAAATCATGGTCCCCACATACCCGGCCACCGTCCGTAACGCCGCGGCCAGGGACTCCGCGTCCCGGGACGCCGTAGCCGCGTTCGCCGCGAACACCTCCGAGAAATGTCCCCGGAAATCCTCCCCCGCCCCGGTCACCAACGGGGTCCGCGAACCCGAATGCTCCTGGACCCGCGACGCTGCGGACTCAAAAGCACCCTTCACCGACTCGGCAACCCCATACACAAACCGGCCACCATGGCCAGCATCGGAATCCGGCAACAACGGCATCTCAACGAACTCGGTCACAACCACAGCCCCCCACAGAACAAGAACGCGAACAAAACCCAACAACCCACACAAACCCGCACCACAACCACGCGGGACGAACCGGCACCACCAGACCACAGCGGAACGGCCGGGCAACCACACCGCACTAAAGCGGCACGATCACCCGGCCCTCACACTCACAGCAAAAAAAGAATCAGGCCCCGCCACCGGCAGAGAAAATATCCTGCGAAATCTTCTGCAACTGACCCCGCAACTGCTCCAGCTCCTCCTTGGCCTTATCCAACGCAGCCTTCGTCTCCGGCCACGTCGAACCACGGAACTCAGCAGCCAACGGCCCATCCCACACATTCGGATCCGACAACAACCGACCCTGGGCATCCAACGCCGAAATCTGATCCGTAAACCCACCAGTAATAATCGACTGCACCTGACCGATAGCAGCCTTGGCTTGCTCAGTAGACAACACACGCGACATAGAACTTTCCTCCCAATAAGAACAATCGCAACACCCAAACCAAAACCAGCCCAGGCAACCAAACACCCACAAACTACCAACACCACCGAATAAATCCAACAAACAGACAAATAAAGTTTGAAAAAACCTACCTCGTTCGTGACCTGCGGTGGTACCCGCGCGGTGGGATTAGTCCATTCGTGCGCGCAACCTTATGATACTCAAGGCACCGTGAACGGAAAGAGGGGGACGATCCATGCCCAGGCAGGCTAGTTTTAACCAGTACAACCCGGGGCGTCGTATCCCCTCGGGCCGCGCTCTGGGCATCGCCCTGATAGCACTGGGACTGATCGCGACCACGTCGTGCACGCAGACTCCCGAACCAGAGCCGGTGTCCAACCCGGTCAAGCTCCTGCAGAGCGTTCGTGTGGGCCTGTCCCCGGCCGCCGGAGTGCAGAAGATTGAAGGCACCACCATCTCCGTGTCCGCTGCGGGTGACTCCTCGGCGGAAAACACCACCTATGACACCGCCCAGGTAGTGGGCGAACTCCCGGTTCGCGTGAGCCTCCAGTACCGCGCCGGCGAGAAATCAGGTTCCGACCTCGCCGAGTTGAAAGGCCACACCGGCCCGGTGGAGATCAACCTGACACTTGAGAACCTCACCGTCAAACCACAGACCATCCAGTACGACGCCGCCGGCCAGGCCCGCTCTGACACCGCCCTGGTAGGCGCCCCGCTGACAATCGCTGCGTCCACCAAGCTCCCGGGCATCCGGGCGGACGACGTAACACCCGGCTCGGCCGACGGCACTACAGGTACCAACGGAGTCCTGAGCAGCACTGAAGACGGCGCCACCGTTGTCCAGTGGGCCACTGTCCTGGCTCCCCCGCGTTCCGGCGCCAGCACCACGTTGCGCCTCGCCGCCGACGTGAAGGACTTCCAGGTTCCCGAATTCGACGTCGCAGTCCAGCCTGGCCTCAATACAGACCTCAGTGCCAACGGTGTGCTCGCCAGCGCCTTCTCATCCGGAACCGGTTCGGAGATGGAGCTGCAGCGCCGCACGATTTCGCTGGTATCTGATGTCAACACCGTCCTGGCGAAAGCCGGATCCACCATCACCGATGTCCGCCGGAACCTGCAGGCAACCTCGCAGACTCTCGGCGCGAAGACGGCCGGTGAACTGCGGGACAACTCCCAGGCCCTTGCCGCGACGATGTCGGACCTGAAGCAGCAGCTGCAGGTTCTCGGCTCTGATTTGGAGTCTTCAACCACTGCCACCCAGTCCACCACCATGTCGCAGTTGAAACTGACGGTCTCCGCCGTGGACGCGATGCTGGGCGACACTTCCGCGACACCGCCGGTCACCCCCATCACCGGTGACGGCTGCACCGCCGAGGTGGCCAAGGCTGCGCCGGCAGCCACCGTTTACTCCAGCGTTCTCACCATGTCCTCACAGCTGGACGCCTACGCTAAGGTCAGCGCGAGTTGCCGTGACACGGTTGCCGGTGCACTCAAGGCGACCATGGGACCCGAGAACCCTACCCCTGCAGAGTGTGCTGAGCAGGGTTCAATGACCTGCTCCCTCTACGGTTCCGCCGTAACCGTCACCGGAGCGCTTCTGGGCCTCGTGCAGGAAGGCGACAAACTGGTGTCCGGCCTTCAGCCGCAGGTGGTGGAAGGTGCCATCAAAGATCAGGCGACATCCGCCGTCGCACTTGAAAAAGTGCGCACGGACCTCAGTGCCATGCTGGACGGCTCCGGGACCTCGGAGGACTACAGCAAAGCACTCGCTGCCCTGGACACAGCCATCAAGTCGGCGGCCAACTCTGCAACCGCGACCCGCAAAGCAGCCACCGCAGCGCAAAACAGTGTTGCCACTCTCCGGCAGAAACTCCTCGCCATCGCTGCCAATGCCAAGGCAGCAAAGGGCGAACTCGGTCAGGGAACCTGGCTGAACGGCTCCATGATGCAGCAAAACCAGAAATTGGCCGACGAGCTCTGCAAGTTGTCCGACGACGGTCTCATCCCGGGCAAGGGCAAGCTGTCCGCCAAGGATGTTGACCGGCTGCGTTCCTACCTGACATCAGTGCCGTGCGAACCGACTGATGAAGACGGCAACCCCTCACCCGCGCTGAATCCGCCGCCGGGCTTCAAGGAGCCTTTGGACGTGCGGCTCGAAGGTCAGTCAGCTGCCTGGGACGAAGTCCTTGCAGCCACCGACACGGCTGCCGCCGACCAGGCAATCGGCCAGGCCTTCACGACTCTGGAAAAGACATTCGACGACGCCGACACCAAACTGGAAGCGATCAAGACCGCCGTCAAGACGCTCGACGGCGCCGCAACAGGAACCGTCAACGGCACCAAAAAGGGACTTGAGGCGCTCGATGCTGCACTGGCTGACGCGATTGACTCCTCCGGCACAGTGACCACGGCACTCACGAAGTTGAAAGAGCAGCAGGACACGCTGGGCGAAAAGATCAAGGAATCACTCCGCGACGTTTCGGCCGAAACCGCTGCCGAGGTCTACAAAACCGTGGACGAACAAGTGAGGCAGGTGGCCGACATCGGCGATGCCAGCTCTGAATCGGTGACCACAGCCTTCAACCGGTCCATCTCCGGGCTCAAGTCCACCTCGGATGATGTTGTCAAGGACGCCGAGGGAACTGTCAACAAGCAGCGTGACGAACTCCTGGGGCAGAGCGGTGACCTGACTGCCGCGCTGTCCAAGAGCACACAGTCCTCACTGGACAACATCGCATCCAGCACGTCCGGCTCCACCCGCGACGTCGAAGGTGCCAGCGCCCTTCTCGCCTCCAGCCTCAACAAAGTGATGTTGGACCTTGGTGACCGGGCGGTCAATGGCTCGGGCCTGCTCGGCTCGATGGCCACCAGCGCGGCAAAAGCGGACACTGCGGACTTCCAGTTGGCCCTTGCCTCACAGAATGCCGAAGGCTACGCCAACATCCGTTCCCGGGACGTTGCAGGACTCCTGTTGCGCCAGGCCCAGTTCAAGGCCTCGCTCACCGCGGTGGATGAATTGCCGCCCTTCCAACTCGAGGTGCCGGCCGGTGCGACGTCTCAGACGCTTTACACGCTGAAGATCGGTGGTGCAGCATGAGCCCCCGCGCACGTCTCATCGCCCTGATTGCTGCGGGAGCCGCCGTCGTGATTGCCGCAGCGGCAGTCCTGGTGATGACGCTGAACCGCCCCACGGAAGCTCCCCGGCCCGATCCTGTAGCGGCAACAGTTCCTGTTGCCCTGAAAGCTGACGGCCTGCCGGCGGACTTTTCGATCGGCGTCGTCATGACATTCGGCCAGTCCGGTGAGCCCGGCACCGAATACAACCGCGCAGCACAGGGTGCCGTGGTGGCAGCGCAGCGTTTCGCCCAAGGCGGGGCGACAGTCGCCCTGCCGACCCAGAATGACCAAGGCACCGAAGACGGCGCCCGTGCCGCAGTCGGCGCCCTTGCCGAGCAGGGTGTGTCCGGCGTCGTTGTGGCAAGCACTGGGCCTCAGGCACTGGCCGCCGCGAAGGCAGCCGAGGAGCGTAACCTCCCGGTCATCCTGCCCTACGCCGAAGCCTCGGAACCGACTCAGACCACGTGGACCACGGGACCGACGGCGGCCTCTGTCCAGGCAGCATTGGGGACCGTACTTGCCGGCAAGAGCCGGGTGCTGCTGGTCAGCGACGGCGGTCAGGCCCCCGCATCCGTGACGGTGTCTGACACCCTTGCGCTCGAGGGTTTCCCCGAGGTAGCCGACCTTGCCCAGGAAGCAGCCATCCGTACGGGCGACCAGCTTCGACCTCCGGCCAAGGACGCGCCGGCGGATGCTGAAGGCACGCGGATTGCCAACCCTGCCGACGCTGTTGTTGTGTCGGCGGCAACGCCGCAGCGCCTGGCGCGACTGGTCCAAGCCCTCCAGTCACGCGACGTTTCCGTTCCGCTGGTACTTCCCGACGGCGCCATCACCCCCGCGTTCGCAGCCTCGCTCTCGGAACTGGACGGCACCGCTTCAGGACAACTTGTCAGCGTCGCCCCGGCGACCGGCGATGCAATCGCGCTTCAGCAGGACGCCCAAGGGCGGGGCATGTCCGCCTTCCTCTCCGGCATCAGATTGGCTGGAGGGAGTCCGGAAATCAAGAACCTGACGGACGATACTCCCTTCTCCGCCGATGCCTGGGCCGCGGACGCCCGAAGCCATGACGCCGTGGTGGCCCTGGTCCGGGCAGCTGCACTGGCCGGGAGCAAGGAACCGTCCAAGGTCGCAGCGTCGCTGCTCACCCTGTCCTTCGGCCCCGGGGAAGGCCTCGCCGGTCCGCCGCTGGACTTCTCGCAATCCCAGGCACTGACCGCTGATGTGATTCCCGTCTTCGCGTCCCCTCAGGACCTCGGTCTTCGTCCGGCAGACGAAAATGCTCCACGGCTCGTCTGGGTACCGGCACCAGCCAGCCCTTAACAACCCTTTCTGTCCCCACGCCTGAGGGGAACAGTTCCACTACAGGAGGAGCGCCCGGTGCGTGTGCTGATCGACCTGGACGATCGTCGTTTCGAGTGCGAGGTTGCCCATGCTGCGCCCGCCACCACGTTGTCCGACCTAGTGGAAACCGCCGGCGGACCCCGTGTTGCCCCTGAGGAACCTGTGTTCGTCAACGAAACAGAGGTTCGTGGCGCCACTCCACTGTCCGAGCTGATTCTGCTGGAAGGCAGCCGCATCTCACGCGCACCGTGGCCCGCGCCGCACCGTGTCCGTGGTTGGAGCCTGACCCTGGCCGGCGGTCAGCGTACGGGCGGGGTGGTGGATGTTCCGGAAGGCCGTGACATGCTCATCGGCAGGTCACCCCATGCCGATCTCAGCCTCCCTACCGAAAGCGCGTCATGGGATCACTTCCGCCTTCGCCGCGAAGAGGAGGGGCTCCGGGTGGTGGATGGCGGTTCCACCAACGGCACCTTGGTCAACGGGGAACCTGTTGGCGAGGACGGGGTTTTGGTCACTCAAACGGCCACCATCACGGCAGGTGGCACGGTCCTTCTCCTCCGTCCCGCCTTGGATGAGACCCCTGCTCCCGCGCCAGGCAGCCTGCACAACCTGACCCCGGCAGCCACTGCTCCCTTTAACAGGCCACCGCGCCCCGGCCGCGCACCCGCCGGGGATCCTCTGGTCCCGCCGAGCCGCAAGGACGTTCCGCCAGCCAACAAGTTCAGTTACATCACGGTGCTGGCGCCGCTGGTCATGGCCGTTGCGATGGTGATGATCCTGAGGGACATGCGCTTCGCGATGTTCGCCATGCTCAGTCCGGTGATGGCGGTGGGCATGTGGTTCGAGCAAAAGCGCCGCCATGCCCGGGGCCTTAAGGAAGAAGCAGAGCGCTTCGACGGAGCGCTCAAGGAGTTTGAGCAACAGATCCGCACAGCCGCCGAGGTGGAAACCGCCCGCCGGCACAAGATGGTCCCCGATCCCGCTACGGTGGTCCGCCGTCCGGCACTTCCGGCGACATCACTGTGGCAGCGCCGTGCTGACTCGGACGACTTCCTGGTCCTGCATGCGGGCACGGGTGACGTGCCGTGGAAGCCCGAGGTTGACCGTGCTGCGGGCTCGCGCCCGGACGAAAAAGTCAAGGAAACCCTCACGGCAGCCCGTCTCCTGGCAGCCCCCGTGCTGGTGGACCTGACCGACGCCGGCGTAGTAGGCATTGTTGGCTCGCGAGAAGGCGCCATGGCGTTGGCCCGTTCACTGGTAGCCCAGGCCGCGGTGCATGTCGGTCCGGCAGATCTGACGATCGGCGTTTTCTGCGACGCCGGCCGGGCCGATGAATGGGAATGGGCCTCCTGGCTCCCCCACACACGCCAAACCGGCAGCAGCACGGGCGATCGCTGGATGTCCGCGCACCGTGAGACCAGCCTGGCCATGCTGCGCATGCTGAAGGACTCCGTGGAGGAATTGCCCACCCCAGCGCTCATGGTGGTCCTCGATTCCGACGTACTGACAGAGGGAAGGGACGCCCCTGCCCGCGCCTTGCTCGGCATGGGGCGTTCCGTTCCTGGTGGCCATATCAACCCGCAGCAGCGGCCACCCCGAGTGGCTGGCATCGTCATAGCCACGTCAGAGGAACAACTGCCGGCGTCCTGCACCACCATCATCAGGGTTGGGACGGATGCTGCAGCCACCGTTGACCAGCCTGAGGACCTGACCCGTGTGGAGGACGTCATCCTGGCGGGCCTCGACCACGAAGAAGCCCTGCGCTGCGCCACACGACTGGCACACTTCGATGATCCTGAGCTCAGCGTTCCCGGGGCTTCCTTGCCCGCCCTGGTACGGATGCCGGGCCTGCTTGGCTACGAGCGCCCTGATGCAGCGACGATCCGACGCCTGTGGCAGGCCCCCACCGGCGTTTCCACACCGATAGGCACCGGCGAAAACGGGCCACTCACCCTGGACCTGGTCAAGGACGGACCGCACGGCTTGGTAGGCGGCACCACTGGCTCCGGAAAGTCCGAATTCCTGCGTTCCCTGGTAGCTGGCCTCGCAGCCCGCAACGATCCAACCCGATTGAACTTCATTCTGGTGGACTTCAAGGGAGGGGCAGCATTCAAGGCCTGTGAGCGCCTCCCGCACACCATCGGAACCATCTCCAACCTGGACGAACAACTGGCTGACAGGGCCCTGATCGCCCTGGAAGCAGAGATGGAGCGCCGCCAGCGGGTTTTCGCAGAGGCAGGCGAGGGAATCGACAACCTCAATGCCTACTTGGCCACGAACCCCGCCGAGCCGATGCCGCGCTTGCTGCTGGTGGTCGATGAGTTCGCCATGCTGGCCAAGGACTTTCCGGACGTGCTCACCGCCCTCGTCAGCATTGGCGCCGTTGGCCGCACCTTGGGAGTGCACATGATCCTGGCAACGCAGCGCCCCGCCGGTGTGGTGAGCGATGACATTCTCGCCAATACCAACCTTCGAGTGGCGTTGCGCGTCCAGAGCCGCGACGACTCCAACAACGTTATTGGGGTCCCAGCCGCCTCAGCGATCGGCAGGGCCCAGATGGGCCGCGCCTTTGTGAAACTCGGCCAGGACGACATCACGCCCGTCCAGACCGCGCTGGTCACCGGACAGGCACAGCTCGACGGCGGTCCCGCCGTCGATGTTCGCGACATCCGGCAGTTCGGTGTCCCCGCCCCGCGCCGGTACTTCCACGGTCCGCTGCAATGGACGAAAACGATCTGGATCTCCTTATCGACGCCGTTGTGGATGCCAATGCCGAGGCCGGATACGCCCCTCCGCGGCAGGTCTGGCCGGAGGCGCTGGGCGAGCGGGTGGAGTTGGAAGGATTCTTGGCGGAGGGGTCTCCCGAGGAGGCCTCTCCAGCCGGCCGTCCAGCGGTCGGAAGCGTACAGGCGTCCACCGTCCTGGTGACCCTGCTGGACGAGCCTGACTTGCAGCGTCAGTCTGCCGCCGGATGGGATCTGTCGGTGGGCAACCTGATGCTGATGGGCGTGGCGGGCTCAGGTACCAGCACAACCTTGGCGTCCATCGCGCTGACGCTTGCGAAGAATTCAGATCCGGCCGACCTGGATCTGATGATTCTGGACATGGGTTCCGGTGACCTTGAGATGCTCAAGCGCCTGCCGCACACCGTGGCATATGTGGGAACCGGCGCCGGCGCCAAGGAGCAACAAGCGCGTTTCCTGCGGCATCTGAACACCGAATTGGAAAGTCGCAGGGCAGCACCAGGTACGCATCGCCGCACGGTGGTCCTGCTCGACGGCCTGGCATCACTGCGCGATGAATTCCAGGACTTCGAAGGGCAGCAACTCCTGGGCCTGCTGTACCGGGCCTATGCCGACGGACCGGCCCTGGGACTCTCCTTCGCCGTGACCACGACCCGTGCAAAAGCAGTTCCGTCTGTGATGAATGAAGTAACGCTGCAGAAGTGGCTCTTCCGGCTCGCCGACACCTACGACTACTCGTCGCTCGGGGTGCGGGCAAAACATGTCCCGGCCGCCCTCCCCGGACGTTGCGTGGATCCGCGGACCTCCCTGCAGATGCACGTTGCTACTCCCGGCATCGGGTTGGAAGCCGCTGTGGACCGTGTCCGCCAAGGCTGGGGAGATGCGCCTGCCAAGACCACGGCGATCAGGAGCCTGCCCACCAACGTCACCATGGCGGATCTGGGCGTGAAGCCACAACTCGAGACCGAGCCGTGGCACATCCCCGTGGGAATCCGCGAAACAGACCTCTCACCGGCCTTCCTGGAAATTTATGAGGGCGAGCACGCCCTGATTGCCGGGCCGGCCCGTTCAGGTAAATCCACCGTGCTCCTGGCTCTGGCCGAGGCTGTCCGTGGCGTACCCACCTCCCGGGGCCCGGCCCAGGTCTGGGGAATCTGCGACCGCCGCTCCCCATTGGCCACCGCCGCTCTGGACCGGATAGCCGTAGGCACAGACGAAGTGCCTGCGTTGTTGGCTTCACTGCGGATCGAGCGCGGCCCGGTGTTCCTCTTGATCGATGACGCCGAACGCTTCGAGGACACCGATCAGTCCATTGCGGGGATCGTAGCCTCCGGGCCGCCGGGACTCTGCATTATTGCCTCAGGGCGGGCCGCTGACCTCCGTGGGCTGTACAGTCACTGGACCAAGTCCATCCGAAAGTCCCGTCTGGGCGTCGTGCTCCAGCCCGACGTCAATTACGACGGCGAGCTGCTGGGTGCCACGCTTCCGCGGAAGGCACCCGTGGCGCTCACCGCCGGACGCGGATACCTCGGTGTGGGCGGACAGATGTCACTGATCCAGTCCCTGAGCCCCGGGAGCTAACCCAACAGCAGACACTTTGCAGGGGTCCGCGGGACGGGCCCGGACATCAGATCGACAGCTTTGGAGAGTACGGACATGCAATTGGCACAAACGGGTCAGGCGTTGGGCGCGTCCTACCGCTTTGGGGAGCGGGTGGGCTCAGGGGCTGTGGGCGAAGTCTGGACCGTCACGTCCACAGACGGCCGCACCCTGGCGGCCAAAGTCCTGCGCCCGGAGCATGCCGATGACCCCTCCTTGGTAGAGCGGTTCGTCCGCGAGCGCTCCGTGCTGCTTGGTCTGCAGGATTCAAGCATCGTCACGGTACGGGACATGGTGGTTGAGGGTGAACGGCTGGCCATCGTCATGGACTACATCGCGGGCGGCTCGCTGCGCGACGTCGTCAAGGACGCAGGCCCGATGCCCTCCGAAGAAGCAGTGAAAGTTGCCGCCGAAATCTTCGATGCCCTCGCGTTCGCCCACTCGCGGGGCGTGACGCACCGTGACATCAAGCCGGACAATGTGCTCCTGGCCCGCCCGTGGTCCGAGTGTGAAAGCGGCGACGTGCGTGTGTCCGACTTTGGCATTTCCGACGTCGTGGGCGAGAAAATCCGCCAGACGACAGGCCTGATCGGCACTCCGCAGTACATGCCTCCCGAACTCATCAGCCAAGGCCGGTCCGGGCCCGCCGGAGATGTCTATTCCACGGGAGTCCTGCTCTACGAACTCCTTGCCGGCCGCACGCCGTTCGCGGGTCCGGGGACGGACTTCAGCGTTGCTTACCGCCATGTCTCTTCGCGACCGCCCCGTATTCCGGTGGATGATGCTTTGTGGAGCGTCCTGGATCGGCTGTTGTCCAAAGACCCCAACCAACGACCAACGGCCGCTGAGGCTGCGTCGACCCTCCGACGCCTGGCGCCCGGTCTTGCGGGCAAGCCCGCTCTCCTCCGGGGGACAGCGCCCGAAGAGTTCGACGACGTCGAACGTCCCGCTACCGTCGTCCGCGGCGCCTTTACCGATGACGAACTCGCAGCCTTTGCAGCGGTCCCACCTTCCGGCGTCGATGCTGTGGCTCCGGACCTGGGGCAGGCCGGCAGCGCTACCATTGCACGCCCCATGCCGCGCCGCGAGGTCCGTCACCAAGCGGAGGAAAGGGCAGAGGAAAAAGACTCGACCCCGTTTTGGCGGACACGCAAAGCGCTGCTTCTGGCCGCTGGCGCTGTTTTCCTGATCGTGGCCATGGTGGTGGGTTTTATCCTCCTGTCCCCCGCCACCCAGCAGGCAGCACCCACGCCTCCCGGACAACAGCTGTCAGCGCAACTGCAGGACCCTGCCCTGCCGACAGGCCTCGCCATTTCGCGGAGTGCAACGTACGAGCCTTCGTCCGGCCAGGTTCGATTGACGGTGTCCTACTCGGCTCAGAAAGCGCCGTTGTCCGGTGAATTCCTTGAGGTCATCCCCGGACTTGCCGATGGCGATGCCTGCCCGGCTGTGACGTGGGATGGTGGCGCTGTGAGCCGTAACCAGGCTTCCATCACCGGCCTTGACGTTGAGTGCGGCTGGAAGGTGTCCGGGATGGAGATTGCCGCCGGCGGATCTGTACAACTGACCGCCAAGGTACCTGTGCAGCCCGCGGACCAGAAAGCAATCGATGCCTGGCTCCGCAGCGGATCGGCCGCAACCACGGCCGCCACGCAGAACCCTGCCGTCAAAGGCACCGCGTACCCGGTACAACGCCTCAAGGGTGTGGAGGTCCGCACCCCTGCCCGCGTTGTCACGCCCAGTCCCCTGAAAATCACGCTGGTTCCAGTGTGGGCAGGCGGCGCCGATGAACTCAATCCCCTCTACGTCAGCCCGGCCTCGGGTAAGCCATCGCAGATGCTCGACGCAGTCACCGGCGGTGAAAAGGGAGTGCGGTTCGCCGACGGTTGTGGCGGGGCGTTGGCAGTGGACAGCTCAGGACTCACCGTCACTGCTCTGCAGATCACGCCGCAATGCACGGTCCGGGCCAGCGTGGGAAACTTCACCGAGCTCAAGTCAGCCCCCTTCGGCATCACGTCCCGGGAGAACTCGGGCGAGTAGCTCCGTCTTCGCCTCCACCGAGGGGCCGGATCTCACCCCTTTCACGCGCTCAAAGGGGCGAGAGCTAACCCTTCGACGAAGCCAGGAGTAGATTGGCCCCGGATGCCACAAGACACCATCGGAACCAGCACGGACCGCGGAGGCAACAATGGCCGGGACCACCAAAAGAACCAGCAGAAGCACTGACTACGAGTTCGTCACCGTGTGGCGTGTAGCGGGAACCCGCCAGGAAGTCTTGGACATCCTCGGTGACGCCCGGACTCTCAGGCAATGGTGGCCGTCTGTCTATCTCACGGTCACTCCCGTGGCCGACGGCCAACCCGACGGCGTTGGCGCCGCCTTCGACCTTCACACCAAGGGCTGGCTTCCGTATACCCTGCGTTGGCGTCTGACCGTCACAGAGCCCGTGAGCCTCGACGGCTTCGCCCTCACCGCCGCTGGCGATCTTAATGGAACAGGTCGGTGGACTTTTGAAACCGACGGCCCGGAAGTGGTCATCACCTACGATTGGCGGGTCAGCGCAGCCAAACCACTGCTCCGACGCCTGAGCTGGCTCCTCAAACCCGCATTCTCGGCCAACCATCACTGGGCCATGGCGCGCGGCGAGCAGAGCCTCAAACTGGAGCTCCGCCGTCGTCGTTCCACTTCCGCAGCGAAAGTGCCTCAGCCCCCACAAGCAACCTTCGTCCGGCGGGCGAGGGGTTAGCTCTCACCTCTTTCGTCGCTGCCAAAGTGCCGGGATCCCGCCCCTCGGCGCACCTATCCACATAGCCACCCATCCGAGGCCAGGCCGGCGCCGAACTCCCGATAGAATCAAGACGCCGACAATCAAGCAACAAATGAGATCAGGGAGGACCACGTGCGCACATCGCGGACCCGGGCTCCCTTCCATGCTCTGCGGTCGGGCGCCGTCTCCCTTGTGGTGGTTCTCCTCGCAGCAGGTGCCCACATTGTGGGCGGCGGGACGCTTCCCACGGCCCCGGTCCTGTTGGCGCTCGTGGTGCTGACGGCTCTGGTGGCAACACTGGCTACCCGTTTCAAGCTGAACCTCGTCTCCATGGCGGGCCTCTTGGGCGCGGGACAATTGGTGCTTCACGAGGCCTTCACGGCCTTGGGGCCCATCACAGCCACGGGTCCGGCGGCGAACCACCACCTGGGCGGCGGTTCCTTGAGCCCCGGCCTGGACATCGCAGCAGCGCACACCCATGAGCTCGGGACGGCTTTCGGCACCTTGATGCTGGTGGGCCACGTCATCGCTACCTTTGCTTCTGCGATCGTCCTGACCAAGGGTGAAGATGCGCTCTGGCAGTTGGCGGCCTGGCTACGGCCGCTGCTCGCCCTGCCGACCTTGGTGTTCAGGCCCGACGCCGGCGCCTCCCCTGTCGCGGTTGGCGCACCCGACGTCTTCATCCCCCGCCCCTGGCGGAACCTCAGGCAAGACAGCCGACGCGGCCCGCCCGCCGTCGTCGTACTTCCCTAGTTCCGCCCGGCACCAAGGCGACGCAACAGCGCGCCGCAAACGCAAAGACTTTGCATGGTGACGGGCCTTCAACCCGTACCCCCGCGCCGCCTCAGCCGGCGCCCCCGAAAGGCAATCCCATGAACAAGTCCGCCCTCCGTCGCACCCTTTCCGCTACCGCCGTCGCCGGTGGAACCGCCGCCCTGATGATGGCAGGTCTGGCCGGAGCCTCTGCCCACGTTTCTGCCGACCCGAACAAGACCGCTGCCAACTCGTACGCTTTGGTCACCTTCGGCATCCCCCACGGTTGCGACACGTCCGGCACCACAAAAGTTGCCATTTCACTCCCCGAAGAGCTGAATGACGCACAGCCGACCGTCAACCCGAACTGGACCGTGGAGAAGGTCACGGAGACCCTGGCCGAGCCCAAGAAGCTGGATGACGGCACCTCCATCACCAAGCGCACAAGCCAGATTGTGTACACGGCCAAGGCCCCGCTTGACCCTCACCTGCGTGACGCGTTGGTCCTGTCCGTCAAGCTGCCGGATGCAGCCGGCAAGACCCTCTACTTCCCCACGCTGCAGACCTGCGAGCAGGGCCAGACCGATTGGTCCGAGATCGCCAAGGAGGGCCAGGACCCCCACGATCTCAAGGCTCCGGCGCCGTCGGTCACCGTCACGCCCGCAGTTGCGGAAGGTGACCACCACGCTGCAACCGCCGTCTCCACAGAGCAGGCCTCGGCAGTGACCTCCGACGACGGCTCGCAGGCACGAAGCTGGGCCGGTCTGATCGCCGGCATCGCTGGTTTGGGCCTGGGCGGTGCTGCGTTCTTCCGCAGCCGCGCTGCCAAACCCGCAGCGGTCAAGGCTGATTCCTCCAAGTAGTTGCCCCCGGGTTGGCGCCCGGAAGATTACGATCCGGGCGCCAATCCAGGCACTTCGCCGTGGCTCAATTGACTCACGTCACAGCCAGGGCAAGGCTGGTGCCCATGTGGACTCAGCGCATTAAAACCGGACTTGTGACGACGACGGCAGCCGCTTCACTGCTGCTCCTGGCAGCCTGCGGGCCAAGCCCCAGCCCGGCGGAAAGCAGCAGTGCCCCGCCCACTTCTTCAACTCCGTCGGCCTCGTCGACCCCCAGCTCACCTTCGGCAACGGCCACAACGACCCCATCGCCGTCGGCGACGTCGGCTGCTCCGGCAGATGCCACCCTGTGCAAAGCAGCGTCCCTGACAGCTGCTACCGATTCAACCGGCGGCGGAGCAGCAGGCAGCATCTACGAGAAGCTGATCTTGACGAACTCCGGCACCACACCCTGCATCCTGGAGGGCTTCGCAGGTGTCTCACTGACCGCCGATGCCAATGGTGAACCGATCGGCGAGCCGGCAACCCGCGAAACCACCACCCCGGTCACCAAGATCGAACTGGCCGCGGGCAAGTCGGCGTGGGCCGAAATCCGCTACACGCAGGCCGGTAACTACGGCGATTGCACCAAGGTCCCCGCTGCCGGTTTCCGTATCTACCCGCCGAACGACACAGCATCGCTGTTCGTCGCTGAGCCGCATGATGCGTGCAGCAACGCCGGTATCAAGCTCCTGACCATCACCGCATTCCAGGCAGTCTGACACTGTCCCCACGGCGCCGTCTTATTCTGTCGGGGCCGTGGGGCATGATGGATGAATGCAGGAGCCGCAGGCGTCGGATGGCGCCATCAGCCGTTTCACCCAGGCAACCAGGGAATGGTTCCTCGGCGCTTTTTCCGAGCCCACCCCCGCGCAGGACGGGGCGTGGAACGCGATCTCGTCAGGTTCGCATGCCCTGGTAGTTGCGCCCACTGGTTCCGGCAAAACCCTCGCAGCGTTCCTTTGGGCCTTGGATCGGCTTCATTCCAGCCCGACGGATACCCTTCCGGGTTTGGAGACCGTCCCCGCCAACGGCAAGGGCCGGACCAAAAGACCCAAGACTAAAACACGTGTCCTCTATATATCGCCGCTGAAAGCGCTGGGCGTGGACGTTGAGCGGAACCTCCGGGCGCCGCTGATTGGCATCACCCAGACTGCCAAGCGTTTGGGACTGCCCGCACCGCTTGTCACGGTCGGTGTCCGTTCAGGAGATACGACGGCGGCAGATCGCCGTACGCTGTTGACCAACCCACCGGACATCCTGATCACCACACCCGAGTCCCTGTTCCTCATGCTGACCTCCCGTGCCCGGGAGACGCTCAGCGAAGTGGACACCATCATCATCGACGAAGTGCACGCCGTTGCGGGTACTAAACGCGGGGCGCACCTTGCCGTCTCGCTGGAACGTCTGGATGCCTTGCTTCCCAAGCCGGCGCAGCGCATCGGGCTCTCGGCTACCGTCCAACCGCGCGAGTTGGTGGCGCAGTTCCTGGCGGGCCAGGCTCCGGTCGAAATCGTGGCTCCGCCGTCGAAGAAGAACTGGAACCTCACCGTCACTGTCCCTGTGGAGGACATGTCGGACCTGCAGGGTGCTGCCGGAGCGTTCGATTCCGGCCCGGCGTCCGGCCTACAGCCGCAGGCCTCTATCTGGCCGCATGTGGAGGAACAGATTGTTGATCTGGTCCTGTCCAAGCAATCCACCATTGTGTTTGCCAATTCCCGGCGTCTTTCGGAGCGCCTGACGGCACGGCTCAATGAAATTTACGCCGAACGGCAATTGATGGCAGTGGGCGGCGGAGAGTGGGCAGCACCGGAGGACAGCCCCGGCGCGTCGGGGTCCATAGCTCCGGCATCCACAGTGCCGGCGTCCACCGCCACGCCGGCTCACATGATGGCGCAGGCCGGCAGTACCACCGGTGCCGATCCCGTGTTGGCCCGTGCCCACCACGGCTCGGTGTCCAAAGACCAGCGCGCCATGATCGAGGACGACCTCAAGTCCGGCAGGCTCCGGTGCGTGGTGGCAACCTCATCCCTGGAACTTGGCATCGATATGGGTGCTGTGGACTTGGTCATCCAGGTGGAGTCTCCGCCGTCGGTTGCCAGTGGCCTCCAGCGGGTAGGACGCGCCGGACACCAAGTGGGCGAGATTTCCGAAGGCGTGCTGTTCCCCAAGCACAGGGCGGATCTCCTGCACACAAGCGTCACAGTGGAACGCATGCTCAGTGGACAGATTGAACGGTTGAGCATCCCCACGAATCCTTTGGACATCCTGGCCCAGCAGACGGTCGCGGCAACTGCGCTGGGGAGCATTGACGTCGAAGACTGGTTCAGCACTGTGCGGCGTTCCGCACCCTTCGCCAGCCTGCCGCGCTCCGCGTTCGAGGCCACCCTGGACCTCTTGGCCGGCCGGTACCCCTCCGACGAGTTCGCCGAGCTGCGGCCGCGCATCATCTGGGACCGGCATGCAGGAACCATTGAGGGCAGGCCAGGAGCCCAACGCTTGGCAGTGACCTCCGGTGGCACCATCCCGGACCGGGGACTGTTCGGCGTGTACATCATCGGCACGGAGGTCGAGGGCTCAGCTTCCCCCGGCAGCGGGGACGGGAGTGAACCCACTGCCTCCGCCCGCGCGGCCAAGGGCGGCCGCCGGGTAGGTGAACTCGATGAGGAAATGGTGTACGAATCCCGGGTCGGTGATGTCTTTGCGCTTGGCGCCACCAGTTGGAAGATCGAGGACATCACCCACGACCGCGTCCTGGTCTCCCCGGCCTTCGGCCAACCGGGCAAGCTCCCCTTCTGGAAGGGTGACTCCCTCGGCCGCCCCGTTGACCTCGGCCGGGCGCTCGGCGCTTTCATCCGCGAACTCTCCGCCGCTGACGAGGCTCCCGCCATGGAACGCTGCCAAGCCAGTGGCCTGGACGCCTTCGCGGCAAGCAACCTGCTTCAGTACCTCAGGGAACAAAAGGAAGCTACGGAGATTGTTCCCAGCGACAGAACGCTGGTGGTGGAGCGCTTCCATGACGAGCTGGGCGACTGGCGGGTTGTGCTCCACAGCCCCTTTGGCATGCCCGTCCACGCCCCCTGGGCACTCGCGGTGGGGCAACGTCTGCAGCAACGTTACGGACTGGACGGTTCCGCGATGGCGGCCGACGACGGCATCGTCCTGCGCGTGCCGATGATGGAAGATGAGCCGCCCGGCGCTGAGCTGTTCCTGTTTGACCCGGAGGAACTGGAGCAGATCGTCACTGCAGAAGTGGGCGGCAGTGCATTGTTCGCCTCACGGTTCCGCGAGTGCGCGGCCAGGGCGCTCCTGTTGCCCCGCCAAAACCCGGCCAAACGGCAACCGCTGTGGCAGCAGCGGCAACGCTCAGCCCAATTACTGGACGTCGCCCGGAAGTATCCGTCCTTCCCCATCGTGCTCGAAACGGTGCGTGAATGCTTGCAGGATGTTTACGATCTCCCCGCCTTGAAAGACATTGCAGCCTCCGTGGAGCGCCGTGAACTCAGGATCGTGGAGACCACAACTCAGCAGCCCTCCCCCTTCGCGAAGTCGCTGTTGTTCGGCTATGTGGCCCAATTCCTGTACGAGGGCGATTCCCCCTTGGCAGAACGCCGTGCTGCCGCCCTCGCGTTGGACTCCACTCTCCTCAACGAACTCCTGGGGCGTGTGGAACTGCGCGAGCTCCTGGATGCGGCAGTCATCGACTCCACTGAAAGGGAGCTGCAGCGGCTGGCCCCTGACCGGCGCGTGCGTGGGATGGAGGGCGTGGCTGACCTGCTGCGGTTGTTGGGTCCGCTCAGCGTTGAAGAAGTGGCGGAACGGCTTCAAGGCGTGGAGCCCGCAGAAACAATGCAGCAGCCAGGAACGTTGGAGCAGCATGTCAGCGCAGATCATCCGGACGGCGCCGAACATCTGGAGGAAGCTCCGCCGGCCGCGCCACCGGGCACCGTCACCGACGCCGGATCGCACCTCGCTTCCCTGCAGAAAGCCAACCGTGCGCTCAAGGTGACCATCGGCGGCGTCGAACGCTTCGCTGCGGTGGAGGATTCCGCAAGACTCCGCGACGCAATCGGCGTTCCCCTGCCGATGGGTGTTCCTTTGGCGTTCATTGAGCCGGTCAATGATCCTTTGGGTGACCTCGTCTCCCGGTATGCACGCACGCACGGACCGTTCACGGCGTCGGAAGCAGCCTCAAGGTTGGGACTCGGTGTAGCGGTGGTCAACACGGCCCTGAAACGCCTGGCCGGGGACGGCCGTGTGGTGGAGGGAGAGTTCCGTCCACACGCTGTGGCCGAACCCCAGCCCATGGCGGAAGGGGCAGATCGCGAGCTCATGACCCTGGACGCCCCGCCGTCCAGCGAGTGGTGCGATGCCGAAGTTCTGCGCAAGCTGCGCCGCCGTTCCCTTGCTGCCCTCCGCGCCGAAGTGGAGCCCGTTGACACCGCCGCTTACGGGCGGTTCCTGCCGGCTTGGCAAAACGTCACCCCACCGGGCAAGTCGCGGAGCCAGGCGTTGCGCGGACTGGACGGCATCATCACGGCCGTGGACCAGCTGTCCGGCGTACCAATCCCCGCCTCAGCCTGGGAGCCTTTGGTGCTGGCGAGCCGGGTGGCGGACTACAAACCGGCCATGCTCGACGAACTGATGGCCGCGGGCGAGCTCCTGTGGTCCGGTGCCGGTTCGCTCCCGGGAAACGACGGCTGGATCAGCCTCCACGTGGCCGATTCCGCCGAGCTGACCCTCAACCCCTCCCCCGAGTTCGAACCCGGCGACGCACAACAGCGGCTCCTGGAGCACTTCAGCGCAGGCGGAGGCTACTTCTTCCGGCAACTCACTGACGTGGCGGGCGGCATGGATTCGGTGTTGAGTGACGACGCCGTGGTCTCTGCGCTGTGGGACCTGGTCTGGGCCGGCAGGGTGACAGGAGATACCTTCGCTCCCGTGCGTGCCATGATCGCCGGCGGCAAAACCGCCCACCGGCAGGTGGCCAAGGCCCCGAGGGCGCGGGCTCCCCGCCTCAGCAGGCTGGGGCGCTCGCACGGGACCGGCCTGCTGGGCTCGCCCGGGCTTACCGGCGGTCGTTACGGCTCGGTATCAGGCGGAATTGCTGCTGCACCGCCGTCTGCTGTGGGCCGATGGTCGGCCCTGCCTGCCCCGGAATTGGATCCCACCATCCATGCCCGCGGCACGGCCGAACTGCTGTTGGACAGGTACGGCGTGGTGACCCGCGGTTCAGTCATGGCGGAGAACATCATTGGCGGCTTCGGGCTCATGTACAAAGTGCTTGCCCGGTTGGAGGAGGCAGGCCGGTGCCGCCGCGGCTACTTCATCGAGCATTTGGGTGCCGCCCAGTTCGCAGTCCCGGCAACGGTGGACCGGCTGAGGTCCTTCACAGAGGATGCCCGCATTTCCAAGGCAGAACCGTCGGCTTTGGCCTTGGCCGCAACGGATCCTGCCAATCCGTACGGCGCGGCCCTTCCCTGGCCTGCTTTGTCAGTCGACGCCGGGTCCGGGCACCGTCCCGGTCGGAAGGCCGGAGCGTTGGTGGTGATGGTCGACGGCGCGTTGGTCCTTTACGTGGAACGCGGCGGCAAGACGCTGCTCACGTTCAACCAAGACGAAGCCGTGCTGGCTCTTGCGGCCCAGGCTTTGGTGGATGTGGTGCGCCGCGGCGCCGTAGACAAGCTCTTCATGGAGAAGGTCAACGGCCACGACCTCCTCGAAACCCCCATTGCCGTTGCCCTGGCAGCAGCCGGCGCCTACTCCACTCCGAAGGGACTCCGGATCCGTGCCTGAGGGTGATTCCATTTGGCGCGCTGCGTCGCGG
Source organism: Arthrobacter sp. YN (assembly GCF_002224285.1). GTDB lineage: Bacteria > Actinomycetota > Actinomycetes > Actinomycetales > Micrococcaceae > Arthrobacter. The sequence goes on along the minus strand of NZ_CP022436.1, from coordinate 856,026 downwards.
CTGAACGAGGCCTTGGCCGGACAAACCATCACGGCCTCCGACTTCCGTGTGCCACGCTTCGCCACCCTGAACCTCGCAGGCTGGACCATGACCGAGGTGGTCCCCCGGGGCAAACACCTCTTGATGCGCCTCACCGGCCCAGTGGACGAGGCACCCGGCGCCAGCAAAAGGCCGCGTGCCCTGACCATCCACTCCCACCTGAAAATGGAGGGGAACTGGATGATCTATCCGCCGGGTGGTCGATGGACCAAGCCCGGCCATACGGCACGGTGTGTGCTCCGCACAGCCACGGCTGACGCAGTGGGGTTCTCACTGGGCATCCTGGAAGTGGTGCCCACCGCCGAGGAAGGCAAGATAGTTGGACACCTGGGACCGGACCTGCTCGGCCCCGATTGGAACGAGGAAGAAGCTCTGCGGAGGCTGCGGGCCGAGCCGGACGTCACCGTGGGTTTCGCGCTGTTGGACCAGCGGAAGCTTGCCGGCATTGGCAACATCTACCGCTGCGAAGCCTGCTACCTCTCCGGCATCCACCCCGCCCTCCCTGTGGGAGAGGTTCCGGACCTCGCCACGACGGTGAACGACGCCAAGCGGCTCCTCGGCGAAAACCTTGGCCCAGGCCGCCGGACCACTCTGGGCCCACGCGCCTTGAGGCCCGGGTATTGGGTTTACGGCAGGGAACGCCAACCGTGCAGGCGCTGTGGCGCCACGGTTCGGCGTGGCCTGTTGGCCGGCCCGGATGGAACCGAGGAACGGGACATCTACTTCTGCCCGAGGTGCCAGCCGGCTCCGTAAAGCGGAAACGGCAAACACTCCACCGAAAACCAGCCCAGCCGTAGCCCCGCCCGGCCGGGCCCAGAACAACCAGCCCGGCCGGGCGACCCACCAGCCGCCGCGACGACGACGCACACCCACGCGCCGGCCGACTACTCCAGGAAGCTCCCCAGCCGCCCCAGCAATAGTCGAACGGGCCCCGTAAAGTCGCGCGCCGCCGTCGGACGCTTTCCTACGCCATCCGCCACCACTTCTGGTTGGCGGACCCGGCGCAATCCCATAATTGCAGCCGTGCACCGTTGGATGGACTCCAATCGGCGACGTCAACACACTTATTGGCCTGCGGATTAACCAGGTCCCCGGCGTTGTTCAGGACGAACTGCTGCGCCGCGTTGCCGTTGCAGCCGGTGAGTTGGATGCGTGCGCCGTTGGATGTGGATCCCCAGGCCACGTCCATGCATTTTCCCAGTGAGCGGATGGTGCCGTCGGCGGCGAAAGTCCATTGCTCCGAGGCTGCCGTATCGCAGTCCCACAGTTGCAGTTGAGCGCCATCCACAGCTTGCCGGCCGGCAACGTCGATGCATTTACCCGCGTAGCCCTGGATCCGGATGCCGGCCGTGGTGACGGGTGGGGATGGAGCAGCAGCGAGTTCATACACGCGGACGTAATCAACCAGCAGGGACCCGGGGAACGCTGTGCCTGAATCGGGTGATCCTGGCCAGTTGCCTCCCACGGCAAGGTTCAGCAGGAGGAAGAAGTTGTGATCGAAGACCCAAGGGCCCGGCGTTGTGGCCTTGGTTTTCCGTGAGTAGGGAGTGCCGTCGATGTACCACGTGATGGATTCGGGTCCCCAGTCCACAGTGAACGTATGGAAGGCATCACCCAGTGCTTTGCCGTTGGTGAGGGTGTAGCTGGCGTTGGACGAGTTCGCCCCCGAGTAGCCGGGGCCGTGGATGCTTCCCCACACAGTTCCGGGTTCCTTGCCGACGTTTTCCATGACGTCCAGTTCCCCGCTGGCTGGCCAACCGTCGGTGAAGACGTTGTTGCCCAGCATCCAGAATGCGGGCCACATACCTTGCCCTTGAGGTAGTTTAAGGCGGGCTTCGAACCGACCTTGCGTCCGGCTGAATTTTCCGGCGGTGAGGAGGCGTGCGGACGTGTATTGGCATGAGCCGTAGTGGCACTGGTAGCCGGCAGGATTCTCCTTGCGTGCCGTGATGGCCATGTTTCCCCTGCCGTCTGCTGCGGCATTCCTGGGGCTGGACGTGTAGTACTGGAGTTCGCCGTTGCCCCAGCCGGATCCTCCAGTGTCGTAGGACCATTTTCCGGGGTCCGGCGCGGTGCCGGCAGGGCCGTTGAACTCGTCACTCCACACCAGCGCACCCGGGGCCGGCATGCCCGCTGCGGCCATTGCGGACGGCTCCGGAGCTATGACAGCAGCTGCGAGGGTCAGGCCGGCGACGAGCATCGTCAGGGGCATGAGTCTTCGCTTCATGGTTGCCACTCTGACGGTGCGGCAATCCGCGCGCAAGCCTTTTCAGGACGACACACAAAACGTCACGGCCTGGAAATAATCACCGCGACTTTACTTTTCTTTTTCGTAACAGCGATGAAATAGAAGCGGGGGAAAGTGGAATGAGGAACCATTTGGGCGATGAAAATGATGTCACCCCAGATGGCATAGGGAAATTCCGTTCGCAGCCGAATTCCTTCCTCTGAGCATCGACGATGCATGCTCCAGGCGCGTCAGCCGTGTCCTCCCAACCTTCACTCCGAGGGTGTTCGGGCATGCTGCGCGCCTTGGCCTTTTCCCCAGCAGTTACCGGAGGCTAAAAATGGGCATTTACAGACAAATACTGGTAAGGATTCTTGCAGTTCTGGTGGTTTCCTTTGGATTGATCTACATCAGTTGGCGATGGTCCGGCACGGTCGCGTGGGACGCATGGTGGATTTCGCTGCCACTCGTGGTGGCCGAGACTTACAGCCTGGGCGAATCCGCCCTGTACGCGGTCACCATGTGGAACGCTCGACGACGGCCGCCTCCCCCGCCGGCCCTTCCGGGCAGGACGGTAGACGTTTTCATCGCCACCTACAACGAACCACTCGACCTTGTCCTCAAAACGGCCATCGCCGCCAGGGATATGGAGTACCCGCACCAAACATGGATCCTGGACGACGGCAACCGCACCGAATTCGCGAAGGCAGCCGGGCAGATAGGCGTCGGGTACATCACCCGCGGACCCGAATGGGAAGGGAGGCAGCGCTTCGCAAAAGCAGGCAACGTCAACAACGCCCTGTCCATGACCACCGGTGAGTTCGTGGCAATCCTGGACGCCGATCAGGTCCCTGAACCCCGCTTCCTGGACCGCGTCCTGGGCTATTTCGATGCTGAAGAAGTGGCCTTCGTCCAAACCCCGCAGCACTTTTGGAATGTCACAGACCGGGATCCCCTGGGCAGCCAGGCGGAACTGTTCTACGGCCCCATCCAGCAAGGCAAGGATGGCTGGGACGCGGCGTTCTTCTGCGGCTCGAATGCTGTCCTGCGCCGGGAAGCCCTCATGGCCCTGGGCTTGACCCGCTACACGCGCACAGCCACGGAACAGACGTGGAGTTCCCTGCGTAAGGGCCGCTCAAGGCTGCAGGATCTCCTGGGTGAACTTGGCAGGCGCCACCCCGCGGCAATGCCGGTGGTCGAAGAGGCGTTGAAAGCGATGGCGCGTGCGGAGCACCAGGTCCGCAGGGGCGATGTCTTGGCGGAGATCACCTTCGAGCTCCGCGTAGCCTTCCATACGGCCGCTTTGTCAGTACCTGATGCCATGGATGATGTGGTGCCCGAACTCGACGCCGTCCTGGAGTCGGTGGATGTGGCGCACACAGACCAAGCACTGGCCATCCACCCCATGGACACCACCACCATTACCGAGGATATGGCCACCGCCATGCACCTTCACGCGATGGGGTGGGGCAGCGTTTACCACCACGAGGTCCTGGTCCACGGCCTGGCGCCTGAGGATGTGTCCACCATGCTCTCCCAGCGTCATCGCTGGGCAGCCGGAACCATGCAGGTGTTTTTCAACGACAACCCGTTGTTGCTTCGTGGCCTCACGGTGGCCCAGCGCCTGATGTATCTGGGCACCATGACCAGCTACCTCAACGGGTTTGCCGCCCTGAGCTATATCGCAGCGCCGGTGGTTTTCCTGTGGGCCGGCACCTATCCGTTGACGGCCAGTCCTGTGGTGTTCTTCTGCCTGTTCCTTCCCTTCTTCATTTCGTGCCAGGTGTTGTTCCAGGTAGCGGGCAATGGCGCGAAGGGTCTGTGGCGTGGCCAGCAATGGTCTTTCGCGCTCTTTCCCACCTGGATCGCCGCCACTTGCTCAGGAGCGGCTGCCGTTTTTCTCGGCAGGCACCTCACCTTCTCCGTCACGGCCAAGAGCAAACAGGCCACGGGACGCGGTTTCCAGCACGTCAGGCTGCAGGTAGCGGCCATGGCGTTGCTGGCTATTTCCGCGGTCATTGGCCTCGCCCGCGTAACCACCGGGGAAGCTCCGCTGTGTCCCACGCTCATCACGTTGGCCTGGGTTGCTTTGGACCTGGCACTTTTGAGCGTGGTGATCGGGGCCGCACGGTACCGCGGTCCCGGCGAGGATCTGGCGGGCCCGGTTCCCACCCCGCATGAGCTCAACCGCGTCCTCGAATCCACACAAGGTTCACGCCCAACACATCCCTGACAACAAACCTGAATAAAGCCGTTCCAACCCCCAGCCAGGAGCGCCCCCATGTCCGTTCTTTCCCATGCCCCGAATTCCATCCCCACCTTGTTGACGTCAATCGATCTGACCATCGCGGGCCCTTTGGACGCTTTGAGCGTCCTGGATGTTCGCCACCTCTCCGCAGAAGCCGCGGCCGACGGCCCCATAGTGGTCCTGCTGAACGTTGCCGACGTGACATCTGTAGGCGCGTCCGGCGTCGTTGGCCTGCTTGAAGTACTGCACGTGCTCCGCGCCCGCGGCGGCGATCTACGTCTTTTCGGCACATCCTCCGCCCTCGACCAAACACTGCTCCAAGCCCATCTGGGGCAGGTGGCACGTATCTACGCCACCCGCCAGGAAGCGCTCGACGGCGGTACGAACCTGGCGGGGCCACGTCACCTCGCGCCGCAGTCACGCTTGCGTGGGCTCTTCGCGCGTCCGCGCCGCACCCTGGGATGGGGATGACGGTGGCGCCGGCACCTCCCACCTTCAGCGGCCACCCGAATCGCAAGCGCCGGCGGGCCAGCCTGCTCATCCCGTTGGTGGTGACGGCCCTCGCCGCCACTGGACTGGGTTTCGCGTCCAAGGAGGTGGTGCCGGTGGTGCAGGCGCTCTCCCTCTGCAGGGCTGTGGATGCTTCCACCATCGTGCCCAAGGACGGGGTGTTGCTGGGCGTCAACCTGGACTGGAACTCTGAAACCCTTGCAGAACACCAGGCCAATCTCGGGCATGATCCGGCGGTGGTGGTCCAGTTTTCGGACATCCCATACGACGACGAAACGTGGTCCCACACCACCAACGCCGTCACCCAGGTCCGTCCCACAGGCGGCGTCCTTCTCCTGACGCTGGAACCACACGGTGGTTTGGCGACCATGAGCGACGAAGTGATCGCCACGTTGGCCACCGACTTACGGGCCATCAACGATCAGGGGACGCCCGTCGTCGTGCGCTTTGCGCATGAGATGAACGGTTCCTGGTATTCCTGGGGCCAGCAGCCGCTGCGCTACGTGGAGGTTTTCCGAAAGGTGGCAGCAGCCGTGCATACCCAGGCGCCGGGTACGTCCATGATGTGGGCACCGAACTACGGCGGTGGCTACCCGTTCACGGGAGGCCAGTTCGCCGCCAGACCGGGCACCCCGGACTTCGCTACCCTGGACACTGACCACGACGGTACGCTCACCATGAACGATGACACCTACGCCCCCTATTACCCAGGGGATGACGCCGTGGATTGGGTGGGCGTGTCGCTGTATCACTGGGGCAACCAACGACCCTGGGGCAACAACGACATCTCCGAGCCGGGCAAATTCCTGGCCATGCTTACCGGCACCTACAACGGAACCGCAGGCGATGACAGTGCCGTCCCGGACTTCTACCAGGTCTACGGAGTGGACCATCAGAAGCCGGTAGGGATTCCGGAGACGGCTGCGATCTTCACGCCGGCGCGCGGTGGAGCGTCAGAGCTGGACGTCAAGCGGGCCTGGTGGCGCCAGGTCTTCTCCCCCGAAACCCACCAACAGTTTCCGCAATTGAAAATGATCAACTGGTTCGAGTGGAAGAAGTACGAGATAGAAATTAACGACGACGTCGATTGGCGCAGCGCTGGAACGCCCGCCATCCGCGATGCCCTGACGCAGGACCTGCCGGACTGGTTGCGGTACGGCGAGGATCTGGGGGTGTGCCGCTAGGTTGCGCCGGTCAAGCGGCTGGGCTTAGGCAGCGGGCGCTGTCGGCACGGCTTCCACAGGTTCCGTTGCCGGACCGGAAGTCGTGCCGTCCGTGGCCTTGACCCGTTCCGGAACCATGAATTTCGGCAGCAGCACTTGCACGATCGGGCCAATCGCCAAGGCGTAGACCACGGTTCCCACACCTACGGAGCCTCCCAGCAGGAAGCCCACGGCAAGGACCACCACTTCGATGCCGGTGCGCACCAGTCGCACGGACCATCCCGTGCGGCGAACCAGGCCCGTCATGAGGCCATCGCGGGCGCCGGGACCGAGGCGGGCGCCGATGTAGCAGGCAGAAGCAATACCGTTGAGGATCACGGCTCCGGCAAGCATGGCGATCTGGCCTCCCAGGTGGGAGAACCCGGGGATCAGCCACAGTCCAAGGTCGGCAAAGAGTCCCACGAGCACCGCGTTGGCGATGGTTCCGATCCCTGGCATTTGCCGCAACGGAATCCAGAGGAGCAGGACAAGGAAGCTGACCGCGATGACCACAACGCCAATACTGAAGCCGGTCTTCTGGGACACACCCTGGTGGAACACGTCCCAGGGGTCCAAGCCAAGGCCTGCCCGGATGAACATGGCCAAGGAGATGCCATACATCGCGAGGCCGATCAGGAGTTGTGTGATTCTTCGGGTCATCATGATGCCCATCATCCACGTTAACTGGCCTTGCATTCCATAGCCAGTTTGGAATACTGGTCTTATGTCCGGCTCACTGAATCCCACTGCTCTCGTTCGCCTCCTGGGCTCCTGGAACTCCGGCGCCCTGCCCGCCTACCGCGAGTTGGCCGACGTCGTGCGTTTGCTGGTGATGGATGGGCGCATCCCACTGGACGTCGCACTGCCCAGCGAACGCGCACTCGCCCAGACACTTGGCCTCAGCCGTACTACCGTCACCGCCGCCTATGCGAGCCTGCGCGAGCAGGGTTTCCTCACTGCCGGGCAGGGCAGCCGCGGCAGGACCTGCATCCCGCACCGCACGGTGCCGGTCAGCGCGCCCGGGCTTGCCGTTCCGGACGGGCTGCTGGACCTCGCCTATGCATCGCTGCCCGCCGCCGGAGAAGTGGTGCATCGGGCGTTCGCGGAGGCACTGACCGAGCTGCCGGCACTCTTGCCGGGCTTTGGGTACGACGCCGTCGGCGTACCCGCCCTGCGTGAAGCCATCGCGGAAAAATACACCGCCGAGGGCGTGCCCACCACAGCCGGCCAGATCCTGGTCACCTCCGGCGCCCAGCATGCCCTCAATATTGTGCTGCGGACGCTCGCCGGAAAGCAGGACCGGGTCCTGGTGGAACACCCCACCTATCCCAACGCGCTGGACGCCATCCGCTCCGCCGGCTGCAAACCGCTGCCGGTGGCGTTACCCGCCGGCATTTCTCCTGCCTGGGACATTGACGCGATGGTCGCCACCATGAACAACCAGCGACCCGCTATGGCCTATCTCGTACCGGACTTCCACAATCCAACAGGGCGCATCATGTCGGATCTGCAGCGGCGGCGTTTGGTGCGCGCGGCAACCGCGTCCGGGACAGTGCTGGTGGTGGATGAAACGTTGCGGGGTTTGAACCTCGACGGCGTCCGCACGGCTCCCATGTCGTCCTTCAGTCCCGCCGTGGTGTCCATTGGGTCGCTGAGCAAATCGCATTGGGCAGGTCTCAGGACCGGGTGGATCCGGGCCGATGAAGCGATGATTACCCGTTTTGTCGCGACGAGGACCGTCATGGATTTGGGCGGCCCCGTGGTGGAACAGTTGGCGGCTGCGCGCCTGATCAGGTCATTCTCGGAGCCATTGGACGCCCGGCTGGAGGAACTCCGGCGCAACCGGGAATCGCTGTTGGGGTTGCTGGCGGAGTACTTACCATCCTGGGAGGTGGAGCGACCACAGGGCGGACTCACCGCCTGGTGCCGAATTCCCTCGCCGTGCAGCACAGCGCTGACGGTGCTCGCACCCGACTTCGGGCTCCGCTTGGCCGCCGGTCCGCGCTTTGGAGTGGGCGGAGCGTTCGAGCACTACCTGCGCGTGCCCTACACCTTGCCGCCCGCGCAGTTGGAGTTTGCCGTCGGTGCGCTCCGCGCCGCCCAGGACAAGCTCGACGCCGCCCCCCACTTGCGCCGTACCCTCAAGGCCGCGCGACCCGCCGTCGTCGCGGTTGCCTAAGCCGCCGCACTCCGCTTCCCGCCCATGCGCTGCTTCGCCGTGTTGCTGCCAGGGCCCACTGGGACATGCGAGGTTGCCTTGGCCAGCCCGAACAGCGGCATCCCGTTGTACACCACTTCAATGCCCGACGCCGGAACCTGATACGTTTCGTGCCACACACCAACGTCGCCGCTGCCCGCAATCTCCTTCATGAATTTCCGCCACGGACCCAGATGCGGCGAATCCTTGTCAGCAGCAAATTTGCGCAGATGCCCGGGGCTTTCCCAGTAGCTGAGCAGCATGGTGGTCCGCCCGAACCACTGCTCACTGCCGAGCAATCCAGCCCCGGGGTTTTCTGCGAGGTGCCGCATCATGGCGGGCATGGCCGAGGCAACCTTCGCCACGCGGCCCATCTTCCACCACCGGTTGGCGCGCATCCCGATGAGGAAAACGGTCACGGTGTCGCGCTCGATGTCCGCCGTGAAGCGGCCGGGGAAAATCTCCTGTGCCATGCGAATCCTTCCTGACTGCGGTCTTGACTGCGAGTTTCGTAACGTTGTTATGAAACAATGTTATGAAACACTTGGAGGCATGGCAAGACCCATCGTTCATGATCAGCACGTCCAGCAGCGTCTTTTGGCCGTCACCGCAGACCTCGTGGACCGCGAAGGACCTGCCCGCGTCACTCTTCGAGACGTCGCCGCCGCGGCAGAGACCTCCACCACGGCCATTTACTCGCTGTTCGGCGGCAAGGCGCAGCTGCTGACGGCCGCCGTTGACGACGGTTTTCGATCTTTCGGCGACTCTCAAAAGGAAGCCGCGAAGGGCGGACTGTTGGAGCTTGGGCGCGCCTACCGGGCGTGGGCCTTGGAACATCCGGCGTTGTACCGGCTCATGTTCGGCGGCGCATTGGCCGCCTACGTTGACTGCAGCCCGACGCCGGACGTCGCCTCGGATTCAATGCTCCCCTTGGTGGAGGCGGTGGTGGCTGCCCAGTCAACCGGAGTGCTCCGCAACGACGATCCCACCATGGTGGCGATGGCGGTTTGGGGCAGGTCCACGGACTGGTCAGCCTTGAGTTGGCGCAAATGAATGACCCCGCAACGGACTGGGCTGGAGTCTACGAGGCGGCCCTGGAATCCGTGGCACGGGCCTGGGCCGCCTAACCCGCTCCGCCTACGGGTAGACCTTCTCCAGGAATCCGCCCCAGGCCTTGGCCGTGAGCTCCGAGTCACCGGAACCACTGAACTCGTGCACGGTCATGCCCACCGGCGCGCCGAAAGCATTGCGGCCGAAGAAGCGGTAGAGGGTGTCGCCGGTCCGCAGTCCCAGGAAGTTCCCGTTGGAGAAGTCCACCTCGCCGCTGAGCCGCCCCACGCCGTCGACGTTCACGTCGAATCGCGAGCCGGCAGCAACATCCTCCACACCCAAGGCCTTCTTCAGCTGCACAAATCCTTCGGGGGTCTGTGAAGAAGCGGGCGCCTGGATGTCGGTGAACACTACGGGCTTACCGTCGAAGTACTGCAGGTACTGGCCCAAGGTGTGGAGATAGAACTCGGTGTGCTTGCTGGCGCCGTCGTATTGCTCGTCCCAGTTGTCGGCGAAGATCCCGCTGTGGACGTAGTGCAGCTTTGCCCGGCCGCCGTCGAGCGGTTCCAGTACATGCTCCAACTGGTTGAACCAGCCGTCCGGGCCATCCATCCGGGACACCAAGTGCGTGGGAAACTCCTCGGTGGTCTTCACGTCGGGCCACTGATCCGTAGGGAACATCCAAGCCGCTGTGTCCGCCGTGACGGCATTCCATACCCGCTCGGGAGTACCGGGCAGTTCAGTGTCCGCCACGATGTCGAATCTCCGGTTGTCAGTCATTGCCTTGGTCCTTTTCTGCTGTTTGATCTGTCGAGGGCTCTTGTTGCGTCTTGAGTGCGGGGTGAAGCACGACGACGAGCCGGTGCTTGCGCGCCCCGCCCGCCTCCGCGGCAGCGGCGCCGTCGTGGTACTTATCCACCAGTCGGGTCACCGCCACGCCGAGCTCTTCGGCGAACGCTGCGCGTTCCGCCGCAGAGCGGAAGGTGATCTCTCCGTCGATCGCGAAACTGGCCAGCTTCTTCTTCGCCACGGCGGCGCCGGAGATGAGTTTGCCCATTTCCTGCACGGTGCGCGAGGCAAGGGAGAGAAGCCAAAACGCGGAGAAGCGGTCCGCGAAGCGTCGTGGATCCGGGGCCACCGAGGCCAGGGCGACGGGCGAGATCAGGTACGAGGCCGCCGTTGCACGCACCACGCGCTCGGTGACGTTGCCTTTTCGCCGCTCTTCCACCAGCTCAACCAACCCGTGCCGTTCGAGCGCTTTGAGGTGGTAGTTCACCTTCTGCCGCGGCAGGCCGACCTTGAGGGCCAGCTGTGTTGCGGACGCAGGCTCGGCGAGCTCGTGGAGGATGCGGGTACGGATCGGGTCCAACGACGCTTCCGCCGCGGCCGGGTCCTCGATCACTTCGATGTCCAACATGCTTCAAGTATGGTCACCGACAACTTTTCTTGTCAAGAACTTTTTTATCGTCGGTAGTCGTCGTCGTTGCCGGCCACAGTAGAATTGTCCGGTGATGCAATCCCCCCTCCCCGTGCGCGACGGCGTGAACGCGACCCGTCTGCGCCTCCCGGACGAGGGCCCGTGGGCCACCGCCATGGACTACATGATGCATCGCTGGGGACACATCGACCCCCGAGGCATCGAGGACCGTTTCGAGGCCGGCGAGATCGTGGGCGAAGGCGGTGTTCCCCTCGATCGCAACACCAAACTGGAGGACCACACCTTCATTTGGTACTACCGGACCTTGCCGCCAGAGACGCGGCTGCCTGTGGAAATCACTATCCTTCACCAGGACGAGCACATCCTGGTGGTGGACAAGCCACACTTCCTGCCCACCACTCCCGGTGGGACCTACATCCAGGAGTCTGCGCTGGTCCGGCTCCGGAACCTGCTGGACCTTCCGGACCTCATCCCCATGCACCGGCTGGACCGCATGACCGCCGGCCTCCTCCTGCTGTCCACCAACCCGGAGACCCGCGGGAAGTACCAAGTGCTCTTCGAGAAGCGCCAGGTCCAGAAGGAATACGAGTGCGTGTCCGCCGCGACGCCCGCCGCAGGCTATCCCGCCGTCGAGTTCCCCGCTGTGGTCCGCAACCGCATGACCAAGTCCCGCAGCTACCTGCTGGCCGAGGTGATCGACGGCGAACCGAACGCCGAAACACGGATCGAACAAACAACAACGTTCGACGCCGGCACCCACCAACGCGCGCTGTACCGTTTGGAACCCCACACCGGAAAAACGCACCAACTTCGCGTCCACATGGCCTCGTTGGGCCTGGGCATCATCAACGATGCCTTTTACCCGGACCTGCTGGACAAAGCCCCGGACGATTACAGCAAGCCGCTCCAACTCCTGGCCCGCGGCATCCGGTTTGTTGACCCCATTACCAAACAACCCGTGGAATACCGCAGCCAGTTGGAGCTCAGCGAAGCCCACGCTTGAGCAGCTATGGGAGTCCGAACACCGTCCGGAAGACCGCCGTCGTATCCTCCGAGAACAGCACGAACTCCACCACCTCAAGCGGGCTGTCCGCAGCCGCGCCGACGGAAGACGACGACGTAAACCACCCCACGGCGTCGAACGCTACCTCGGCAACCTGACGGGCGTCCCATCCGTAAATTCCGGCGCTGATCGCGGGAAAGGCGACCGTCCTGGCACCAAGCCCGGCCGCGACTTTCAGGCTTTCGCGGAAACACGAGGCGAGCAGCGCCGGATCCGTCTGCCCCGCGTGCCGGCTGGGACCCACCGTATGCACCACCCACTGGGCAGGGAGCCCGAAGGCCGGGGTCGCGACGGCGGCGCCCACCGGCAGCCCGTCCGGCAACTCGGTGCGCCTCAGTTCGCGGCAGGCGGCGAGGAGCTCCGGACCCGCGGCCCTGTGGATGGCACCGTCCACTCCCCCTCCACCGAGCAGAGACGAGTTGGCGGCGTTGACAATCGCATCCACCGGGCGGGTGGTGATGTCCCCCCGCAAAATGTCGATTCGCATGGCGCCAGTCTCGCGCCGGAGCGGCGGATGCGGCAAGTGCGGTACCTTGTGCCCATGGACATCACCGCCCCGGAGACATGGGGATCCGCGATTTACCTGTGGATCGTCCCCATTGTGCTGGGCGACGCCATCTTCCCGCCCATCCCCTCGGAAATGGTCGTGATCACTGGCGGTGCCCTCGCCGCCGACGGCCACGCCAACTTCTGGCTGATCTTGTTCCTTGCAGCCTTGGCATCCTGGCTCGGCGACATGGCGGTTTTTATCCTGTTCAAACGGCGCATCAGCCATGTCCTGGACCGGTGGTCATGGGGTCGTCGGATACACCGCGGAATCCACGAGGCCATCGCCAAAGCCGGACGCTCCTCCACTTACGGCGCCATCATCGGCGCACGGTTCATCCCCGGAGGCAGGCTCGCAACGTCCTCGGCGGCGGGCATCGCCAACGTCTCCGTCCGCGGTTTCAGCCTCTGCGCCGGCTTGGGCGCGGTCCTCTGGGCGGTCTGGCAAGTGGGCCTCGGCTACTTCACCGGCTCCACCACCAAGCTTCCCTTCTGGGCCAGTTCACTCATCGGCGTGGGCGTCGGCCTGGTGATCGGCGTGGTGGTGGGGCTGATCGTCACGCGGCGCCGCGGCAGCCGCTCACCCGTGGACGAACCGTACGACGCCGACAAGCCCGGCGACGTACCCCAGCCCGAGTAACTTCCCCGATTTAGACCCGAGACCAGCGTCGTTAGACCGGAGACCAGCGTCCGCGGCTGCGGCGCAGAACGTAAAGGCTGCCCGTGATGGCCACGCGTTCGACGGCGTCACGCATCATGGCTGCCGATGTCCGGGCTTCGTCGTTCTCACCTGAATAATCGCGGTCGCCCACTGTGAAGCGCAGGCTGATCTGGGGGACGCCGCCCACGATATCCAGCTGGTTCGACTCCACGTGGTGGCGGGTTTCCAAGGCTTCCACGGCTGCGGCCATCACTGACTCAGGCGCATTCCCCGGTTTGAGGCCAGTGATCTTCAACTTGGTTTGGAACGACGGCATCCCACCACCCTAACCGTCTCTCACGTACCGTGCCCTTGGGCGGATCCCTCTCTCACATACCGCGCCCTTGAGCGGATCCCTCTCTCACCAGATGAGAGAGGGACCCTTGAAACCCCGAGGGACGTGAGTGAGCGTTTGTTAGCCGGTGTTGCGCAGGCCCGCGGCCACACCGTTGACCGTGATGAGCATGGCCCGCTGCAGCCGTTCGTCGATCTCGGTTCCGGACACGGACTCTTCGCGCACGCGGCGGAGCAGCTCCACCTGAAGGTAACTGATGGGATCCAGGTACTGATCGCGGATTTCCAGGGAACGTTTGAGCGTGGGCTGGGCATCGAGGAGCTCGATCTCGCCTGTAAGCCGCTCAATTTCGGCCACGGTGAGCTCGTATTCGTCACGGATCATGTGGAACAGGCGGTGAAGTTCCTCCGGGACCAGCGACGAAACGTAGTGACCGGCAATTTCCATGTCAGTCTTTGCAAGCGTCATCTCCACGTTGGAGATGACCGAGCGGAAGAAGTGCCAGCGGTCCATCATCTCCAGGAGCTGGTCGGTGTTGCCTGCCTCGCGGGCAGCCTTCAGGCCTGAACCCACACCAAACCACCCCGGAACGATCTGCCGGGACTGGGTCCAACCGAAGACCCATGGGATAGCCCGGAGACCCCCGAGGCCTGCGCCGGAATCCGGACGCTTGGACGGGCGCGATCCGATGTTCAGCGAACCCAACTGCTCCACCGGGGTGGAGGCGAGGAAGTAGGCCGGCAACTCGGGATCGTCGATCAGGGTGCGGTAACGGTCGAATGCTGCGTCGGAGATGGTTTCCATGACGTTCGCGTAGCGCTCGCGCTCGTCCTCCGAAGTACGCGGAGTCCGGTGCAGAGCCGAGCCCTGCATCACCGCAGCAAGGGACAACTCAAGGTTTTCGCGTGCCAGTTCGGGCAGGGAGTATTTGTCCGAAATGACCTCACCTTGCTCGGTGAACTTGATCTCACCTTCAAGGACGCCGTTCGGCTGCGCCATGATGGCGTCGTATGTCGGTCCGCCGCCGCGGCCCACGGAACCACCACGGCCATGGAACAAGCGGACGCGCACGCCGTGTTTGGCGGCTACATCGCGCAGTTTGCGCTGGGTTTTATGGATTTCCCACTGGCTGGTCATCACTCCGGATTCCTTGTTGGAATCGGAGTAGCCCAGCATGACCTCTTGGACATCGCCGCGGAGACGGACGAGTTCCCGGTAGGACGGATCGGACAGCAACTGGTCCACGATCTCGGCAGAAGCGCGCAGTTCTTCCACGGTTTCCAGCAGCGGGGCAAACCCGATCTTGGCGTGAGGCTTGGCCCCGAAAAGGTCAATCAGTCCAGCTTCACGGGCCAGGACGGCAGCGGCAAGGACATCATCAGCGCCCCGGGTCATCGAGATGATGTACGTCTCCACTACGTCCGGCCCATAGGTGTGAAGCGCCTGCCGGATGCTCCGGAAGACGTCATACGTGCCGTCGGCAGTACCCTCCAGCTTGATGGGGTGCCCGGAGAGCGGGCGGTGGGAGGCCAGTTCTGCGCCCAGGAACGTAAAGCGCTCCTCACGGCTGAGCTCGCCGTACGGCTTCTCCGTGCCGAGTCGGTCCACAAGCTGGCCAACAGCGTCGTGGTGGTAATCGGCGTGCTCGCGGATATCCAGCGTTGCCAAATGCAGGCCGAAGGCTGCGATTGCCCGGCGAACACGGGCCAGAGCACCATCTGCCACCAGCGCGGCTGAGTGGTTCCGCAGTGAGTCCTCCAACAGCCCGAATTCTGCCAGCAGCTCTGAGGTGGTGGCGTAGTCGCGGCCTGGCTCGTGATACGTCGACGCCGAAACGCGGCGTCCCGTGTTGATGAGCTTGGCCTTGATGCATGTCAGCTTGAGCCTGTAGGGCTCTTGAGCGTTCAGTTCAAGGATGCGCTTGTCCAGCCCCGGGAGGTTCTTGAGGTCTTCGGCGATCGAGTCCAGCAGTACCTGGTCGGCCCCAAAAAGTGCCGTGGAGTTGGACAGCACCGAAATGAGTTCGTCGATCAAGGCAATGCTGATGCGCACGGCGTTCTGGTTCTGCAGCTGCAGGATCTCCCGGGTGACAGCAGCTGTGACGTTGGGGTTGCCGTCACGGTCACCACCGATCCACGAACCAAACCGCAGCGGCGCGGCGGCCACCGGAAGCGCGACACCGTGCTCGGCCAGAAGCTCAGACAAGTCCGTCAGCATTTCCGGCATGGCGTCGGTCAGGATGCTGTTCAAGTAGTAGATGGCGTTTCGTGCCTCATCCACGGGCGTGGGGCGGACCTGGCGCAACTCATCGGTCTGCCACATCTGATCGATGATTTCTGCAAGCTGCCGGTCCTGTCGACGACGCGCGGACGTGCCTTCCGCCGTGGGCTCGGCAAGGACATCGGAGAGTTTACGGACCTTGTCCAACACGGAACGGCGTGAAGCTTCCGTGGGGTGCGCCGTGAAAATGGGGCGGACGTCGAGTTCGTTGATCACGTCCTGCAAGACCTGGGGACCCGCTTGGCCGGCTATCTCGGAAACGGCTTTGGCCAACCAGCCATCCTTTTCCTGCCGGGTGCGGAGGCCACGGACACGATGGACCTGTTCCGCCGCATTGGTGAGGTGGAAGTAGAACGCAAAGGCCCTCACCAGATCCGTCGCCTGGTCCAGCGGCAGGGAGGCGAGTAACTCGCGGACCTGGGCAACGACGTCGTGCGCGCTCCAAGGCCCGGTGGCATCAGCACCGCCGCGCGCGGCTTCCTTGGACTCCTTGGTCAGCAGGCGGACCTGCTCCACCAGGGCAAGCAATTCCGGACCGTGCTGGCGAACCAACGATTCACCCAGGAGCGTGGAAACGCGGCGCACGTCGGCGCGCAATTCTGCAGCGAGATCGGTGTCTTGAGGGGCAGTGTGAACCATGGATGCATACCTTCGGGATCTGGTTTTGGCCCGTACACTGCGCTGGATACTGTGAGCCGGATTACTAGGGTTTCCTACGGGATCTTACCCGCCCCGAACTCGACCCATGGAATGCGTCTCAGATTTTGGCTTCACGTTTCGAATCGGCCCGCCCGGGCAGGACCACTTTGCCGCTCATCAGCTCATCGTGCACCAGGCCGGGCCCCGCGGAGAGTTTCTCGTGCCTGCGCTGCCGCATTTCCTCGATCGCAGCAGCCGCCTCTAGCCTGGTAGGCGCACCGGTGGCGGGTTCAATCATGGAGAGGACGCTCCCCAGCGTGCCTGTAGCACCTTTCGCTGGAACGCCCCGTTGAACAAGTCCCGTGCCGGCCCAAATAGAGCCGAGTATCAGGGCACCGCTGACCACGATTGCAACCACTGTGTCCATCCCCATGCGGTCAGCGTACTCCTCGGGGAATCGACTCGACAGTCCTCACCTACCCGGCCCAGGCCTTCCTCAGTTCCTCCCAGTGCTGGTCCTCCATGAGGCTGGCAGGTGTCACGGACACCGAAGTGGCCCCGCCGAGCGCCGCCTCCCGCAAAGCCGTACCGAACTCTCCCGCCGATATCCGGCCCTCATTGGACCAAAGTCCCACCGACAAGGACATTCGGGAGCCCGCGCGGCGGTTCATGGATTCAGCCAATTCCCGGGTCTTCGGGGACCGTTCGCCGTTGAGCCCCACGTACTCCCACACGTGAAGCCGGTCCACCTGCTTGAGTAGGAGATCGTAGTCATGTCCGCTGTCCGCCCGATCCCCGGACGGGGAATCGCGCGGCGAGCGCACGTCCATGTCCAGATTGACACCATAAGGTTCGACGGCGGCACTCACCTTGCGCACGATGTCCGCCATAGCTTCGCTGCGCCACGTATGGATTCGTGGGTCTGACGTATCGATGGTTCCGTCACCGTTTCGGGGCCAGTCCGTGGAGCCGGTGGTGACTTTGAAGTCCTTGAGATCGTTGCCGCCGAAAGTGAAGTCGTCGAACATGAGCTCTGTGAGGTTCACTGCCGAGGGCCTGTACTTCTTGGCGACAGCAGCGGCGAGGGAAGCCAGCCGGGTACCGGCCGCGCCGTGCCTCAATGACCACACACCCGCAAAGGAATCGGATGCCGCCCCGTCAACGTTCCTCCCGGCAAGGGCAGGATCTTCCTTCAGCGCGCGGTCCAATAAGACGTCGATGGTCAGGATGACATCGCGCTTGCTTCCGTCATCCGCAGTCTCCAGCGCCGTGATGGACTCTGCCACGAAGTCCCGTCCTGACTGGGAAACCTCACTGGACTCCGCCCCGGATTGGTCCGGCCACGGGAAAGCTGTCCAATCGGTGCGTCCAACGGAGATGGACACCGCCGTGGCATTCACTGAGTCCAAACGTTCTGAGAGTTTCGCAAGGTAGCCGGGCTCACTGTTCACCACGTCCTCAAAGCCCAGGTTGACCATGCGGTCCGCAGGCTTGGGAAGTGGTTCCCCGGCGCACGAGGCCATCGTCAGGGTCGAGGCCAGCAGGGCGCCTGCGATCGCTGAGGCTGCGCGGTTCACGCGCCCACCTCTTTCGGGACTTTGGCCTCGGCAGCAATCACGCTGATGACACCGGTGCGTTGCAACTTGTTCCATTTGGCCGGTGTGCCACGGATCTCCTTGCCGATTGCGCTGGCCAACGCCAGTCCAACGAACACCGAATAGAAGGGCCATAACGGCAGGGTCCAAAGGAATCGCAGATCCCGCCATGACCGGTTAAGACCAATGGAAAAACACACCAAGGCCAGAGACACGAAAAGGCCCAACCAGCCAAGAATCGCGAAGACCTGGCCCGGCACCGGACCTTCACCGGCAATGTAGAGAAAGGGCAGGACCGCCAAGATGGCAAGTTGCAGCACGGGTATCACCACCATGGTGATGGCGTTGAACACCAGGAACATGCCAAACAGCCCGTAACGCCGCCGCCCGAGCATCCCGACGTGCATCCGGAGTGTTTGCAGCAGCCCGCGCGACCACCGCACGCGCTGGCGCCACAGTCCTCCAATGGTGGAGGGCGACTCAGCGTAGACCAAGGCGCTGGGCTGGAAGCGAACCCGGTAGCCGGCCTTGTAGACCCTCCACGTCAGTTCGAGGTCTTCACCAAGAGTGTCCTCGTGGAATCCACCCACTTGCCTCACGAGTTCGCTCCGGAAGGCGCCGATGTTCCCGGAAACTATGGGCAGGCAGTGCAACAAGGAAAGGGCCCTGCGGACCAGACCTGTGCCAACGTGGCTCAGGACGGCAAGCATCATGGTTTGAACACGGTTCAGGTTCACGGGCCGGTCATCGCCGCATACTGCTCCCACTTTTGGATGGTCGAAACCTTCCAGCATGTTCATGAGTGTGTCCGGGGCAAAGATCCCGTCCGCGTCAACAAACATCAGGATGTCGCCGTGCGCTGCGGCGATTCCATAGTTGAGGGCGGCCCCCTTCCCGGCGTTCGTCTGCGACAGGAAGCGCACCCTGTCATACTGCTCCGCCAGTCCCGCCATAATGCGTGCGGTGGAATCGGTGGAGCCGTCATCTACCAGAATGACCTCAAGCCGCAGATACCTGCTCGCCAGGATCGACTCGACGCATTTAGTGATGACCACGGCTTCGTTGTAGCCGGGGACGATTACAGACACCAACGGCCGCTGGCTGAGAACCGAGTAGCGATGCTTTGGAGGTTTGGAGCGGTGGAACCAGTTGAAGTACAAGGCCAGTGGAACGTAGGCGATCTTGACCGCTCCGAAACCCAGGATCACCAAGCCGCCACACTGGACGAACGCCATGGCCGCGTCAACCAAACTCACACAGTCCGTCCCATCATTGGCCCGCTGACATAACTCCGCAGGACCCGTTCCAGGAGTTCCGGGGCGTAGGCACTGTTGGCGCCAAACCTGGCGTTGACCTCCAGAACCACCGGAGTTCCGTCCCACATGCGGCGGACGTCCACGTCGACGGGACCAGCCAGGCCCAGTGCGGCGGAGGCTGCTTCCGCTATCCGGGCGATGTCGGGCGCCTCCGGCGTATCCACTCTCCTGACCGAGAGCGCGTTGCCGACGCGACCATGTTTAAGCTCTGTCTTTTCCAGCACCACCACAAGATCGTCCTGCTCGGACTCCTGCCAGGGCCGAAATACCACAGGCGCATACTCGGCGCCCGGCGCAAAGCGCTGCACGATCCAGGAATCGTCCAATGAGGACCATATGCGCGCGGCGTTCCTTCCGCCGTCGGCAGCCCTTTCCAGGACCTGGACTCCGCGTCCACCGCGCGACACCCGGGGCTTGACCACCAAGGATCCGCCAAAACGGGCCATTGCCTCATTGATTGAGCTGAAATCCCCCGGCAACGCGAAATCCGGAACACCTACATTGGCGTTGGCAAGACACTTCATGGTGAGGTATTTGTCATTCGCGATCCGGACGGGTGTGGGGTCCGCGATCAGGATCTCGACTCCCGGAGCGAAATCATCCCTGGCCTCCGCCACCATCACCAGCTCGTCGCTGACGGTTGGCACCACCAGTTCTATCTCATAAGTGGCTACGAGTCCGCGAAGTTCCCATAAGTAGCCGGGTGCACTTGAGGGTGACACCACGGACACTGCGTCCGCCGCCGAAGCGTGGACCTGTTTCATATCGACGCCCAGAACCCAATGTCCTTGGTCCACCAATTGACGTGCCAGGGAATCTCCTGCCGGCCCGCCAACACCCGTCACCAGCACGCGTACCATCAGAACTCCCCTACCGCGGAGCCGAGCAATCGAACAGGTTCAAAACCTTCTGCATAGGTGGTCTTGACCTGTGAGCCCCGGAAGGCCGCGAGACTGCGGACCCTTTCAGCGCTCATGTACGGCTTGCCCTTTTGATTCCGGTGCATGCCCACGGCATGGATTTTCACGTCCACATACCCGGCGATGTCCACAAAAACGCTGGGATCGAACTGCCGGGTGGATGACGGACTCTCAAAGCACAGAATGGAGGAGTGCCGCCGCGCCGCCCGCATAGTGGCACTATGGACCGCTTGGTGGTCCTGGTGGTAGTCATTGCGGGAATGCGTGATGACAACGTCCGGACGGAAGTCCTCAATGGCTTCCTCGATCGCTTTCACCATCTCCTGCCCATGCTCGGACAAGTTGGTGTCTTGGAAGTGGTGGACCTGCACTGCAGTGGCGCCCATGAAGTCCGAGCCTGCAGCAGCCTCCGTTACCCGGACACGGCTGTCTCCGCCCTTGCTTCCGGCACTCATCACCATGGTCCTGACGTCATGGCCGGCGTCGGACAACTTGGCCAGCGTGGCACCACAGGCCAATTCCAGATCATCAGGGTGCGCACCGATGGCGAGCACCCTTCTAGGCTGGGCAGCCACCCTATAGCGGATCCGAAACGCCGGAGCAACAAGGCACGCAACGATCAGCCCTGCGCCTGCAAACACAACCACGGTATTCAGCCAGGACGGATGCGTGCGTCCGATTGCACACCCCGCGAGGGCCAGCAGCAGCAAACTTCCCAAACCGGCCAACGTCCAACGGAGCCTGTTCGGTGAACTGAACTTCCGCGCGAACCAGTTCCGGCCAGCTGGAACCAAAGCCCAGACAGCCACCAGAATCCCCAACAAACCAGCAACGGCGAACAGCGTTGCTTCCATAATGCCCCCATAATGCGTAGCGAATTAGCACGGTTCCCATCTCCGGAGACCGCCGTAGAAGTAGTGGGCAGGGAAGGAGATTCGTGACGCTGCCTATGAATCCGTTTAATAGCGGTACTCAAACTCTCCCGTGACCAGGCCGCTCCCGCTCAGTGAGTACCTCAGTACGCCGTCGGTCTTATGGCGCTTGGATTGCACAGTCACATGGAAGTGCAGATCGCTGCGCCGGACTGAATCCGTGTTGCACGTAACTTCAGTGCCACCCGCCATGGAACACGACCATCCTTCTGGTGCCTCGATGGAGCTCTCCACGATCCGTGAATCCCTGCCCACCGCAAACACCGCCGTACCTGCGCCCAAGGGCCGGGTGCCTGAGGCACTGAAGTCGACTTCCATGGCAGTGCCGCGGAAGTAGCCCTCAGAGGTGCGCTTGGCAGTACCGGAGACCTGTGCCCGTCCAGATTGCGAGGGCACCGTAGAGGGAACTGGTGCAGGCGTGGTGGGAGTGGGCGTCGGAACCGGAACGGGATCCGGCTCCGGAACTGGTGGCGGCACGGGCTCCGTTGACGGCTCCGGCACTGACACCGAAGGGGTGGTCTCCACCGGCGCCGGCTGGACCAAGACCGACGGGGCAGGGTCCGGTGTATCGGTTCGGGACGCTGAAGGTGTAACCAGCGCTGGGCCCTTGTCCAACGGAGGGGCGCCGGTTTCGACGGCGCGCTCTTCCATGTAAGCGTCAGGGGTCAGTTGGTCCACTATTCCCACTGCTCCCAAGACCAGCCCCACGCCTGCCGCTGCAATGACAGCCATCACGACGGGTTTCGCAAGGGTCGGAACGACCATCACCGCTTTTGCCGGCGCCATCCCGCCAAGAATTCCCAGCCCACCCCCTTTTGCCGCCCACGCAGCCACTGGGATACCCGTCACCAGCGGAAGAAGTACCCCCCTCATGCTGTTCTCGACATCCTTCAGTTCTGCAAGGGCTGCCGTGCATTTGGAGCAGCCGTTCAGATGCTCGCGAACTTTGCGCTCCGTTGCACTGGAAAGTCCGCCCCGGAGGTAGTTACCTAGTTTCGTGACGAACGCGGCACACCCGTCATCAGGCTGGTCTGCGATATGGAATTGAAGGTAATGCCGCCTGAGCCCCTCACGTGCCCGGAGCGCCAGTGCAGAAACCGCGTTGGCGGACAGCCCAAGAATGGGAGCGACGGCCGCCGGCTTCATGCGCTCAACGTCCAGGTACCACAGCACAGCCTGCCAACGTTCCGGCAGGGCACGGAATGCTTTGGCCACGGTTTGTGACTCGAAGGCGCTGACTGCTGTATCGGAATCTGCCAGAGTTTGGTCCAGGACAGATTCGTCACTGCTTGGCAGGACCTTGCCGGCTTTTCGATTCCGTTGGTGGGACAGCCGGGTTACCGTGGACAACAAGTACGCCCGGAAGAAGGTATCCGGCCCTTTCCCTGCCACCAGGCTTTGCAGCACGGACTGGAACGCCTCAGCAACAACGTCCTCGGCATCGCTCGGATTGTCCACGTTGCGCTTGGCTACGGCAGAGGCGATGGAAACGTGGCGCTCGTAGAGCCCGTCGAATGCGGACATCTCGCCGGCACGGACCATCCCAATGAGGTGTCCGTCGCTATCGACGTCGACGTCCACTTGACTGTCCACTTGTGACCTTCGTGCCATCTAAGGCACCCCCAACCCGTAAATAATCCTGCCCATATCTATTGAGTGGGGGTAGGCGGCCAGACGTGACGCGGTTTATACACTGTCTTTAGCAACGATTTTTGCCGTCCGCTTCGTCACGAAACGGCTTCTCCGCACACTCTTCGGATATGACATCGTTCCGGACAAAATCATTCGCAGAGTGCACGTTCTCGCGGCACCTTTTGCTGCGTAGATGGCAGACCACCAGTTACCAGACCGGCTGGCGCTTCCATGCTGACTGGTTCCTGCCCGAAGTCCGGACCGTCGTCACCTCACTGGCGGCCAGCGCATCCGTTCCGGCACCTGCAGCAAAATCGCTCGGCGCCGCGCGGGCCAGGAATGGCGTGGGCATCGGTGAGACCATGACGGATTTCCGGGCACTCTTTTCAGCCGCGGAGAAGACCCTGGACGTCGATGCCCTGCAGTCCGTAGCGGAAGGCTGGGCCGAGGTTGCGGAAACGGCGCCGCCGATCTCGTGCACGGATGTCTACACGGGACTGGCTACGCAAGCACACTTCCAGCGGCGGATCCATGAAGTCTCCTCACTGGGGACCGGGCCCGATTGCCCGGGCGCGCATGCCATGGCCATCATCTCCATCGCCGGGCCTCGAGACAGCCGGAGCCATTGCTGGACCCTGTTGGCCCGGTTGGGAGAAGCCGTCAAAGGGCAACTGCATGGCACCGGCGCGATGGCCATGTACCAAAACTCCGCCGTGCATGTGCTGTTCCCTTTCAGTGAAAGCAACCTGTGCCGGCTGGTCGAGTGCAAAGCCGCACTGGAAGCTTTGGGGGATGGCGCCCTGGGCCCAGCTCGGCTGCGGTTCTACCCGTTGTCTTCCGCTGGTGCAGCGGTGGCCGCCGCAACGGCAACAGCAGCTCAGGAATGATCCTGCGAAACAAAATAGGCCGGCTCCCGAATGACGCCGTCACGAACCAGCATGGCCCAACACTCATCTATTGACGGAGCATCTCACCACGGATTCTAAGGACCATCCAGCACATGAAAAATCAGATCCATCTAAAAACCGCGTCATTGGTGGCCGCCCTTCTGGCGGTTGTCATGGCCGTCCTGGGGCTGGGCATGTCTGCTTTGCCCGCCAACGCTGCAGAGCTGACGGACGCGGAAGTCACCTTGAGGACGGAATCAGTAGTTTCCAGTCAGTGGGACCAAGTGGATTTGACGTGTGAATGGTCCGTGCCGGACAACTCCCGGCCAGGTGACACCTTCAGCATCCAGCTGCCCCCGCAACTGCGGTGGTTTGGAGTCACAAAATTCGATCTGCAAAATCCTGACGGCGAAACAGTGGCCACCGCAATGGCGAACGACTCAGGTCTGGTGGTATTCACGCTGACGGACTTTGTGGCAGACCAGCCCCTCAATGTCGGCGGAACGTGTTCCTTCAGCACCCAATACTCGGTTGATCCCGGTGACAGCGAAGTTGAACAACTAAGCTTCAATGTCGGCTCCACAGTGCTGCGCGTCCCAGTGGTTGTTCAGCCCTGCACATCGGAGTGCGGTCCGTCCCTCCCGACAGAAGCAGGCAAGGCCATGTGGTGGGTTGACCCCGCCCAGACTGTCCTTGAATCGATCTTCTACATGCCTCCGATGGCTGCGAAGACCAACGATGTGGTGGTTACCGATACTCCGGCTGCTGGCATGGAGATCGACTGCAGCCGGGTCACACCCCGCGTTGGACGCGTGTTGAACGACGACGGGAACATCACCGAGCCTTATGCAAACGAGCAGTACCCTGCAACCCTCGACTGCACTCCGCAGAAACTCACGGCGAGCTGGACTGGCCTTCCCGAAGGCCTTCATGTGGAGCTCTACGTTGTGACCCAGGTGACTGATGCTGCATTGGACGTCTACGAGAACAGCGGAACTGTCACAATCTCGGGGCAGGAAACACCTGTGGCGGCCCTAACCCGCCGGAGCAGCGGAAGTGGCACTGGCAACGGCACGCCCATGCCGACCGCAACTCCGTCGGCAACACCCACACCAAGCCCAAGCACCGCCACCCCCACGGCAACACCAACGCAGACGGCGACCGCAACGCCGTCGGCAACACCCACACGTAGCCCAAGCACCTCCACCCCCACGGCAACACCAACGCAGACAGCAACGCCGTCGGCAACGGCAACACCCACACCAAACCCAAGCACCACCACTCCCACGGCCACATCCATGCCCACTGAAACGGATGAGCCGATTGTCGTGACCACAGACCCCCTGCTGGTTGTTGCGCCTACGGAGAACCCGTCGGAGCCTGCTGCAGAGGAGCCTAAGGAGCCGCTGGCAAACACGGGAACGCAGGGTGCTGCATTCGTCTTCATAGCGGCCGCGCTCCTGGCCGTCGGATCGTTGCTCGCCTTCGCGGGATCACGCTGGTCCGGCCGCAGGTCGCACTAACAAGGCCCGCGGAGGGCCGGATCGACTGATGGGCGGGGCACATGATGTCCGGCCCATCAGCCGGTTCTTCAATCTCGGCTCGCGCTGGCATGGGTTGGGGGCCAGCGCGAGCCGGTCCAATCCAGCTGCGCCCCCGGCGTCGACTCGAGTTCAGGGAATGCCCACGCCCGGCGCATAGTTGAGGAGAGTGCAATCACGCCACGTGACGCGAAGACAAGCCGAGGAGACACATGAGCTCGCCCACCACAGCAACCGATGCCCAGCTGGCCCGTTGGGAGCGGTTTCGCGCGGGCCGACATTCGGCGCTGGCAACCGAGCACGGCTGGCTGACCCTGACCTCGTTCCAGTGGCTGGAGTCGGACCCGGCCGAGGTCGAACTCGCCCCCGGTCTGTGGTCAACTGACGGTTCTACCGCTTTTCTTTCGGCGAGCGCAGCGGACGGCCTCACGTTCGTCCAGACCGGCGAGCCCGTGGAAGGGACAGTCAGCGCAGTCCTGCAGGATGAAGAGTCACTGATGTGGGTCCAGTACGGTGGCGTCGACGGTAAACAAGTGGTGGTGGAACTTGCCATGCGTGCGGACAAGTACGCCATCCGCACCCGGGACAACAGTTCTCCCGTTCTCACGGAGTTCAACGGCGTTCCCAGCTACGACTACAACCCCGAGTGGGTCATCCAAGGACATTTCGAAGCGTACGAGGAGCCTCGTGATGTTCCCATCGGAACAGCCAATCCTTTGGTGGACGGGGTTCATCGCTCAGTGGGAGAAGTCGTTTTCCGGGTACAGGGCGTCCCCCATGAAATCCGGCTCCACGCGGAGGAAGAGAAACTGGGCGCCCTCAACGTGACCTTCCACGATGAGACCAACGGCGCTACCACGGACGAGTGGCGAAAAGTCTTCATTCCTCGCCCCCGCCCGGACGGGTCCGTTGTGATCGACTTCAACCGCAGCATCAACTACCCCAGCGCCTTCACCCCGTACGGCACATGCCCCATGCCGGTGCGGGGCAATTCGATCGATGTACGGGTGGAAGCCGGCGAGAAACTCCCCCGAGACTAAATGACGGACCGCCAAGCCCACCCGGACTAGGTGATTGCTGAAACCCCCGTCACTGCGCGGCCAACGATCAACGAATTGATCTCGTAGGAGCCCTCATAGGTGTAAATGGCTTCAGCGTCGGCGAAGATTTTGGCGATCCGGTAGTCGGTGACAATTCCGTTTCCGCCGAGAATTGACCGGCCCAGAGCCACTGTCTCCCGCATCCGGGCGCTGCAGTAGGCCTTGGCGAGGGCCACCTGGGCCATGTCGGCGCCGCCGTGGCGAACGCCTTGCGCATCCGTGGAGATGTCTTCCTGCAGCTGGGCGATCCTCACCATCATTCCCATGCTGGCTACCGCGTTTCCCAGCATGTCCACAAGGTGCTGCTGGATGAGTTGGAATTTGGCGAGCGGCTTTCCAAACTGCATGCGCTCGACGGCGTACTGCCGGGCAACGTCGAACGCCGCCAGTTGCTGGCCTACAGCTTGCCAGGCAACCATGATCCGGGAGCCCCGCAGGAGATGGTTGGTGTCTGAGAAGCTGCTGATCCCGGCGAAGCGATCCGATTCGGCGACTTCTACGTCCACGAACCGGATGTCGGCGTTCTGCACCGTCCGCAGCGCGATCTTGTTTTCAATGCGGCTGCGGGTGATGCCAGGCAGGGAAGCGTCAACGATGAACGCGCGGATGGCTCCGCCGGCTTCGTCTTTGGCCCACACCAGCATGTAGTCGCAGAACGTCCCGTTGCCAATCCAGCGTTTGGCGCCGTTGACCACCCAGTAGTCACCGCCGTCGGAAGCTGCCCGCTGGACCCTGCGCGCTGTAGTCTCCATGCCACCGGCTACATCGGACCCATGGTTCGGCTCGGTGAGCGCGAAGGCGCCGGTAGTGCGCAGGTTGGAGGCGTCGTCGAGGTAACGGTCCTGTTGTGAGTCGCTCCCGAAGTCGTACAGCGACTCAACGAAGAGATCATGATGGACCATGAAGAACGTGGCGATCGAGGTATCCACCCGGGTCATCTCGGCGATCACCAGGCCGGCGAACAGGTGCGTGTACCCCCGCTGGGCCGGTGCACTGAGCCGCAGCGCCGCGAGCTTGGGCAGGATGTGTTCCGGGAACTCGGCCTTTTCCCACCACTGCCCGGCGTAAGGGGCGATTTCCGAGGCAAGGAAGGCCCGGAGTTCGTTAAGTTTCCGCTGTTCCTGGACGCTGAGCAGTGACTCGAAGTCGAAGAAGTCCGCGGTGGGCAGCCCCGCCACCGCGGTGGGCAGCCCCGCCACCGAGGAAGCCATTGCGCCCGCGGAGCCGGCAGGCACCGCCCCGGGAGTTGGGGAATCCGCGCCGCCGCTGTAGTCGCCCATCATTTGATTCCCATGCGGATGGCGCCGTCCAGCCGGATGGTTTCACCGTTCAGCATGGCGTTCTCCACGATGTGCGCGGCCAATTGTGCGTATTCGGCCGCACGGCCCAGCCGCGCTGGATGCGGGACCTGCTGGCCCAGGGAGTCCTGTGCCGCTTGCGGAAGACCGGCCATCATGGGTGTTTCAAAGATGCCGGGCGCAATGGTGGCCACCCTGATCAGAGAACGTGCGAGCTCGCGTGCCAAGGGCAGGGTCATGGCCGCCACGGCACCCTTCGAGGCAGCATAAGCAGGCTGTCCGATCTGGCCTTCGAACGCTGCCACGGATGCGGTGTTGATGATGACGCCGCGCTCGGGTCCGCCCAGTTCGGTGGAAACCGGTTCCGTTTCCACCATGGCCGCGGCGGCGAGCCGGATCACGTTGAAGGTTCCCACGAGGTTGATTTGGATAACTTTGTTGAACGTTTCCAGGGGCAGCACGCCGTCGCGTCCCAGCACCTTGCCGGGCGTGGCAATGCCGGCGCAGTTAACGACGATCCGCAGCGGGCCAAGGGCGGTTGCAGCGTCGACGGCGGCCTGAACCTGCGTTTCATTGGTGACGTCCGCGGGGACAAAAACAGCCCTCGGACCAGAACCTGCACCCAAGGTGTTCAGTTCTGCGGCGTACGTATCCCCTGCCGACTGCGGCAGGTCCACCAGGACCACCGACGCTCCGGCCTCGAACAACCGCCGTGCGGTAGCGGCCCCCAGCCCTGATGCCCCACCGGTAATCAGCGCGACCGTGCCCTTGATGTCCATTCATCCTCCTTGATGCAGACCCAAAATCCGTTAATGCATGTTAACTGGAATTGTGATCCGGCGCACCCTCGGTAGGCTGGGGCCATGCCCGCCGACGCTTTCGCTGCCGACCAGCCGCTCCCCCTCACAGACCCGAACGAGTGGGCACTGCGCGCCAACCAGGCCGCCCGATCTGTGACGCGGACCTTCGGCCGGCGCCTGCTTTTCCTTCCCGGCACGCACATCGGGGCGGTCAGCCTTCCCGCCACCACTCTCCGCAGCTTCTTTGGTCCCTGGCATTACTGGTGGCAGGCGCACTATGTCGATTGCCTGGTGGACGCCGGCCGCCGTGAGCTGGCCACTACAACAAAGTTCGACGGCGTCTCCCGCCCCAGTGCGGGCAGGCTCGCTTCGCGGCTGGTCACCACCATCCGGTTGCGGAACCTCCTGAGGTTCGAGAACCACTTCTACGACGACATGGCGTGGCTCGCCCTCGCTACGCACCGGCTGGAGAAGCTGGCGGAGGAAACCAGGAAACCGGGTCGTCGGCGCAATGCTTACGTCCGCAAGAAGCTGACCCTGCAGTTCCACTCGGCCTCCACAGACGATCTGGGCGGCGGAACGTTTTGGAGCACCCAGCGGGACTTCAAGAACACTCCTGCCACAGCTCCCGTAGCGCTCTACTTTGCGCGGACTGGGCACAGGGAACGGGCGCAGTCGCTGGTGACGTGGCTCAACAGCAGGCTCTTCGACCCGCAAAGGGGTGTCTACTTGGATGGACTTCGCATCCGCAATGGCGAGACCGTCCTCGAGGAGGCCGTCTACACCTACAACCAAGGTCCCATCCTTGGTGCCTTGCTGGAACTTGGTGGCCAGGAGAACCTGGACCGTGCTGCGCGGCTGGTTGAGTCGGTGTCCCGCGAACTGACGGTCCCCGGAACACGTGTCATCCATGGTGACGGCACCGGCGACGGCGGACTTTTCACCGGCATCCTGGTCCGCTACCTCGCACTCGCCGCGCGGGACCAACGGCTACCCGCAACGACTCGGGACACTGCCCGGGCCTTGGTGCACGCTACGGCCGGGGCGTTCTGGCTGACGCGCCGTGAGGCGCCGGAACCAGGGCGCTCAAAAGCCCCCACCGAAGCCCCGGCGCTCATATTCTCCCCCAATCCCCTGCGGCCGGCGGCCGAGACGTATCCGGTGGGTGCCGCCGTCGAACTGTCCACGCAACTTCAAGCCTGGATGACGCTGGAAGCTGCCGCCACGCTCTAACCGCCGCTGGCAGCCGGGCGCTTCTTCTGCGGATACGGCGTTTCGTGCCGGGCGAGCATTTCCACGAACCCGGCAATCTTGCGGGCCCGGGTCTCTGCACGTTTCACCCCGTTGGTGCGGTGGATCAACGCGAAGCGGTTTTGGGAGGTCAGGACCTCGAACATCGCCTGCGCTTCCGGCACCGCGGCGATCGCGGCAGCCAGATCGTCAGGGACCACGGAGTCCGCGGGACCTGCATAGGCAGCTTCCCAGCGGCCATCAGCCTTGGCGGCTTCGACGGCGGCACGTCCGGCATCGGTCATCCTGCCTTCGGATTCCAGCCGGGCAATGTGGCCCACGTTCCGGGCTGACCAGATGCTTTTGCGGCCCCGCGGCGTCATGCGCTGCATGTAGCTTTCGTCGTCGCGGCTCTTCGCTTGACCGTCGATCCAGCCGAAGCACAGTGCTTCATCCAGGGCGGCGTCGTAGTCCAGCTCCGTGACCGTGCCGCCTTTCTTGTGCAGGATCAACCACACCCCCGGGCTCTCGGCAGCGTGCGCCGAGAGCCAGTCGCGCCACGCGGCGCCGTCTTTGAGAAGGAGTTCCGGAAGCTCAATGGGCATGAGCCTATTCTGCTGTGAAACGGGCCGCACCAGGCAAGGCCACGCGGCATAGGCTGGGAAGTGACTACCCAGCCCAGGAGGACCAATGCTGCGAGCCCGCCCCACCCACTACACGTCCCGGCCCGATCAGTGGTCCACGCTCCTCCAAGCGCTGGGGCTGGTGAAGACCGTGGACGACGACGGCTGGTGGGAGTTCGACGCCGGTTCGGGTCGCCTCGCGGTGGGCTTCGTGGAGCACGGCCATCCATTGGACGGCTCCACGATCTTCGGTGTGGAGGTGGGCAACCTGGCGGAATTTGCGCGCCGCACCGAAGAAGACGGCACCCAGGCAGAGTGGAACGAAACCCAGGACGGACCCACCGTGCGGATCTCTGCCGAGGACGGTTTTGAGTTCTTCGCGTTCCCTGCCACGAGGGCAGCGGATGGCACCTGGGCCACGTCCACGGAGGCCGACCCAGCGCTGGCCGTAGTGGGCAACTGGATCAGTCCCTTCGTGGGCCTTGCGGCCAACGATCTGCGGAACATCGGCGCCCGGCCGCGCACGGAGGACGACGAATCAGCCACGTTCACAACCAAAAATGGCGGCATCCTGCGGGCGATCCACGGCGCGGACAGCGCCAACGGTGATCTCTCCTTCGAGTACGACGGCGGCCTGGAGCCGTTGTTGCACCGGCTCACCGAAGCGAAAATCGAAGCCAGGATCAGCGAGGACGTGCTGTACGTCGCCAACCCGGATGCTGCGGGCGGCGCAGCGCCGGCGTCGATCGTGATCGAACAATCACCATCGCAGCAGGCGCCGGCGAGCCCAAGCAGCTAGTCCTTGGCAGCTGCCCTGCGGAAGCGCCGGTTGATCGCATCCGTAGGAGAAAATCCTCGCCCACATAACATCCGGGAAGCCACACGAGTCGATTCCAGCCGTCCAATACCGCCGAGAGCGTAACCTCGCAGCCACCGGAACGCCTCCAAGGAAGTTCGGCTGGGGATGGGGTAGAACTTAACCATGAGCGTACGTACACCCGACCCGTATCCAGGCTGGCTTTCAGATGAAGACCTCTTCGAAGCCCGCGGCCGACTTCCCATGGTCTACGTGGAGGCTGTTCCGGTCAGGCTGGATCCGCTTGGGTATGTGAATGAGGTTGGCACGCTCCTGCAGGGCGACGCCGACGGCAACATGGTCCGCTACCTCGTCTCCGGCCGCGTCCTCTACCGCGAGACCATCCGCGCAGCTCTCCTGCGTCACATGGAGAAGGACCTCGGTCCCTTGGCTTTCCCGCAGCTCCCCATCAGCCCGGTCCCCTTCACCGTGGCCGAATACTTCCCGGCCCCCTCCCAAACCGGCTTTACGGATGACCGCCAGCATGCGGTCTCGCTGGCCTACGTCATCCCGGTGACCGGCGAATGCGAACCACGCCAGGACGCACTGGAACTCACCTGGATGACGCCGCAAGAGGTGCTCAGCGAGAACGTCCAGCAGGAATTCGACGGCGGACGCGGGAACCTCGTGCGCCAGGCGCTGGCTTTTTCGGGCATCGTTCTCTAGCGGGTCCCCGCACCTGCACCAGCCGCCCTTTGTAGACTGGACGGCGGACCCCAAGAGAACCAAAGGACTTCCGATGACTCACAGCCCAGCCACACAGCAGTACAGAGAGAAGCAGGCTGGGGACCTGCGGCCCGGAGATTTTGTCTATCCACCCGGCGACGGGCCAGCCGCTGAAATCGCCGGCATCGAGGTGCAGAACGACGATTACGGCGTTGCCGCGTTGCTGCTGGTGACCATGGTCGACGGCGGCACGGTGCGGATCACTGTCGGGTCCAGTGTCCCTGTGGGGGACGCAGTTGGTGCAGGCGTGGATGCGGACAGCGACGCCGGGACGGCGGGCGCGGGCACCCCGAGTCCACTACGCCGGATTCCAGCATTCCGGGCTCTGGTGCAGCCGACTCCAGCACCCCCGACTCCAGCACCCCGGACTCCAGCACCTCCGCAGAAGGAGGCCCCGACGCCTCCCCCGAGTCCGCCGTCGTCGTTCCTCCCCGCCCGGAAACGCCACCCACGTACACCAGCCCCAGCGCCGAAGAGTTGGCCCTGATCCCCGAACCGGATGGCACCCCGGAGGCCGTGGTGAGCGCAGCCGCGGCCAACCACAAGGGCAAGAACGGCGTCCAGGTCCTGGCGGATCGCCTGACGAAGGGCATCAACACCAAATCAGGCAGCTGCCTCCGGGATCTCAGCAACCTGGCGTTCGACCTCTGCATTGTGCTGCGCGATCCGGACCATGCCCTGGCCGTTGCGGACCTGCTCAACGTGCTGCCCTTTGACGGCAACCTGGACCGCTGGGCGTCCATTGAGCGGGCGCTGGCATTGTCCAGTTTCATCTGCCGCGAAGCCGGACAAAGTGATCGTGCTGCGGTTTACGAGAAACTGCTGCGGGCACCCGAGTCCCAGGAAGAAGACCCGTTCAAGGCCCGGATTAACGCCCGGGTCCGGCAGCGCTCGCTCAACGAACCCAACCTGTACGACAAGGAAATCTTCCGCGCGATCGACAACGGCAACCACGAGGCCGAACGCGATTGGCGGTTCCTCCGACTTGAAGCGCTTATGTTCCTGCGCGCCCACGGCGGCTCCAAGACCATCGGCGAAGACGAGTTGGCCCGGCGGATCAGCAACGAACTCGAAGCAGTGCGGGCATAAATTTCCGGACGCGCCGCTTCTGGGTATTTCAAGACCTGTTATGCGGGCGCGAACGGCGGTAGATTCGGGGCCATGACGAACAATCTGAGCGTTGTGATTAATGCCGACGCGCAGCAGGTTTGGACAATGCTGCGTGAACCGTCGCTGGTGGCCCAATGGCACGGCTGGGAAGCCGACGATCTCTCCGACGAAATCAAACAGATCTACTTCAACACCGATGTTGTGGAGGGGCCCGATCACACCAGCCTGACCGTCAACGGCGGCGATGTCTTTGAGCTCCACCCCGTCTCTGGCGGGACGGAAGTGCGGGTCACCCGGGCGGCCCTCGACCACGATTCCGAGTGGGCTGAATGGGACGAAGACATCACCCAGGGTTGGCTCACGTTCCTGCATCAACTGCGCTTCGCCTTGGAACGGCACCCGCATGGGCACCGCAGGACGCACTTCATTTCGCTTCCGGGCAAGGGCGGACCGGCGATTGAAAAGCTGGGACTCGGGGATTTGCCGCCCGTTGGGGAGGAGTACTCGCTCACGCTTTCCACAGGCGAGAAGATCTCCGGAAAGGTTTGGTTCAAGAGCCGGCACCAAGTGGGGCTCACCGTCCACAGCTACGCAGAGCACGGGGACGGGCTCCTGATCGTCGCGGAGCAGCTGCCAATTCCGGAGAAAAGGCCCGACGGCGGCTCCATGGTGATTGCCTCCACCTACGATCTGGGGGCCCACACCTTGGCAGACATCCGCTCATCGTGGGACAACTGGAAGGCTGAGAGCTACGGGTCGTAGGGCCCGTTCCGCAGGTTATCCGCTGCAAAGCTGGCACACTTGGTAGCGTGCCAGCT
This sequence comes from Arthrobacter sp. YN, assembly GCF_002224285.1. Taxonomy (GTDB): domain Bacteria; phylum Actinomycetota; class Actinomycetes; order Actinomycetales; family Micrococcaceae; genus Arthrobacter. The sequence continues at coordinate 822,208 of NZ_CP022436.1, read as the reverse complement.
TCCGTTTCTGCTTCTGCGTCTGTGTCTTCCTCTACTCCCGGCCAGCCTGACTTGCCAGGGTTGTCCGCCCGGCAGTCCGAGTTCTCCTTTTCGGTGGGCCAGCGCCTGACTGAAACGTGCTCGCCGTCGGACGCCCAAGTGGATGCCAACGGCGGCGCTTTCCTGGGCCGCACCGGAACCATCACCACACCGCACGGAACTATCCAGACGCCCGCGTTCATCGCCGTGGGGACCAAAGCAACAGTGAAGGCCGTGCTGCCCGAGTCCATCGCCGACCTCGGTGCGCAGGCTGTGCTGGCCAACGCGTACCACCTCTACCTGCAGCCGGGTCCGGAGATCCTGGATGCCGCCGGCGGGCTGGGCGCGTTCATGAACTGGTCGGGGCCGACCTTCACCGACTCCGGTGGATTCCAGGTGATGAGCCTGGGCTCTGGGTTCAAGAAGGTGATCGACATGAAGAACGTCGACTCGTCCGGACCCGACGACGCCGTAGCACCGGGCAAGGAACGGCTGGCGCACATTGATGATGACGGCGTCTGGTTCAAATCGCACCTCAACGGGGACCGGCACCGCTTCTCCCCTGAGATCTCCATGCAGGTCCAGCACCAGATCGGCGCGGACATCATGTTCGCCTTCGACGAGCTCACCACGCTGCAGAACTCGCGGGCGTACCAGGAGGAGTCGCTGGAGCGAACCCGGCTGTGGGCGCTACGGTGTTTGGAGGAACACGCGTCGTTGACCTCTTCCCGCGTGGGCAAGCCCTATCAAGCCTTGTTCGGCGTGATCCAGGGTGCGCAGTATGAGGACCTGCGGCGCAAGGCGTGCCAGGATCTCGGTGCCATGCCCTTTGATGGGTATGGGATCGGCGGGGCGCTGGAGAAGGAAAACCTGGGCACGATTGTGCGCTGGTGCAACGAGGAATTGCCCGAGAACAAGCCGCGGCACCTCCTGGGCATCTCCGAGCCGGACGACATCTTCACGGCAATCGAGAACGGCGCCGACACGTTCGATTGCGTCTCCCCCACCCGCGTGGCCCGAAATTCGGCGTTCTACACACCGTTCGGCCGGTTCAACCTGTCCGGGGCCCGCTATAAAACCGATTTCGGGCCGTTGCAGGACGGCTGCGACTGCTACACGTGCGTGAACTACTCGCGCGCGTACATCCACCACCTGTTCAAGGCCAAGGAAATGCTCTCGGCAACGCTCATCTCCATCCACAACGAGCGCTTCGTGGTGAAGATGGTGGACGACGCCCGCTTGGCCATCGAATCCGGAGACTTCTTTGAGTTCAAGGCGGAGACCCTCGGCCGGTACTACTCCTAGTTGCTTCTCGCGTCGAGATCGCCGGAAGCGTGCGTGGGCGTGCGGAAACTTCCGGCGAACTCACACGGTTCCGGCGAACTCGGCCCGAGCCTAGGCTGCCGTTACCCCATAGCTTGGCTCGCGCTTCTTGATCCACCCGACAACCAGCACAGTAACCGGGACGAACAGGAACTCCACGGCCGTCTTGTAGACGAAGCCAACCAGGGCGTAGTTCAGGAACGAGCCGAAGTCCGTGATGCCGATGACCGATGCGGCGATGCTGCAGAAGATCAGTGTGTCCACGAATTCGCCCACCACGGACGAGCCCATCAGGCGTGCCCACAGGGACTTCTCGCCGGTGCGGGCCTTCATCTTCACCAGGATCCAGGAGTTGATGGTCTGTCCGGCAAGGAAGGCAAGGAGCGATCCAAGGACGATCAGCGGCACGGGTCCGAGGGCGCCTTCGAGGGCTGCTTGCTTGCCGATGCTGTACTCGTCATTGAAACCGGGCAGCACGATGATGATCCAGTAGCAAAGAGAGGCAAAGACCGAGAGGGCAAACGAGGTGATGATGGCCTTGCGCGCCACCTTGAAGCCGTACACCTCGCTCATCACGTCGCCCAGGATGTAGGCGATGGGGAACAGGAAGAACCCGCCGTCAGTCAGGATTGGCCCGAGCGCGACGCCCTTGGAAGCGCCGATGTTGGACAGGATCAGCACCACGGCCATGATGGCCAGCATGATGCCGAAATACGGGGAGCCTATTGAAGCAAAGCGTGGGGCGGGCTTGCTCAAGGTACTGGAGCCTGAGGGCGAGGGCATGGGTCATCCATTTCGTAGTGGTTCGCGCAGGCTCCTTCGTTCAGGGCGCCCCGCTGTATTAGCACTGTGGTTGGTGGGGCATATGGCCCGGCACCGGTTCCATTCTCCCACTCCTTCACCCCAACGCTCACTCACATCCCGCGGGCTTGAACCCTACGCTCGCTCACATCCCGCGCGCTTGCACCAAACGCTCGCTCACATCCCTTTTGAACACGTTCAGAAATATGTCATACTCAAACTTGAACACGTTCAAAACATCTCTCAGGGAGCGGCAACATGGCAGCAAAGAGTGAGCAGACCCGCCAATTAGTGGCCGATGTCGCACTGAAAATGTTCCGCGAGGTCGGCTTTGAAAAGACCACCATGCGAGCCATTGCCCAGGAGGCCGGGGTCTCCGTCGGCAACGCCTACTACTACTTCGCGTCCAAGGACGAGCTCGTCCAGGAGCTTTACGTTCAGGTGCAGGATGAACACGCCGTGGTCGCGGCGCAGGCCTTGGAAGGAGTCCAAGATCTCGCAGGCCGCCTGAAGGCAGTGCTGCACACCGGCATCGACGTCATGGCGCCGTACCACCAGTTCGGTTCCGACTTCATCGCGACGGCGATCCGGCCGTCGTCGCCCGTCAATCCGTTCGGCGAGGCGTCCACCGCCGCACGGGAGGCTTCGCTCGCGATCTTCCGCTCCGCCGTCGAGGGTTCCTCCCCCGCCGTCGCGAAGAAGCTGCGCGGCGATCTGCCCGAACTGCTGTGGCTGGCGTACATGGGCGTCGCGCTGTTCTGGGTTTACGACCGCTCCGAGGGCCAACGCCGCACACGCAAGCTGATCGACGGCGCTGCCCCGCTGGTGGCGCGCGGCCTGTCACTGGCGAAGATTCCGGGTGTCAGCAAGGTGTTCGACGACGTCCTGGGACTCGTCCGGAACGTCAAGGAGGATTCATAATGGCGCGGACCGTGGTGATCGCCGGCGCTAGCGGCTTCATAGGCAGCTACTTCCGGCAACGGTTTGTTGCTGAAGGATGGCAGGTCCGGACCGTTGGGCGGGACGCTTCGGCTGACGCGCAGTGGCACGACGACGGCGCCATCACCAAAGCGCTGGACGGCGCCGAACTGCTGGTGAACCTCGCCGGACGCTCCGTGAATTGCCGTTATGACGAGCGGCATCGCCGGGAGATTCTGGACTCCCGGGTGGTGACCACGCGCATTCTTGGCGGCGCCGTGGCGGCGTGTGCCGAACCACCCCGGACGTGGGTCAACTCCAGTACGGGCACCATTTACCGGCACGCAGAAGACCACCCGCAGTCCGAGGTCTCGGGTGAATTGGGCAGCGGGTTCTCCGTGGACGTGGCCCGTGCGTGGGAAGACGAGTTGGCAGCGGCCATTGTTCCCGGCACGCGAAAGGTGGCTCTGCGCATTGCGATTGTCCTGGGGGCCGGTGGCGTCATGAGCCCGCTCAGGAACCTCGCCCGGCTCGGATTGGGCGGGCATATGGGTCCGGGCACGCAGAAGTTCAGCTGGATCCATGTGGAGGATTTGTTCCGCTGTGTGGTGTTTGTCCACACTCATGGTGAGCTGACCGGGCCGGTGAACGCGGCCTCGCCCTACCCCGTGGACAACCGCGACCTGATGTCCCTGGTTCGTCAAAGCCTGGGTCTCCCTTTCGGCGTCCCGACACCCGCTTGGCTGCTCGAGGCCGGTGCCGTGCTCATTCGGACCCAGACCGAGCTGGTCCTCAAGAGCCGCTGGGTTGAGCCACGGAAACTGCTCGACGCGGGGTTCGTTTTTGAATACCCCTCACTCGCCGGTGCGCTCAACGAGATCGCCAACGCGCACCCCAAACCCTCTCTCACATAACCGCACCTTCAAGCGAACCGTCTCTCACATCCCCGCCCCTTCAGGCGAACCGTCTCTCACATCCCCCGGAGGTATTCATGAGTCAGGAACCCTGGTCAGACAAGGAGGAATTCGCGCTGGCGACGCGGAGCCCGTCGGGAGGCTGGCGATACGGACCCAAGGACCGGGTGGTGCTCGGCGGCAAGGGACTGGCTGTGGGAATCGCCGTGGCGCACCTGACATTCTGCGCCTTATGGGGCATCCAAGCACCAGGATGGGCCATCATTTTCTTCGTTTACAGTCTGCTCCCGGTCTGGGTCATTGGTGCCGCCGTGGGGTCACTTCTCGGTTTTGCCCTGCGTCGAGTCCGGAATCAGTGGCTTCACATTGCCGCTTTTTTCACCGGGGCTTTGCTCATGTGTGCGCCGTTTGGCGGACTCTCCCCGACTGGTCCACTTCTGTTCTCACTGTCCATAGCCGTCGCAGCCGGCGTTGGTCGCATAGCCATCTGGAAACTGGTACGAATCAACGACAATCCCTCTCTCACATGATGGCCTCTTCAGCCGGACGCTCCTTCACTATCCAGATGGAAAAACCGTGAGCCAGGCACCATGGACTGACGAGGAGGAGCACTCGTTGGCGACGCGGAGCCCGTCTGGAGGCTGGTGATACGGATCCAAGGGCCGGGTGGTGCCCGGCGGCAAGGGACTGACTGTGGGAATCGCCGTAGCGCACGTGACATTCTGCGCCTTATGGGCATCCAAGCATCAGGATAGGCCATCATCTTTTCTTCGCTAAAAGTCTGCTCCCGGTCTCGGCCACGCGGGCTCGCTCACCATGGAGTTTGCCCATGACTCATCGAAGACTTGGGTCACGCCCAAGACCAATGCCAGCCAAACCCGAGGGAAGTGAAAGAGCGTCCGCCGGAAACCCGAGGGAAGTGAGAGAGCGACACGCTCAAACCCGAGGGTAGTGAAAGAGCGTCCGCCGGAAACCCGAGGGAAGTGAGAGAGCGACACGCTCAAACCCGAGGGAAGTGAGAGAGCGTCCGCCGGAAACCCGCGGGAAGTGAGAGAGCGTGCGTCCGGACGCGACAGCTTACGCTTGGCCCCGCCGTCCGGTCCCAACCGCCCTCCGGTCCCGACCGCCGTCGAACCTCACCTGGCACCCGTGATACCAGCGGTACCGGCCGAAACCTAAGGAAGTGTTAGGAAATGCCCTGCCAGCTATGGCTGTGCCGTGCATCACCCATAGCTTGGAACATGTCCTCTTCACCCCGGAGGGCCTTTCTTAGTCGACGAAGAGCCATGCGCAAGGACGCCATGAGCACCCGCTTCATGGACAGAACGAACTCATGCAAGACACGGCTGCCGTATCAGGCGCCGTCCAGGAAGGTTCATTGATGAGCACCCAACAAGCTGCACCTCTGAGCGAAGCCGCCCAGACACGTAAGGCCGTGAGCAACATCCTCAAGGGCTCCGCGGGCAACCTCGTGGAGTGGTTCGACCTCTACGTTTATACGGTTTTCGCGGCGTATTTCCAGTCGCACTTCTTCAACTCCTCGGACGACCTGCAGGCAGGCCTTGAGGCGATGGCTGTCTTCTCGACGTCGTTCCTCATGCGTCCCATCGGCAGTTGGTTCTTCGGCCGCTATGCCGACCGCAAGGGCCGCAAAGCCGCGCTGACGCTGAGCGTGACCATGATGTCGGCCGGTTCCTTCGCCATCGCGATCCTGCCAACGCAAGACGTGATCGGCCTCTGGGCCCTGATCCTGCTGGTGTTCATCCGCGTCGTGCAGGGCTTCTCTGTCGGTGGCGAATACGGCACCAGCGCCACGTACATGTCCGAGGCAGCGACGGCCAAGCGCCGCGGTTTCTTCTCCAGCTTCCAGTACGTGACGCTTATTGGCGGGCAGATGCTTGCCCTCTTGGTGCTCGTGATCCTGCAGAACACCATGAGCAAAGAAGACCTGACCGCGTGGGGCTGGCGTATTCCGTTTGCCATTGGTGGTGTCGCTGCCCTGGTTGTTCTCTGGCTCCGCCGTTCCATGGAAGAAACCCTTTCGGCCGATCAGCTCCGCGCCGCCCACGTCAAGGTAGAGGGTGAAGCCCAGCCTGGCACCATGAAGCTGCTGTTCACCAAGCACTGGAAGCCGCTGCTTATCTGCATCGGCATCACCCTGGGCGGTACCGTGGCGTTCTACACGTACACCAACTTCATCCTGAAGTTCATGAACGATACGTCCGGCATCGCGAAGACAGATACCTCCGTCATCAACTTCTGGGCTCTGTTCATCTTCATGCTGCTGCAGCCGGTGTACGGCCTGATCTCGGACAAGGTTGGACGCAAGCCCTTGCTGATCTGGTTCGGCGTGACCGGTGTGCTCTTCACGTGGCCACTGCTCTCCACCCTTTCCGGCACCAAGGATCCGTTCATGGCGTTCCTGCTGATGCTCGGCGGCCTGCTGATGGTTGGCGGCTACACGTCAATCAACGCGCTGGTGAAGGCCGAACTGTTCCCGGCTTCCATCCGCGCGCTCGGCGTCGGGCTCGGTTACGCGATCGCCAACTCGCTGTTCGGCGGCACCGTTCCGCTGATTGGCGCAGCGCTGCAGAAGTCGGATCAGGTGGACTTGTTCTTCACCTACGTCACGGCAGCCATTTTCATCTCGCTGCTGGTGTACATCTTCGCGTTGAAGAACAAGAAGGCCACGCACCTGGATGCCGAGCAAGGCAACGCTTTTGTGGCCAAGGGCACTGCGAAGGACGACGACGACAAGAAGGACCTCGTCAACGCCTGACCTGGCGGCCTTGTGAGGCCCGTTCTGCGCACTTTGGATACTCCGAAGGGCGCAGAGCGGGCCTCACAACGTTAAGCTCTAGTAGCGGACCAGACCCGTAAACAATCCAGCGAACCAGCCCGCAGTAAACCAGCCCAGCAAGACAAAGGACCCTGACAGTGCACGTGCTCATCGTCGAGGATGACGACGCCATGGCGTCAGCCTTGAGCGCTGCCGTCGCCTCAGCCGGCCACAAGCACACCCGGGTATCCCGTGGCGAGGATGCACTGCTCGCCCACCGGCAGCACGAAGTGATCCTGCTGGACCTCGGCCTCCCGGACCTGGATGGCTTGGACGTCCTGCGGAAACTCCGCCAAGTAACCCAGATTCCCATCCTGATCCTGACAGCACGCGACGACGAGCGCAGCGTGGTGCTGGGTCTTCGATCCGGGGCGGATGACTACCTGGTCAAGCCCGTGAAGCTCGTGGAGCTGCTCGCCAGAATCGAAGCAGTCACCAGGCGCACCAATCGCTCAGGCCAGGAAACCCCGCACACCATAGTCCTCGGAGAGCTGGAAGTGGACCTCCACCGTCGCGTGGCATCCGTGGGCCAAAGGCACCTCGCCCTCACCGCAACCGAGTTCGACCTCCTCAGCCTCTTGTCCAGGAATGCAGGCTCCGTGGTCACCCGGGAACAGATCCTGGACGCACTCTGGGGAGATGCTTTCCTGGCCCACTCCCGGTCCTTGGACGTGCACCTGACAGGCCTCAGATCCAAGCTCCAACTTCCCGGATTCATCATCAACGTCCGGGGCGTCGGCTACCGCGTAGAGCAACCGTGAAAGTCCGCGTCCTCGGCATCCTGAGCCTGCTGATGGTGATCATTGTGGTGACGGTATCCAGCGTGATCCTGACCTCGGCCAGCCGGGAACTCACCCAGGAGCTGCAGATCAACCGCGTCGCAGCCCTCAACCGCTTCGCGCAACTGGCCAGTGACGCCGCGGAGGACAACAACACAACCCAACTTCAGCGGGAGATGGACCGCTATTCCGAGCTTTATGGCGAGGGAATCCTGATCCGGCTCCAGCAGGAAACCCTCCACTCCGGCGGGCTCAGCGAAGACCATTCAGAGGTCCAGGACGCCCTCAACCGGGCAAGCCTCAACCTCAGCGACACCACTCTGAACCCCATCCGCGCTTTCGGTACCGGCAACGACTTCATCTCCAGGTCCTTCGGCACAGCCAGCCAAGTACTCGGAGAGGTGGTCCTTGAAGTCGACCTCGACGCAGCCCGGCAGAAGCTACGGGAGCGGTGGCTCGTCGTCGTACTTGCCGCGGTGGCGCTGGGCGTGCTGCTGCTCGTAGCGGCATCGCGCATCACAGGGTGGGTTTTGCGCCCAGTCCATCGGCTCAGCAAGGCAGTCCACGAGCTCGAAGCCACGGGCAAAACCGGCCACCTCCCCGAAGCTGGCCCGCCTGAGCTCCGGGAACTGAGCCGATCCTTCACGGCCATGGCGGATACGGTGACCGAGAGCATGGAGTCACAACGCCGGCTCATCGCCGATACCTCGCACCAACTGCGCAACCCCGTAGGGGCGCTGCGGCTGAGGATCGACTTGTTGCAGCTCGCCTTGCGTTCGGCGCACGAAAAGGAAGCGGCGGCCGGCGTGGTGGCGGAACTTGAGCGGGTGGAAGACATGCTCGACGGCGTGCTGAAGCTCGCGACGGCGGAACACCGCGCCTTTGAGGGGTCTGCCCGGGCTGAAAATACACCGGAACAGCAACGGTTGGCCGTCATCGACCCGTACCCAATTCTGCAAGGCGAGGTTGAACGGGCGACGCCGGCCGCTCACCGTGCCGGATCAGAGCTCACCTTGGAGAGCCCTGCGTCCGAAGACCAGATCGTCTGCGACCCCGACGACCTCGCGCACATGGTGGGCGAACTCCTCGCCAACGCCATCAAGTACGCCCCGGGCGCCCGCATCACCGTTGCGAGCAAACCCACCCAAGGAGGCACCGCCGTCGTGATTTCCGACGACGGCCCGGGCCTGCCGGCCGAACAGCTCGCCGCGTCCACCACCAGGTTCTGGCGGGCGCCGCAGCACAGCAAGATCCCCGGAAACGGCCTGGGCATGACCATCGTGGAGCGGCTGGCGGAGGCGAACGGGGCGCGGCTGGTCCTGGAAGCGCGGGAGCCCCATGGCCTGACGGCCCGTCTCGAGTTTGCGAAACCGGAGGACGACACGCATGCCTGAACCCCTCATAGTCTCCCGGCGAAGTGTCCTCCAAACAGCCGTAGCGCTGGGCATGGGCGGCAGTCTGCTCGCTTCGACAGCAGGCTGCACCACAGAAGAACGCCTCCAGGAACTCACCGTTGCCGGCGGTGAGTCGGGCGGGTTCTACCTTGAGTTCGCCATGCTGCTCGCCGACTTGCTGCAGCGGGAAGGAGTAGCCGAAAGGGCGGTCGCGCAGACCACCGGCGGAAGCCTCGAGAACATTCAACGGGTCTTATCCGGCGAGGCGACGCTCGCCGTCGCGCTGGCCGACGCAGCTGCCCAGGCAGCTCCCGGACGGGGTGAAAACCAGTTGGTGGCCTTGGGAAAGGTGTACCAGAACTACGTCCACTGCATCGTTCGGGAAGACAGCGGAATCCGAACCTTCGCTGACCTCGCCGGGAAGACCGCGGGCGTGGGTGAGGTGGGCTCGGGAACCACCCTCACGGCCGGGCGCATCATTGCTGCCGCCGGGCTGTCTCCTGAAACGGCCGGGCCGGAACGGGCACTGAAGCAAGCCAACTTTGGTTTGAACCAAGCCCTGGCCGCCTTGCGGGAGGGTTCCCTTGACGTGATGATCCAGTCCGGCGGTGTCCCGACGGCGCCCATCGCTGCGGCAGCGCAGGAAACAGGCGTGCGTCTCCTCGACATCTCAGAGTTCATCCCGGCGACCCGGGCCCAATCGGGCTTCTTCTACGACCGCGTCCTCATCCCCGCGAACAGCTACGGGAACGCACCCGCCGTCTGGACCGTGGGCGTAGCCAACCTGCTCCTGTGCCGCAGGGATCTGGCCGATCACGTTGTCCGGCAAACCGTGGAACTCCTGGTGGAACAAGCTCAGGATCTGGTGCCGAAATCCAGCACGGGCGTGCAGTTCCTCAGCCCTGAAACACTGATCAATACTGCCGGCATCCCGTTGCATCCGGCGGCACAGGCCGCTTACCGGGCGCTGCACGGCTAGCCCCGTTTAGGAGTCAAACCGGAGCAACTGCCAAAATGAAGACATGACTTCAGCCGTTGCCCCTGCCATTGCCCTGACCATCGCCGGCTCCGAAGCGACCGGTGGCGCCGGCGCGCAGGCCGACCTCAAGACCTTCCAGGAACTCGGAGTGTTCGGCATCGCGAACCTCACGTGCATCGTCTCCTTCAATCCGAAGGACAACTGGAACCACCGCTTTGTACCGGTGGACCAGCAAGTCATCGCAGACCAACTGGAAGCCACGACGGCGGCCTATGGTGCCGCTTCCGGCGCACCATCGGTGTTGGACACCGTGAAGATCGGCATGCTCGGAAGCCCGGCAACCATCAGCACCGTGGAGAAGGCCCTGACCGACGGATCCTTCAAGCACGTGGTGCTGGACCCGGTCCTGATCTGCAAGGGCCAAGAACCCGGCCACGCCCTGGACACTGACCAGGCGTTGAAGGCACAGATCCTCCCGCTGGCAACGTTCGTCACTCCGAACCATTTCGAGGCAGAGTCCCTTTCGGGGCTCACCATTACTGACGAAGAATCCCTGAAGGCCGCAGCCATCCGCATCCATGAAATCAGCGGTGCAGCAGTCCTCGCCAAAGGCGGGGTGCGGCTGGAAGGCCCCGACGCCGTCGACGTCTACTACGACGGTGAGACGCTGGAGGTCCTGCGCGCCCCGAAGGTCGGCGAAGTTGCTGTGTCCGGCGCCGGTTGCTCCCTTGCTGCAGCTGTGACGGCCGAACTGGCCAAGGGTGCCACGCCGCTTGAAGCAGCCCGTACGGCGAAGGCATTCGTGACCACGGGTATCAAGAACCGTGTGTCCTCCGGGGCTCCCTTTGATGCGCTGTGGCAGGGCGGGGCTCTGTCCTAGTTTTTCGTACCTGCAAGAAGAGCCGCCCCGGAACGCATCCGGGGCGGCTCTTGCTGTGCGGGCGTGTTAGCGCGAGACCTTGCCCATGAGCGAGGCGATCGGGCGCAGGAACAAGGGCCGGGCGAGGAACCATGCCGCCGCCGTGAAAACGATGGAAGCTGCGAAGATCCCGAAACCCCACCAACTGTTGGCGTCGTCGTTGGAGGCGTACATGTGGTTGAGGTTCCTCAGCGCGCCAGTGGCCAGCACCAGCGTCACGTGGACGATCACGAACGCGACGAAGTAGATCATCACCGGGAAGTGGATCTTGCGCGCAAGTTCAATGGGGTAGAACTTGTTGATCGCGGCCTTCTTTGGCCATGCCCCGGACATCCGAAGGCCCGTGATGATGGCCAGCGGGGCTGCGATGAAGACCGTGATGAAGTAGGTGAGGAGCTGCAGGCTGTTGTAGTTGTTCCAGCCGTTTTCGACGGGCCAGTTCAGCGAGGCGTACTGCAGGCCGGCCGAGATTGCGTTGGGGAAGACGTCCCAGCTGGTCGGCACGATCCTCAACCACTGCCCGGTGGCGAAGAGCAACACGATGAAGATGATGCCGTTCAAGACCCAGAGCGCGTCCAGCGTCAGGTGGAACCAAAGGTCAAGGCTGATCTTGGTAGGCGGGTTCTTGGTCTTGATGAAGCCCTTGTTGTTCCGCGTCCAGTTGGCCGCCGGGCGGGTGGTGGTCCGCACCTGCCACCCCGAACGGATGATCAGGACGATGAAGAACATGTTGAGGAAGTGCTGCCAGCCGAGCCAGGCGGGGAAGCCCGTGGGGGCGCCCGCGGGAACGGCCGAGTGTCCGGGGTAATCGGTGAGGAATTGCTGCACGGGCTGGAGAGTCCGGAGCCATTGGGCGACGAGCACCAGGATCAGTGCCACCACCAAAGCTCCTGCGGTGACGACGACGGGTTTGAACCACCTGTTCGACGTGATCCCGGACGACTTGCTTGAAACGGACATCAGGCCGCGTTCCTCTCTGGCTTGTTTGGCTGCGACCAGTTGGCGCTATACAGCGATTCAACCAGTTGCGGCCCGACGGTGAAAACGGCACCCGGGTTTCGGGGCGTTCGACGTCAAAAATCGCAGCATTCGGATACATGCCGCAATACGTATTTCTAGAACAGACTTCCAGAATTATTTCCTGTGTTTCATGAGCCAGTCAAGGCTTGATGCTGGCTATGTGGATTCCTTGGGAGGTAGGATTCCAAAAAATAGCCGTCCGACACTCCGATCTACGTCCTGCCGCGAAGGGAGCCCAAGCGTGGTCCGTAAGACTTCCGAAGTAGCCAGCAATGCCGGCTCCTGGAAATGGACCCGCACCGCGGCAACCCAACGCAATCTGCTGGATGCGGCCAGCGATGTATTCGTCGAGCATGGCTTCACCGATGCGAGCATCTCGGACATCGTGGCCCGCGCCGGATCCAGCGTAGGCAGCCTCTATCACCACTTCGGCGGGAAAACAGAACTCTTCCTTGCACTGTGGGACGACTATCAAAACGAACACGAGCGCCTGGTGGCCGCGGCCGTGGCCAAAGCCCGCAAAGGCGGCGAGAACGATCCCCTGGCCCTGTTCAACGTAGGCAGCCGCAGCTACTTCGACTACACCTGGAAACACCGCGACCTTGAGCGCGTGTTCATAGAAGGCGACACTCCCCCGGGCTTCGAGGTTCTACGACGCGAGCGCGGACGCGAGTGGGTCCGGCAAAACACTGTGCTCCTGGGGGCCAGCGACGACACCTTGGGCCGCCTCACGGTCGCTGTCATCACGGACATCGTCACCGTGTCAGGGCAGGAAGTAGCCCTCAGCGCCACCAAGCGCGAGGCCGACGAGGTTGTCCAAGCCGCGGCGGTGCTGGTGCAGCGGTTGGTCCGCTAGCGCGGGTCAGCCACCCAGCCAGTGAACAGCGGCATGCCGGTCTCCACGTGCACGATCTCGTAGTGGAACGGGCGGTCAAGGATCAGCTCCCGTTCTGGAATCATGGCGCTCGATGCCACTGCGTTCAACTGCGTCACTGCTGAGGCGACCGTGCCCTTCTCGGCCACCGTAATGTTGGCGGCCTGCGCAGCCTGGGTCAGTTTCATGTCCGGCTGGATGTCGTTGAAGTCCTTGTCCGTGGCCAGCATCTGGTTGAGTCCCAGTGTTTCGAAGACCTTCCTCAGGTCGAACCTGGTCTTGTGGTCCCACTTGGGTAGCTGCAGGTGGACCATATCCAACGGGGCGCTGCCCAACCTGGCCGCCACCTCACCAAGAACCTCCGCAGAAACCACAGCCGGACCCGCCGACCCCGACGCACCGCCGTCGGGCAATACCAGCCGCATCACGAAGCCCTCGGCGTACGGCAAGTCCACAGCTTTCCAGCCGGGAGCTTCCGCGTAGGCCATGGTGAGCGACGAGTGCATGGTTGGCGTGTTGATCACCTCGCCGCCGGCCTTGGTGAACGGCGCATCCGAGGTGTCACTCGCGTCGAAGGGCTCTTGCCAGGCCGCTGCGAAATAGAGCGTGTTGAGCAGGCTGAAGGTGTTCGCTGGATCGTATTGTGCGGGTGCTTCCTTGATCCGGCCCCCGGTGTTCCTGCTGACCCAGCGATCGATGGTCGGTTTGGTGACGGCCTCATCCTTGAAATTCACCGGGTACACCCCGGTGCCGAAGTGTTTGGCGAGCGTGGCGAGAAAGGCCTCGCCGGTGGGGACGCCTTTATCAATGAACAGCCCGTTGGCAGCATGCATCACCGGTTTGCGCGGCGGGTTCTCTTCGTCGACTGAGCCGGGGTCGCCGTCGAACTTTTCCAGGGAGGCGAGCAGCGCGTTCATCGCTTCGTCGCGCCCCTCGGCGGGCAACCCCAGACTTGAGTCCATTTCTGCCGCCGTGGCACCCGAGGCGCCTGCGCGGAGCATGCTCAACGCGATCAACAGGCTTGCCGGCGACGACACGACGTTTCCGTTGGAGGAGTCGCCGCCATCGGCGAGCAAGGTGGCGCCGAGCTTGCGTGCGGACGCATTGAAGGCTTCAAGCTGCGCAGAGTAGTCCGCCGTTTGGACCGAAGCCCGGGTCACGCCGTCGGCGGTTAAGAGCCCGACGTCGGCTGGTTGGGGCGCGCAGGCGCTGAGAGTCGCAGAACCACTCACCATGGCGGCTGCCGCGATGGCCGCGGCCACCTTCCGGACTGAATTCATGGCGCATCCCCCTGCTTGGCGTTGTCCTCACATGGTGCCCCTTTTGACGGCCGAACTCACGCGAAGTGAGAGGGGGATCGCCAAATGTTGCCGGAATGTGAGAGAGCGTGGGGCTCAAGCACGAGTGATGTGAGAGAGCGTGGGGGTCAGCGCTCCGAGTGGGCCGCCAGGAAGCTGTACACCTCGGTCTCGTCCACGCCAGGGAACGCACCGGGAGGCATGGCAGCGAGCAGGTGCGAATGCGCCCGGGCGGAGGGCCACGCGTTACCCGCCCACTCGTTGGCCAGGGAGGCCGGCGGCCGCTTGCAGCAATTCGGATCCGGGCAGTTGGACGTTGCGCGGGCCGTGGTCTCGCGGCCGCGGAACCACTTCACGTGCTGGTAGGGAACACCGATGCTGAGTGAGAATTCGCCGTTCGCTGATCGCTCGGTGCGGGCGGTGCACCAGTACGTGCCCGAGGGCGTGTCGGTGTACTGGCTGTAGGCGCTGAACTTGTCCGGCACGTCGAAGACAGCCCGCGAAGTCCACGCCTTGCACGACGGCTGCCCCTCAATGGCCCCGGTGTGGTCCTGTGGGAAAGTGACGCCGTCGTTCTCGTACGCCTTGTAGATGATGCCGGACTGATGGGTCTTCTGGAAGTGCGTGGTGATGCCCAAATGCTTGGTGGCCAGGTTGGTGAAACGGTGGGCGGCAGTTTCGTAGGACACGGCGAAAGCATCCCGGATGTCCTCCACGGCGATCTCCTTGGCCGCTTTGGCCTTTTGCAGGAACTCCACCGTTGCCTGTTCCGGAAGCAACAACGCAGCCGCAAAGTAATTGGTAGCCACCCGCTGTGCCAGGAAATCGCCGTAGTTCCGCGGAGTTTCATGCCCCAGGACGTAGTGGCCCAGCGCTTGCAGGAGCACCGACCGGGGGTCGTGATCCTGCCGCTGGCTCTGCGTCAGGTAAATTCTGCGGTTCTTCAAGTCCGTCACAGACCGCGTGGAGTGCGGCAAATCGCCCACATGATGCAGGGTGAAGCCCAGGTTCTCAGCGATGTCCGCGATGACGTGCTGGCTCAGCGGACCCGTGGTGTAGCCCACCCCTTTGAGGACCTTCTGTGCCTCTGCCTCATACTCGGGGAAATAGTTACCGCGCTCGCGCATCATGGCACGCAATTCGCCGTTCGCGCGGCGGGCCTCCTCCGGCGTCGCGACCTGCTCATTAAGTTTGCGTTCCAGCTCCTGAAGCAGTCCCACTTGCGACTCCAGCACATCCAACGGAAGCCGCGAGCTGATGCGGATTTTCGGCAGGTTCAGGGACTCGTAGAGCGGTCCGCGCTGGTACCGTTCCAGCTCAATTTCCAGCGCCGCCCTGCGACTCGGCGGCTCGGCCCCCAGCAGCTGGTCGATGCTCACATTCAGCGACGCGGCCAGCTGCTGCAGCAACCCCAGTTTGGGCTCCCGCTTGCCGTTTTCAATCAGGCTCAGCTGGCTGGGCGCGGTCCCGACGGCGGCACTCAAGTCGTCCAGCGTCAGTCCGGCCTGCTTGCGCAGGTGGCGCACGCGGCGGCCAAGGCTGATGACGTCCAGTTCAGGGGACGCGGGCGACAACGACGGCGATGCGACTTCACGATTCCAGCTCACAGGCGACATTTCTTGAGAATACGCGAAGAAGTGCATTTCTTTCCATAGTTTTCCTCTAGTAACCCTCTTGGAAGTGCAGAAAAGTAGGACTTACGAAAAAGAAATACAGACCCCGGACAAGCCGGCCGATGCAGCAAAGGCGCAGCGGAGGCCGGCCCGGGCACCACTTAGGAGATCAAGATGACCGCTTCATTTGAACCCGCAGAGCAGTCCGCAGAGCAGCAGGCAGCAGCGCTGGAACTTGAATGGTCCGCCAACCCGCGGTGGGAAGGCGTCACCCGTGATTACTCGGCCACCGACGTCGTCCGCCTCCGCGGTCGCGTCTCCGAAGAGCACACCCTGGCCCGCCGCGGTTCGGAGAAGCTCTGGAAGCAGCTCACCGAGGAAGCTCCCACCGGCGGCTACACCAACGCTTTGGGCGCACTGACCGGCAACCAGGCAGTGCAGCAAGTCAAGGCCGGCCTCCGCGCCATCTACCTCTCCGGCTGGCAGGTAGCCGCAGACGCAAACCTCTCAGGCCAGACCTACCCGGACCAGTCCCTGTACCCGGCCAACTCGGTCCCGCAGGTTGTCCGCCGCATCAACAACGCCCTGCTCCGCGCAGACCAGATCGAATATGCCGAGGGCGTCAAGACCGTTGAAGACTGGCTGGTCCCGATCGTGGCCGACGCAGAAGCCGGCTTCGGTGGCCCCCTGAACGCCTACGAGCTCATGAAATCCATGATCACCGCAGGCGCCTCGGGCGTTCACTGGGAAGACCAGCTCGCTTCCGAAAAGAAGTGCGGCCACCTCGGCGGCAAGGTCCTGATCCCCACCCAGCAGCACATCCGCACGCTGAACGCCGCCCGCCTGGCAGCCGACGTCGCCGACACCCCCACCGTCGTCATCGCCCGCACTGACGCCGAAGCAGCAACGCTGATCACCTCCGACGTGGACGAGCGCGACCAGGAATTCATCCTCCGCGAAGGCGGACAGCCGGTTCGCACTGCCGAGGGCTTCTACAAGGTCCGCAACGGCATCGAACCCTGCATCGCCCGTGCCAAGGCCTACGCACCGTACTCCGACCTCATCTGGATGGAGACCGGCACCCCGGACCTGGAACTGGCCCGCAAGTTCGCCGAATCGGTCAAGGCCGAGTTCCCGGACCAGATGCTCTCCTACAACTGCTCCCCGTCCTTCAACTGGCGCAAGCACCTGGACGACACCACCATCGCGAAGTTCCAGCGCGAACTCGGTGCAATGGGCTTCACGTTCCAGTTCATCACCCTGGCCGGCTTCCACGCCCTGAACTACTCGATGTTCGACCTCGCCCACGGCTACGCCCGAGAAGGCATGAGCGCCTACGTCGAACTCCAGGAAAAGGAATTCGCCTCCGAGTCCCGCGGCTACACCGCTACGAAGCACCAGCGCGAAGTCGGCACCGGCTACTTCGACGACATCGCAACCGCGCTCAACCCGAACGCATCCACCCTCGCACTGGTCGGATCGACCGAAGAGGGCCAATTCCACTAACCAACACGCCCACGGTGAGCTGTTCGCTTCGCTCACCACAGGGCACGACGGCGATTGTCGCCTCCGGCCTGCGGAACGGCAATGCTCTGCCTGCTATTCCCCACGTCCCGGTTTCGACCTCGCTGAGCGAGGACGGACCGGGACGCAGGGCCCCTTTTACGCAGGCTGCCGCATCACCGCACCTTCGGCCTCGTGTCAACCTCACCGAGGCGCCGCCGTCGAACTTTTTCTTAGGAGTTTTGAAATGAACAGCTTCACTGACAACTTCACTGTTAATGGCATCACTATTACTGCTCAGCCCATTTGCCGGCAGAACGAGGTTTTGACCCCGGATGCGCTTGAGTTCATTGGCAAGTTGCACCGGGCCACGGCTGATCGTCGTCAGGAGCTGATGCAGGCACGGCACGCCCGCCGTAACCAGATTTCCGGTGGTCAGGATCCGCGTTTCCTGCCGCAGACCGAGGGCATCCGGAATGATCCGACCTGGCGGGTAGCTCCCCGGCTCCGGGCTTGGAGGATCGTCGCGTGGAGATCACGGGCCCGGTGGATAAGAAGATGACCATCAACGCCCTGAACTCCGGGGCCAAGGTCTGGCTGGCTGACATGGAGGACTCGTCCACGCCGACGTGGCGCAACGTTATCCAGGGGCAGCTGAACCTGACCGATGCTTTGGAGCGGCGCATCGATTTCACCTCGCCTGAGGGCAAGGAATACAAGCTCAAGGCCGCCGAGGACCTGCCCACCATTGTGGTCCGGCCTCGTGGCTGGCACCTGCCCGAGAAGCACATGCTGATCGACGGCAAGCCGATCGCCGGTGGAATTGTGGACTTCGGTTTGTTCTTCTTCCACAACGCCCGCCGCCTGCTGGCCCAGGGCAAGGGACCGTATTTCTACCTGCCGAAGATCGAAAACCACCTTGAAGCACGTCTGTGGAATGACATCTTCGTCCTGGCCCAGGATCTGCTCGGCATCCCGCAGGGCACCATCCGCGCCACGGTGTTGATCGAAACCATCACGGCCGCGTTCGAGATGGAAGAGATCCTTTACGAACTGCGGGACCACGCGAGCGGTTTGAACGCCGGCCGTTGGGACTACATCTTCTCCCTGATCAAGAATTTCCGTACCCGGGGACCGCGTTTCGTGCTCCCGGACCGCGGCCAGGTGACCATGACCCAGCCGTTCATGCGCGCTTACACCGAGCAACTGGTCCGGGCGTGCCACCGTCGAGGGGCCATGGCGATCGGTGGGATGGCCGCCGCTGTTCCCAACCGCAAGGACGAGGCCGCCAACACCGCCTCCTTCGAGAAAGTCCGTGCCGATAAGACCCGCGAGGCCAATGACGGTTTCGATGGTTCGTGGGTGGCCCACCCGGATCTGGTGCCGGTATGCCGGGAAGTCTTCGACTCAGTTCTCGGAAACCGCCCCAACCAGTTGGATCGCTCCCGCGAGGATGTCACCCCCGATGACCGCGCACTGATCGACATCGCCAGCACCGAGGGAACCATCACCGAGGGCGGGGTCCGCCTGAACATCGAGGTGGGCATCCGGTACATCGAGTCCTGGCTGCGCGGCAACGGAGCTGTGGCCATCCACAACCTCATGGAAGACGCCGCCACCGCCGAGATCTCCCGGTCCCAGCTGTGGCAGTGGATCCACTCCCACGCCATCACCGAGAACGGCGACATCATCACCCGCGAGTGGGTGGAAGACATGCTGGACGAGGAATACGCCCGGCTGGAACGCTTCGATGGAGACCGCTTCGCTGACGCCCGCGCCATCTTCGAAGAAGTCACCCTGGCCGAAGAATTCCCCACCTTCCTGACCATCCCCGCGTACGCCCGTTTCCTCACCGAGGCCCGTGAAGAGGCCACGGAGGAGGAACTCGTCGCCGCCTAGCTTTTGCTGGCCAGCGACACACCAAGCCCCGACGCTGGGCTGCCTGCACTCTTCGCAACAAGTGACCCCGACCGTCGGGGAGGCAGCCCAGCAGCGGGGCTTACCCATGCCCGGTTCGCTCCATTTCGATGGCTTGCTGCACGTTAGACGTCTCCTGCCGTCTAATCGGCAGCTACCCATCGAACCTGGCAACGCACGACGGCGGCCCGCACCTACCGCTGCCGGGCCACCCAGCGCACGGACAATGTGGTGCACACACAGAACGTGAGCACCGAGCCGAGGATCACGAACAGCGGCACCGTCCAGCCGTCGGTAACGCTATGTACGAACCCGATGGCCGTGGGAGCCAATGCAGCGAAGCAGTAGCCCACCCCCTGCACCACGGCGGACATCCTGCCGGCGGCGGCCTGAGATTGGGCGAACTTGATGATGGCTATGAAGATCACCGTGATACCGCCGCCTTGGGCAATACCGCCCAAAGAGGACCACATCCACCACCATGAAGGTGCCAGCAACAAGCCCACTGGTACGGTCAGCCACAGCGCGCTCAAGGTGACCGCAACCGTCGTCGTACTGGCGAAACGGGCCAGAAGCGGTACGCCCAGGCCGCCCACAATCGCGAAGATCTGGAACAGGGAAGATCCTGCTCCGGCGTCCGCGGTGCCCATGGCGAGCTCATCCGAGAGGAAGCTCGGGAGCCAGGCGGTAACCCCGTAGTAGGAGAACGCCTGCCCCGCGAAGCCGAGTGTGAGGCCCACCGTCAGCCAGCGCACACCCGCAACGCGACCGGCCGAGGAAGCAGGAGGTGCAGGAACCGCAAGGGGAACAAACGCCCGCCGCGCACCCACCGTAAGAACCCAGAACAGAATCGCGGCCAAAGCCAGCAGGGCACTGGCCGCGAGGGAAAGCCGCCACCCCACCAGCTCAGCAAGGGGCGCAGTAGCCACGGAGGTGAGGAACGAGCCAACATTCAGCGCGGCGGTGTAAACGCCCATCGCGGTCGCCTGGCGCCGGGGTGCGAAATCGCGCCGGATAATGAGCGGCACTGCGATGTTTCCGATGGTGATGGCCACGCCAATGACCACCGTGCCCACCATCACCGAGGCACCGCCACCGCTGGAGCGGATGATCACGCCGGCCAACACTCCGATCAACGTGAGCATCACGGCGAACTCGGCCCCAAACCGGCGTCCCGCCAGCGAAGCCAACGGAGATGCAAGCGAGAAGCACAGCACGGGAATGCCGGTCAGCAGTCCAAGCTCAACCGGCGAGAAGCCGAGATCCTGCTGCAGCGAATCGACCACGGGAGCCACAGCCACAAACGGGCCGCGCATGTTCAGGGCAATGAGGCCGATGCACGCCAGGATCAACCAACCGCGGGGAACTCTGGCGAGGATTCGGCTCATCGGGCGCACGGGGACGCGAAGAAAGTACTCATCACTTTCATTGCTATCACGCCATCATCCGGCAACCGGCACCCAACAAGACCTAACCCGATGCTTGGAGCGTGGCCTCAATCACGGCCGGCGACAAGACATGCTGGGTGACCATCTGGCTGGCGCCCAGGACCGCGGCACGCTGGCCTGCCATGGAGATGCCGATGCGCAGGTGCGTGGTGGCCAGCGGCAGGGACCGCCGGTAGACCACTTCGCGGATGCCGGCCACGAGGTGCTCGCCGGCCTCTCCCACACTGCCGCCGATGATGATCATGGACGGATTGAGCAGGTTGACCACGGTGGCAAGCACGTCGCCGACGTCGCGGCCCGCCTGCCGCAACGCCTGAATCGCTTGCAGATTTCCTTCAGCAACGAGCCGGAGGACATCACCGCCGGTGGAAGCTTCCAACCCTTGCGTTTGCAGTTGACGCGCAACGGCGGGACCTGAAGCAAGCGCCTCAAGGCATCCGTGATTGCCACAACGGCAGAGAACGTCGTCCCCGCGGGGAACACGGACGTGGCCGAGGTCGCCGGCGGTGCCGTTGGCGCCACGCTGCAATTGACCACTGCTGATGATGCCTGCACCGATGCCCGTGGCCACTTTGATGAACAGGAAGTTCTGGTGGTCCGGCCAGTAAGCGGTGCGCTCGCCGAGCGCCATGATGTTGACGTCGTTGTCCACCAGAACAGGAACCGGAAGGGAGCGCTGGACGTAGGAGACAACGTCGAATCCGTCCCAACCCGGCATGATCGGGGGCTTCACGGGACGCCCGGTATCGTGCTCAACGGGGCCGGGCAAGCCGATCCCCATGCCGGCGAGGTCGCCCGGTTCGCGTCCCGCTTCGGCCAGGAGATCACGACCCGCGGATACCACACGGCCCAGGACGACATCCGGGCCGTCGGCGACTTCCTGCGCCAAGCGCCGCTCTGCGAGGACGCTGCCGCCGAGATCGGTAACGGCAACAATCACGTGGGTAGCTCCGACGTCGACGGCCAGGACCACCCTCGCGGCGGGGTTGAAAGCAAAGCGCGACGGCGGCCTGCCGCCACTGGAGGAAGCCTCACCGGCGGGGCCCACCAGTCCTGAACCGATGAGGGCATCAATACGGGAAGCAACGGTGGAACGCGCCAGTCCAGTGGTTTCGACAAGCTCAGCACGTGTACGGGCCTTGCCGTCGCGGAGGAGTTGAAACAAATTCCCGGCGCGTGAAAGATTGCCGGCCTCTGGCGCGGAGGTTTTTCCGGCGTCAGTTCCGGCAGTTGTCGTCATCCACATAGTGAAGCACGATTGCTTATGCATGTCATCCAGCAGAACTTTGTCAGAATATCTTCGACTTTTGCTGGACGATCGACAAAAGTCCCTCTACGCTGAAATGAGTGCTTGACCAGTCCATTGACGGGCGAAATCGGTGGCTCCCCCAGTGGCGCTCACTAGACTGGCGCCAAGTCCCTGATCTCCCGGAAAACCCTCTCCCGAAAAGGAACCCCATGTCGTATTCACTTCAGCTGTATACCCTCCGCGATGCCATCCAGGAGGACCTGCCGGGAACCATCAAGAAGGTTGCCGGGATCGGTTTCAAGCAGGTGGAGCCGTACAACTTCGTGGCCACGGCCAAGGAACTCGGTGCTGCGTTGAAGGAGAACGGCCTGACTGCACCGTCCGGGCACGCCCCGCTGCTCTCCGCCGATCAGGATGAGATTTTCGCCGCAGCCAAGGAACTGGGAATCACCACGGTGATCGATCCCTTCCTTCCCGCGGAGCACTGGCAGGACGCCGAAACCATCCAGGCCACCGCCGCCAAGCTCAACGCAGCAGCCAGGAAGGGCGCCGGGTACGGCATCCGCGTGGGGTACCACAACCACGCCTGGGAGCTGGAGTCCACCATCGAAGGCAAAACCGCACTGGAATACTTCGAAGGGTTGCTGGACCCGGAACTGGTCCTGGAAGTAGACACCTACTGGGTAGCCGTCGGCGGCCAGGACCCCGTGGAACTCCTTGCCCGCCTGGGGGACCGGGTAAAGCTCATCCACATCAAGGACGGCCCGGCCACCACCGACACCAAAGCCCAGCAGCCCGCAGGCCAAGGCACCATCCCGGTCCTGGACGTCATCGCCGCAGCAAAGTCCTTGGAGGTCGGCGTGGTGGAATTCGATGACTACTCCGGCGACATCTTCGAAGGCATCACCCAGAGCCTGGCCTACCTCACCGCCGCAGCCAGCGCCGACGCAGCAGAAGGAGCGCAGGCATGAGCTTCTCCCCCTCCACCCGTAAAGGCCCCGTAGGCGTAGCCGTCATCGGCGCGGGCAACATCAGCAAGCAGTACCTGGACAACCTCACGGTCTTCCCCGACCTGAAAGTCCTGGTCATCGCCGACCTCTTCATCGAGGCCGCCGAAGCACGCGCCAAGGAATACGGGATCCCCGAATTCGGCACCCCCGAGCTGGCGCTGAACCACCCCGACGTCGAGATCATCGTGAACCTGACCATCCCGGCCGCGCACGTCGAGGTCGCCACCGCAGCGGTCAACGCCGGCAAGCACGTCTGGACCGAGAAGCCCTTCTCCCTGGACCGCGAATCCGGCCTCGGCCTGCTCAAAACAGCCGACGCCGCCGGCATCCGTCTGGGCACCGCCCCGGACACCTTCCTCGGCGCCGGCCTGCAAACCGCCCGCCGGATCATCGAACGCGGCGACATCGGCACACCCCTGACCGGCATGACCACCTTCCAAACCCCCGGCCCGGAATCCTGGCACCCCAACCCCGCGTTCCTCTTCCAGCACGGCGCCGGACCCCTGTTCGACATGGGCCCGTACTACCTCACTGCCCTCATCCAGACCTTCGGCTCCATCCGCAAGGTCGCCGCCGTCGGATCCTCCGCAAAAGCCACCCGCATCATCGGTTCCGGACCCAAAGCCGGCGAGGAATTCGCCGTCGAGGTCCCCACCCATGTCTCCGCGATGGCACAGTTCGAAGGCGGGCAGTCCTCCCACAGCGTCTTCAGCTTTGAGTCGCCGCGCCAGCGGATGGGCTTCGTGGAAATCACCGGCTCCGAAGCCACCTTGTCCCTGCCGGACCCGAATAACTTCGACGGCGACCTGAAACTCTGGCGCCCAGGCGCGGAAGAACCCGAGATCATCCCAGCCACCGGTCCCGCCAACGGCCGCGGCCTCGGCGTACTGGACATGGCCCGCGCCCTCCGCAACGGCACCGCCCATCGCGCCACCGGCGACCTCGCCTACCACGTACTGGACAGCATGGTCTCGATCACCGAATCCGTCGAATCCGGCACGTTCGTCAACGTCACCAGCAACGCACCCGCCTCCCCAGCCCTCCCCGAAGACTGGGCACCCGAAACAGCCACCCTCTAGGGACCGGCGAAGAACATGACGACTACTCCTCAACCCGCACCGCTGGGCGTTGCGGCAATCGGCTACGCCTTCATGGGCAAAGCCCACTCGAATGCGTGGCGGAACGTGGCCAGCTTCTTCGACGTCCCGGCCTTCGAGCAGAAAGTGCTGGTGGGCCGGGACGCCGGTGCCGTTGCGGAAGCCGCCGCCAAGTACGGCTGGGCCGAGTCCGCCACCGACTGGCGCTCCGTTATTGAACGGGACGACATCCACATCATCGACATCTGCGCGCCGGGGTGGATGCACGCCGAAATCGCCATCGCTGCTTTGGAGGCGGGTAAGCATGTGCTCGTGGAGAAGCCGCTGGCCAACACCTTGGGTGAAGCCGAGTTGATGACCGCCGCGGCCGCCAAAGCCCGTGCCCGCGGGGTCCAGTCGATGATCGGATTCAACTACCGCCGCGTCCCGGCGTTGGCGCTGGCCCGCGAACTCATCGCCGAAGGACGTCTCGGCACCATCCGGCACGTCCGCGCCGCCTATCTGCAGGATTGGCTCACCGACGCGGGGTCCCCCATGTCCTGGCGCCTCCGCAAGGAAACCGCCGGTTCCGGGGCACTCGGGGATATCGCCTCGCACGCCATCGACCAGATCCTGTACCTCCTGGACGATGCCGTCACCGAGGTATCGGGCCGTCTCCAGACTTTTGTTGATCAGCGCCCCGGAACTAGTGGCTCCGCAAGCGGACTAGAGGATGTCACGGTCGACGACGCCGCCTGGGTGAATCTGTCGCTCGCCTCGGGAGCAATCGCCTCGGTGGAAGCCTCCCGTGTTGCCACGGGCCAGAAAAACTCGCTCCAGCTCGAAATCTACGGTTCGCTGGGTTCGCTGACGTTTGACCTGGAGAACCTGAACGAACTGAACTTCATGGACACCACGGTGCCCGTCCGTGAGCAGGGTTTCCGGCGGATCCTGGTCAACGAATCCGAGCACCCGTACCTCGAAGCGTGGTGGCCGCAGGGTCACATCATTGGCTGGGAACACACCTTCACGCACCAGATGCGGGACTTCCTCACCGCAATCGCGGCCGGTGACGCGCCGTCGCCGTCGTTCGAGGATGGACTGA
Organism: Arthrobacter sp. YN; assembly: GCF_002224285.1. Classification (GTDB taxonomy): domain Bacteria; phylum Actinomycetota; class Actinomycetes; order Actinomycetales; family Micrococcaceae; genus Arthrobacter. The sequence goes on along the minus strand of NZ_CP022436.1, from coordinate 797,211 downwards.
ACGTCCAGCACATCCTGGCCGCCGTGGAAGAGTCCGCGGCCGCAAAAAGCTCACTGATCCAGCTCAACGCATCCGTTACTGAAGGAGCCTGACATGCCCCGCCCGTACACCTTGTTCACCGGCCAGTGGGCCGACCTCCCCTTCGAGGAAGTCGCTCGCCTTGCTTCCGGCTGGGGCTACGACGGCTTGGAAATTGCCGTCTCCGGAGACCACCTGGATGCCTGGCGCTGGGACGAACCCGGCTATGTCGAATCCAAACTCGCTGTCCTGGAGAAGTACAACCTGAAGGTCTGGGCCATCTCCAACCACCTCAAGGGCCAGGCCGTCTGCGATGACCCCATCGATTTCCGCCACGAAGCCATCGTCGGCTCCCGCGTCTGGGGCGACGGCGAACCCGAAGGCGTCCGCCAGCGCGCCGCCGAAGAAATGAAGCACACCGCCCGCCTCGCCAAGGCCCTCGGCGTGGACACCGTCGTCGGTTTCACCGGTTCCTCCATCTGGCAGTACGTGGCCATGTTCCCGCCTGTCCCGGAGAAGGTCATCGACGCCGGCTACCAGGACTTCGCCGACCGGTGGAACCCCATCCTGGACGTCTTCGACGAAAACGGGGTCCGCTTCGCCCACGAGGTCCACCCCTCCGAGATCGCCTACGACTACTGGACCACCGTCCGGACCCTCGAAGCGATCGGCCACCGCGAAGCGTTCGGCCTGAACTGGGACCCGTCCCACTTCATGTGGCAGGGCATCGACCCCGTGTCCTTCATTTGGGACTTCAAGGACCGGATTTACCACGTGGACTGCAAGGACACCAAGCTCCGCCCCACCGGCCGGAACACCGTCATGGGCTCGCACTTGCCCTGGGGAGATCCCCGCCGCGGCTGGGACTTCGTGTCCGCCGGACGCGGCGATGTGCCCTGGGAATCATCTTTCCGGGCCCTCACCGCAATCGGCTACGACGGACCGATCTCCGTAGAATGGGAGGACGCAGGAATGGACCGACTCCATGGGGCACCCGAAGCCCTGGCCGCCCTGAAGAAGTTCGACTTCCCGGCGTCGCAGACCTCCTTCGACGCCGCGTTCAGCAGCAAGGACTAACACGTGACCCTCAGCAACGGCACCTCCGATGGAACAATCCGCTGGGGAATCCTCGGCACAGGATTCATCGCAGGGCTCCAGACCAAGGACTTGAAGGAGAATGGTTTCACGGTGCAAGCCGTGGGATCGCGCTCGTTGGAATCGAGTGAGTCGTTCGCTGAGGAGTACGGCGTGGCTACCGCGCACGGCAGCTATGAGGATCTGGTAGCGGACCCGTTGGTTGACGTGGTCTATGTGGCCACGCCACACCCTTTCCACCACGCGAATGCCCTGCTGGCACTCAACGCTGGAAAGCATGTCCTGGTGGAGAAGGCGTTCACCATGAACGCCCGCGAGGCGCAGGACATCGTTGACCTCGCGGAATCCAAGGGGCTCGTTGCCTTGGAGGCCATGTGGACGCGGTTCCTGCCGCACATGATCCGTCTGCGCGACATCATCGCGTCAGGCACTATCGGCGAGGTCCGGAAGGTGGTGGCCAGCCACAACCAAAGCCTCCCCAAGGATCCAGCCCACCGGCTGAACGATCCCGCACTGGGCGGCGGAGCGCTCCTGGACCTGGGCATTTACCCGATCTCCTTCGCGTTCGACATCCTGGGCACCCCTTCCGCGGTACGGGCCAGCGCCTCCATGTCGGCCACCGGTGTGGACCGGCAAACGGCAGCGATTTTCGAGTATGCCAACGGTGCCCAGGCCTTGGTGGACTGCGAGCTCGACGCCGCCAGCGCCAACCGCGCCATGGTCATCGGGACCGACGGCTGGATCGACATCGAACACACCTGGTACAACCCCGTTCCCTTCACGGTTCATGCCGTGGATGGGAGCGTTGTTGAACGGTATGACCAGCCCGTCGCCAGCCGTGGAATGCAGTACCAAGCTGCCGAACTGGAGCGTTTAGTTCGGGCCGGTTCCACTGCTGGAACCATCCTGCCGCCACGTGAGACTGTGGCCATCATGGCCGCGATGGATGAGATCCGCCGTCAGATCGGGCTTCGCTACGAGTCCGATGCCGTCGTGGAAGGTACGAAAAATGACTGATTCACCCCGCCTCGCTGAACTCCGCCAGCAGGAAGAAGAGCTGGTCTTCGCTTCGTTCGATCACCATGACGCTTGGCGGCTCGGCTCACTGATAGCCAACCATGCCATCGCTTCGGAGTTCGGGGTTGCGATCGATATCCGCCGGCACAACATCGTCCTCTTCCGCTGCGTGCTGCCCGGCGCCACGGCCGACCAGGAAGAGTGGATCCGCCGCAAGTCCGCATCCGTGCTGCGGTTCGAGCACAGCACGGCGTTCTTGGGTGAACAATTCGCCGAGCGCAACCCACTCGGTGGTGGGTGGCTGGCTCCGGAGGACTACACGTTGGACGGCGGTTCTTTCCCCATCCGTGTGCGTGATGCCGGCGTGGTCGGTGCCGTCACGGTGTCCGGCTTGTCGTCGGACGAGGACCACCAGATGGTGGTGGATGGCATCCGGAACTACTTGAAGACGGTGGCGGCCTAGCACGCGCTCGGGGCGAATGTCATGGGATGAGGTGCGCATCGCCTGAACTAAGGACGAGGTCAGACAAAGCCCCTGAAGACGCCGTTGACGTTCGTTCGCCCGGCAAGTCTTACCAGTCCATATCGGCAATACTTGCGTTGTTTTCGACATTGCCCAGGTCGCTGGCGAGGCAGCGGAAGGTTCCCATTATCGCCGACCAGATCAACAACCAGAATGGGATACACAGGTTCAACGGCTGCATCATCAACAACAAAAAGATGAAGGCTACTAACCGTTAACGTCAAGCTCGGGCGCGCGGACGTCGTTGTTCTCTATGACTGTCTAATGTCGGCTGATCTGAATGCGGTGTCGATATCGCAGCCAGCGGAGAAGCAAGCTTTGGCAGATCTCTTGACTCGCATTGAAACTGAGACTGATGTTCCTGGCGCTTCGCAGGAGCAAATCGACCATGCACGCGCAGAAGTGGCTCGCGACATGAGTTGGTAACGCCTGTTAACGCGGGTGTTTCGCAGTTGAGCGAGCGTTCCCCTCAGTCAAGGTGCGAAGGCTTGACCCCTACATGCTATGATTACATGCATGTACATGGACTCTTCTTCTGATTCGGCGGGGGAGGTCCGCACGCGCGACCTCAGCGCAGACTGGTGCCAGGTTGCCGCAGTCGTGGCTGCGGTAGACACTACCCTCGGTAAGTGGCTCGCGGAAACCTACGGTATCGGCCTTACCGAGTACCGTGCAGCGCTCCTCCTCGGCAGGGCCTCGGGCAACGAGCTGCGAATCACGGAGCTTGCACACAGGGTCGGACTCACTCAGAGCTCAGTGACACGACTGGTGGGTCGCATGGAGAGTAAGCATCTGGTCGTCCGCGACACCTGTCCCGACGATGGGCGGGGTGTGTATGCAGTGATCACCGACCGGGGGCTGGATGCAATCAAGGAAATCCGCGAGCCCTACGAGGCCAAGATCTGTGAATTGCTGCAGAATGCAGCAAAGCATTACCCGCAGCTCGACATTGTGGACTTGGACCACACCTTCGAAACGATCGGTAAGTTGATTTCCTGATCTCGAACCCTGCGGGGTTTTTTAATCCGATACATGTATGCACATGCAGATTCATACTGTTGAACAACAAAGAAAGAGAGGCCGTTCCGTTGAGCACAAAGGTAGATGTCTTCGTGGACTATGTCTGTCCATTCTGCTTCCTGGCCGAGGACGCGATCGAGGAACTGAAACGAGATCGCGATGTCGAGGTGCGGATCCGTCCGTTCGAGTTGCGGCCCACTCCGGTCCCCACCCTTCGACCGGAGGACGACTACTTGCCGCGCATCTGGAACGCCTCGGTCTTCCCGATGGCCAACCGCGTCGGAGTTCCCCTTAAGCTGCCCTCGATCTCTCCACAGCCGCGGACGGAGAAAGCGTTCATGGTGTTGCAGCTGGCGCAGGAGGCGGGCAAGGCGGTTGTGTACTCCAACGCCATGTATAGAGCGTTCTTCCAGGACGATCGCGACATTGGTGATGATGCGGTGATTACTGACGTCGCCGTCTCTGTTGGACTTCACAAAGCTGATGTGGAAGCGGCACTGAACAGCGACGAACGCCGCGCCAGACACCGCGCCGATCAGGATCGTGCAGTGAACACTGTGGGAATCACCTCAGTGCCGGGAATCATGATCGAAGGAATCCTGCTTAGCGGCGTTCCCGATGCTGACCGGCTGAAGAGGGCGGTTGACAGCTTTGCCGGACTTATCGCTGACGTTCCGGGGGTTCAGTCATGAAGACCTATCCTCCAGAGCTGCTGAAAGTAATGGAGGAAGCTGTCGCGCGCTGCGTTACCCACGTTGAGGCTGGCGGATTGCCCTTCGTGGGGGTAGTCGTTGATGACAAGCGCGTCATTTCGACGTTTGGCGTCAATCAGGTTCGGGAGACGCGCGATCCGACCGCGCACGCCGAAATTGTGGCAATGCGGGACGCAATGTCGGCTCAGGGACGCACGGACCTGACCGGCGCAGTGCTGTTGGCAACGGGCGAGCCGTGCGGGCTTTGTTACCGGTTCGCGATCGACCACGGCATCGAAACCATCTACGTCGCCATCGACCGCGACACGGTGGCCGAGTGGGGCTTCGACTATCGCTCCAGCTACTCGTCGCTGGAGGTATCCGATGAACGTCGCGCCGGGCTTTACCATCCACTCCCCGTTGAGCATGGCAACGAGCCATTCATACGCCATCTGCAAACGCCAGGACTCACCGAGCGCAAAGATCTGCGCTCACACAACCACTTGAACTGAAAGGAACACCATCATGAACTGGCTCTACCTGGGCATCGCCGTCATCTTCGAGGTTGCCGTCGGCATCCTAGCCGGAAAAGCACAAGGCTTTACCAAACTCTGGTGGACGATCGCCACTCTCATCAGCGGCGCAATCGCTACTTTCTTCCTCAGCCTTGCACTCCTGACGTTCGACGTTGGAGTGGGATACGCGATCTGGACCAGTGTCGCAGGCGTCGGGATTGTCATCATCGGCGCCCTTTTCCTCTCCCAGCGCCTGACCTGGAAGAAATTCCTCGGCATCGCCGTCGTCATCGCCGGTGTCGTAGGGCTGAACCTCAGCGCCGCCGCCTGATCCTCACTCCCCACATCCTGAAAGGACTCCTAACATGACCACCACAACAGACACTTCAAACAGTTCGGCAAAGATTGCAGCCGAGACGAAAACAGGCCCATGGGCAGCCCTGCTGCTAGCCGGAGTATTCGAGGTCGGCTACGCCCTCAGCGTGAACGGAAGCGAGGGGTTTACCAATCTCACATGGTCTCTGATTGCAATTGTGTTCTTCCTCTTCACCCTCTTCTTCCTCAGCGTGGCCCTAAAGAAAATCGACGTTGGGATCGGCTACGCAGTGTGGGCAGGGATCGGTGCGGTGGGGGCCGCACTTCTGGGCCCTGTCTTCTTCGACGAAACTCTGACCTTGACCAAGGCGTTCTGGCTGGCAGTCATCATCGGGGGTGTCGTCTGGCTCAAACTCGCCGACAGCCCCACGATCGAAGCCAGGAAGCAAACCACCGGGAAAACCACTCCTGAACCAACTCAGTAACGAAGAGAATTCCCCCTCGACCCACGGCATGCTCGGCACTCCAGCCGCTCCGGACGGGCTTCAGTCAGCATATTCAATGCTGTCACTGACTCTATCCGTCAGAAATCAAATCACGGTGGAAAATGTCGTTCCCTACGCAAATTTACATTCCGCGCTGTCCGTCCTACGAGTCCTTAGTGGCCCTCATATGGACACGCCACCGCTCACAGTCAATGAAACGAGCTTTTGTACCTAAACACTGCAGCACTATCCGATCCCGCAGGAAACCAAGGAATTCACAATGTTAAATGACTACACAGACGTCTCAGACGAAGTACGTTCCGCCCTTTCTGAGGACAGACCCGTCGTTGCGATGGAGACATCAGTTGTCTCCGGCGGAAAGTACCCCACCAATTTCGCCTCCGCCCAAGAAGTCGATGACGCCATCCTCGCAGCCGGAGCGACACCCGCACGCGTAGCTCTCATCGATGGTCGAATCAAACTAGGCCTAACGCCAGAAGAACTCGAGCGTCTCGCCCACGAAAACTCCCCCGCAAAGTCGGCACCCGAGACATTGCCGTCGGGCTCTCAACAAACCTGACAGCCGGCACAACTGTCTCATCCAGCCTCATCGTCGCGGCCAGCGCCGGCATCAAGGTCTTCAGCGTCGCAGGAATCGGAGGCGTCCATCGAGGAGCCGAAACCTCCCTGGACATCTCCACCGATCTTGAGGAATTAGCACGCCAACCGATCGCAGTGGTCTGCGCCGGAGCAAAATCACTCCTCGACCCGGCACTAACCTTGGAGTATCTGGAAACCAAGGGCATTCCAGTGGTTGGCCTGGGCACACGGATGTTCCCGAACTACTACGGAGTGTCCTCCGGGCAGGAAGTCCCGTGGACACTTAACAGCATCGATGAGGTGGCCAAATTCATCGGTCTTCATCTGGCGTTGAACCTTCCCGGAGGTGTGCTCGTCACCAAGCCCATTGCTGACGATGCAGCCCTCCCGCTGGAGTTACTCAACGACGCTGTCGAGTCGGCTTTGACCCAAGCGCGGGAGCAGGGGGTCAAAGGCCAGGCCCTGACCCCAGTGGTGCTGTCAGCTATCTCAGCGTCGACCGACGGGGCGAGCGTCCACGCTAACAGGGCCGTTCTCGTCTCAACAGCAGTAGCCGCGGCGGAAATTGCCAACAAATTGCAGGTTGGGGTTCCCAGTGGCAGTCATATTTGATCTTGACGGAACCCTGCTGGATACACCCATGGGAATTGTCCATGTAGTAAACAGGACAGCAGAACAACTGGGCCTCGCGGCTCCATCAGATACGGCCATTCGCGCCATGATCGGCAAACCTCTCCAGGAGATGTTCATCTCCTTCGGCTGGCCTGCTTCCACGTCCGAACAATCACTCACTGTTTTCCGATCCCTGTTCTCCGAACACGTCGTGAGTGTGGCCCCCTCCCTGGTCTTTCCAGGAATGAGGCGATCACTCGAAGCTCTCAGGTCGGAGCATCGCCTCGCCGTCGCTACCAGCAAAGTCCTCCAGAGCGCCGAAGAGATACTCACAGCAGCGGGGCTCCGCGAATATTTCGATGTCGTGCTCGGCGCTGACAGCGTCCTCAACCCCAAACCAGCTCCTGACATGGCGTTGCTCGTCGCAAGCCGCCTCGGAGTCTCCCCAGATTCATGCACCGTCATAGGAGACTCCGTCCATGACATGAAGATGGCCGTTTCCGGAGGAATGACCGGCGTTGGAGTGACCTGGGGTGTCGACACGCCTCACGAATTGTCCTTAGCAGGGGCTTCTCTCATCTGGGATGACCCCACCAAGATTCCCAGTTCCCTTCTCCCTCAGCCACTTCACCACTAAGGAAGTCTGATTTTGTCTACGACTAGCACGCCCGTCGAAAAGCGAACGGGCGTACAAACCCTGACACTCATCGTGATATCGATTGCACAGTTCATCATCGCACTGGACTACTCCATCGTTTACGTCGCACTGCCCAGCATCGGAGCTGAGCTGGCAATGAACGGTGCATCACTCCAGTGGGTGGTCAGCTCCTACGCGCTTCTCTTCGCCGGACTCCTTCTCCTCGGCGGACGAATCGTCGATAAATTCGGCGGCAAGAGTGTCTTCATCGGATCCGTCCTGCTTTTTGGGCTCGCCAGCCTCTTAGGCGGCATCGCCGATAACGCCACCCTCCTCCTTCTCGCCAGAGCACTCCAAGGCATTGCCGCTTCAGCATTACTTCCCTCTGTTCTGGCCCTGCTCAGCCAGTCCTTTCCAGGCGGTAAACTGCGCAGCAACGCCTATGCCATATGGGGCGCGGTCGGGGCTTCAGGCCTGGCAGCGGGCGTCGTTTTGGGCGGCCTGCTAACTACGCTGTCCTGGCGATGGACCTTCCTGATCAATATCCCGCTCGTTATCGTCTGCGTGATAGGCGCCGTTAGAACCTTCCGCAATAAAAACCCCCAGACAGAACCGACCACAATTCCGGTGATGTCCAGCATCGCCGGCACGGCAGCCATACTCCTTGTCGTACTGACTCTCACTCTCCTGGCAGACCCAGAAACATCAGCGGGGCTCTTCTGGTCAGTGACGGTGCTGGCCATCCTTGCGGTCCTGACATTCCTGTTCAACGAGCGCCGCTCCGGCTCACCACTCATAGAGAGGCCACTGCGTAAATTACGTGCATTGAGAGCAGGCACAATCGCGGCAGGTCTCTACATGGCCAGTGTAGGCACCGAGTTTTTCCTGGTAACCCTCTACCTCCAAGAACAACGAGGCTACTCAGCCCTCGCCGCCGGGATTGCTTTCCTCCCCCTCGCAGCCATGGTTACCGTCGGCAATGTCGTTGCCGGCAAGCTGATCGTCAGCAATAGCGTCCAACGTGTCCTCGGTCTGGGCTTCGCAATTTCAGCCGGGGGACTGTTATTGCTCGCAGTTTCCCTCGGAATCGACAACTTCTGGATAGGACTATTGCCAGGATTCCTCTTGAGCGGCTTTGGTCACGGGCTCATCTACACCGCGATGTTCGTGCTCGGCACCTCTGACGCTCCGCAAGAAAGCCAGGGCGCCGCTGGCTCGTTGATCACAACATCTCAATACGTAGCGGGCGGCATTAGCCTTGCCTTGCTCGTACTCGTCATAGCTTTGACTGGTCCTGAGCTGGGGTATCCGCTGGCATTCGGCATAAACGCAGCCTTCGCCCTGATAGGTGTTGTCGTGGCACTCACACTTAAGGATCGCTCCAATGCCACATAACAGCACCCCAGTAACCACCAAAGGACACCACGACCGATACCGAGTGGGGATCGTTGTGGTCGACAATGATCCAGTTCCAGAAATGGAGATCAACCGACTGGCACCGCCGGGGGTATCCATACATGTCAGCCGATTCAGGCTTCCTCGGGAAAGCGGAGAAGAGTTTCTAGGCGAACAGGTCGCGCAACAGCCAGGAGCGCATCTCGTTGCCGCATTGGAAACACTGGACCGAATCGGAGTCGACGCTGTCGGTCTCTGCTTTACCAGCAGCAGCATCTTCGACCCGGAAACCTTCGACAAAGCCTTCATTGACGCTGCGCTGCAGATCAACGGAGATTGGAACATTGCCACAGCAGCACAAGCAATCATTTCTGACATGGAGCGTAAGGGTGCTCACAGCCCTTACACCGTTGTGCCGCCTTGGTTCACAACTCCGACCATCGACGCCCTGATGTCCTATCTAAAGCTCTACGGCATAGTATCTCCCGGATTCCATCAGCATGAGTTAGGGCCGGCATGGGACGCCTACCCGCGCCAAGATCGGTTCGACCTGGGAGCAAAATGGGAAATTCAACCTCGCCAGCTGGTCGATGATCTGCGCTCCCGGAACCTGATGGGCGCTGACTCCATACTCATTCCGGGCAGTGGATTCCCCAGTCTGGACCTCCTCAGCCGAGAACCAGCCCAGCCCCCGCTCCCCCTTTTCAGCGCCAACAAATCTCTGCTGAACGAGCTCCTCCGCTTAGCCCATTAAGGAACGAAGGGAATCAAAAGTGCTGCACTCAACAACGGCAGATCGGGCCGCCTCCGAGACCCGAATGGTCATCACAAGTCACCACAAAACCGGCTACACCGTAACCGAAGTACACGTCCCGAAAAATACGATTTCCCGGATACTACTGTCACCCGGTGCATCTTTCTACTGCCTTAGCGGGAAAGGGTGGGCGTCTCTTCCGGAAGGCGAGGTCCGGTACGCCCTGGCGCCAGGCGTTGTACTCACTCCAACAAACGGCGAGAAAGCCCTGTTGCTGGAGGCAAGCCAATCTATCGAAATACTCCACATCACATACTCCGGCGCAGACTCGCCTTGGGCTATGTAAAACGCGACGGCTCGACCATTCACCGGGACGACCAACCCTCGGCCGCACCCACGGTTCATGCCAACCCGCACGCGGGTTTTTCACCCGACCAGCTCTGTAAGACGGCACCGATGCATGCCATTGGCGAGGTTCTGATCACGTGAGATCTTGATCCCCGGACGCGCAGCAAGGTTTAGGCTTTCTTTCGCGAGGGCGGTTGTTTTGGAGGCCGGGGTGGGGGCGTCGCGATCGAGTGTCAGTCGATTAAGGACAATCAAAGTTCCCGATGTAGCAAGGCTGCAAGGAATACCACGGCGATCAGGACCAGGGCGTGCATGCCTGCGTGTTACGGCATTTTCCTGGCGGCGTGCGTGGACAGGAAGTCGAGGTGGCGTTCGCGCTGCCCTTCAGCTTTGAGCACGAGGACTACGCGCAGATCCTCACCGATATCGCCGCAAAGATTAAGGCCCGCCTTGGGATGGAAGCCGGACGACTAAGCACGGGGCCGGCTCACCGCCCCTTCAGCACGTATCGCCGTTCAGGACGTCCGACGCCGTATTTGAGTCTGACCTCCAGCGCCCCTTCGTCATGGAGGTACTCAAGGTACCGTCGGGCACTAACGCGTGAGGTCCCCAACTGCTCGGCAACCTCGGCAGCGGACAGATCACCCGGCGCTGATTTCAGCGCGGCCTCAACCAGCTGCAACGTCTCCACACTACAGCCTTTGGGCAGCGCTCTCTCCGAAATGCCCAGCCCGAAAACGCGATTCACATCTGATTGCTCCGCCTCCACCTTGGACGCGTCCAGGCCCTGGTAGGCACTGAGATAGTGCTCCAGCCGTTCCTGCAGATCGGATTGGGAGAATGGCTTGATCAGGTAATGGACTATGCCACCACGCAAGGCCTTCCGCACAGTTTCCACTTCCCGGGCAGCGCTGATCACCAGTACATCGAGGTCCGGGGCGACATCCCGGAGTTGGTGCATAAGCTCCAGCCCGTTGATGTCCGGGAGGTGGATATCCAGCAGCACCAGGTCCGGCTGCAGCCGCTCGGTTTCAATCAGGGCTTGGACACCGGTGTGTGCCACGCCGACCACCTCGAAGCCCGGGGTCCGCTGGATGAAGCCAGCGTGGACCTTGGCCACCATGAAGTCGTCGTCCACAATCAGAACCTTGATCACCGCTGATGTGCCCCTTTGTTGATCCCTGAGTCGGTCTTGCTGAACTGCGCAGTAAACACTGCCCCGTTGTCGTTGGACACCGAGAGGTCGCCTCCGGACCGCCGGCAGATCACCCGGGACAACGCCAACCCGAATCCCCGCGCATCACCCGGCCCCGGGTCCTTGGTGGAAAAGCCCTGACGAAAGATGTCTTCCGCGGAGCCGGAGGGAACACCCGGTCCGTTGTCCCGGACGGTAACCGTGACACCGTCCGGCGAGTTGACCACCAACACGCGGACCGAAGCCCCGGCGCGGCCAGTGACGGCGTCGAACGCGTTGTCCACCAGGTTCCCCACCACGGTGGTGAGGTCCCTGGAGAGCTCCTCGCGGACGCGCGGCAGGGCGGACTGGGGGTCAAGCTGAAGTTCCACGCCCCGCTCGGTCGCCAGGCTGGCTTTGGCGATCAGCAGGGCTGCGAGCGCAGGGTCCTCGATGCGGCTGGTGACGTCGTCGTTGAGCCGGGTGCGGTCCACGGTGGCGCCGTTGACGAACTGCACCACGGAGTCGTATTCGCCGATTTGGATGAGGCCGGAAATGACGTGGAGTTGATTGGCGAACTCGTGCGCTTGAGCTCTTAGGGTGTCAGTGACGGTCTTGGTGGCGCCGAGTTCGCTCTCCAAAGACGACAACTCGGTCCGGTCCCTCAGTGTTGTTACCGAACCGATGTCGCGGCCGTGCGAACGCAGTGCCACGCGGTTCATGACCACCAGCCGCTCCCCCACCAGCACCAGTTGATCAGCGTCTGACTGCTCACGGGTCAGGACGATTTTCAGTGCAGGATCCACATGGAGGGATCGCAGCTTCTTCCCGACGCAATCCGGGGGCAGTCCAAGGAGTTGGCGGGCGCTCTGGTTGGCCACCGTGATGCGCTCGTGCGGATCCAACGCGACGACGCCTTCCTTCAGGCCCTGCAGCATCGCTTCACGGTTCTCCACGAGCCCTGTAATCTCCCGCGGTTCCATGCCCAGGGTTTGCCGTTTGACGCGGCGGGACAACAGGAGGGATCCGGCGACGCCCAGGACGCTGGCAACACCCAGGTAGGTGAGGAGGTTGGGCACGGCATCGCCCAGGCGCTCGATGGTGGAGGGGTAGTTCCTGCTGATGGAGGCTACGCCGATCATGATTCCGGCATCATCCAGGACAGGGACGTGGGCGGAAAGTACGGCCCCTCCACCGGCCGGCAGGACGCCGGTCCACGCCCGGCCCTCCATGACCCTGCTTTCACCGAGGGGCAGCGATTGTCCTACCAGGCTGGGATCGGACGAGGCCACCACCGTACCGTCCAGCTTGGCGAGGGCCACGTGGGAGGATCCCGACACGGTGCGCACGGATTCGGCCACGGCGGGAAGCGCTGAGCCGGCCCGGGGTTCGGCTGTGGGCAACAAAGCGCGCACGGTGGGGTTGTTGCCCAATGCCTCGGCAGCGGACAGTGCCCGGCGCCCCTCTGTCCGTTCGAAAACAGCAGCGGATTGGGCGAGTGAAATGGCCACCACCGCCACAAGAACGGCCAGGACGATGAGCAACTGCAGCACAAGGTATTGCCCTGCCAGGGACATTCCTCTTCTTCGAGACAGTCGGGTCACTGCGTTGGTTCCTTTGGTGGTGCCGGTGAGGCGGGGGCGGATAACAGCTTCCACCGTGGCGTATCGGAACTATACCGCAGGGGCCTAAAAGACCGGCCCAGACCTCCATCACGGCCCAAAACAGGGGCAAAAACAGGGGCAAAAACCGTGAACGCAATGAACTTAAAGATCACTGCGAACACAAGAGTGATCCCTGTCACGCACGCGCCTAGCATCGGATCAACGGGCATTGCCCTGCACTCGAATTTTCAATGATGAGAAGAGGAACACCATGCGCCAGATCCGCGCATTGCGAGTCGCCGCCGTCGCAGCCGGCATCGCCCTGATGGCCACCGGCTGCGGTGCCACAGGTAAGTCCACAGGTTCTGAAAGCTCCGGCGCTGCCGCGGGGCCCATCACCGGTCTCCAGATCATGGTCCCCAACACTCCCGGTGGCGGCTACGACACCACCGCCCGGGCAGCCGCCAAGGTACTGGACGACGAGAAGATCTCCACCAACACCGAGGTATTCAACCTTGCCGGCGCCGGCGGAACAGTTGGCTTGGCCCGCATCGTCAATGAAAAGGGCAACGGTGACCTCACCATGCTCATGGGCCTGGGCGTTGTGGGAGCCAGCTACACCAACAAGTCCGAGTCGAAGCTGACCGAGACCACCCCGTTGGCAAAGCTGATCGAGGAACCCGGCGCCATCATGGTGGGCAAGGACTCCCCGTACAAGACCATTGATGATCTGGTGAAGGCTTGGAAGGCCAACCCGGCTTCCATCTCAGTTGGCGGCGGCTCCTCGCCTGGCGGCCCGGACCACCTCCTGCCGATGCAGTTGGCGGGCGCTGTTGGCATCGACGCTACCAAGGTCAACTTTGTGTCGTACGACGGCGGTGGCGACCTTTTGCCCGCCATCCTCGGTAACAAGCTTGGTTTCGCGGCTTCCGGCGCAGGCGAGTACCTGCAGCAGATCAAGTCCGGCGAGATCCGCGTCCTGGCCACCAGTGGCGAGAACCGTTTGGAGGGCGTGGATGCTCCCACGTTGAAGGAGTCCAACATCGACTTGGTCTTCACCAACTGGCGCGGCATAGTGGCCCCTCCGGGCATCAGCGAGGACGACAAGAAGTCCTTGATCGCCGCCCTCGAGAAGATGCACGAATCTGCAGGTTGGAAGGAAGCCCTCAAAACCCACAGCTGGACGGACGCTTTTGTCACCGGTGACGAGTTCCAGACCTTCCTGACGGACCAGGACAAGCGCGTTGCGGATGTCCTCACCAAGCTCGGGTTGGCGTGAGCTCCATAGCCACAGGCCTTAAAGGCCGCGCCGAGCTGGGGGTAGCCCTCCTGCTCGGCGCGGTGGGCGTCCTGGTCTTCCTGGACGCGAACGGCCTGGTGACCCCGTACTCCCAGTCAGACCCCGTGGGTCCGAAGACTGTTCCGTTCATTGTTTCCGGGCTGCTGATCATCTGCGCCATCCTGCTCGCCATCAACGTCCTCCGCGGAGGCAAGGGTGAAGCCGAAGGCGGCGAAGACGTTGACCTGGCACACCCCGCCGATTGGAAGACCGTCCTCCCGCTGGCCGGAGCTTTCATCCTGAACATCCTGCTCATCGACTGGGCGGGGTGGGTCATCTCCGGAACGGTCCTCTTCTGGGGCAGCGTACTGGCGCTTGGCAGCCGCCACTACATCCGGGACGGCCTCATTTCCGTCGCATTGTCAGTGCTGACCTTCTACGGCTTCTACCTCGGCCTGGGCATCGCGCTGCCTGCCGGGCTCCTGGAAGGAATCCTCTAATGGACGTCTGGTCCTCCCTGATGGACGGTTTCGCCACCGCCCTGACCCCCATGAACCTCTTGTTCGCCGTGATCGGCGTGCTCCTGGGCACCGCCGTCGGCGTTCTTCCCGGGCTGGGCCCGGCCATGACCGTGGCACTGCTGCTTCCGGTGACCGCCGCTTTGGAGCCCACCAGCGCCTTCATTATGTTCGCCGGCATCTACTACGGCGGCATGTTCGGCGGTTCCACCACCTCCATCCTCCTGAACACACCAGGTGAATCGTCGTCAGTGGTGACGGCCATCGAAGGCAACAAGATGGCCAAGGCGGGCAGGGCTGCACAAGCCCTTGCTACCGCCGCCATCGGTTCGTTCATCGCCGGCACTATCGGCACCGCACTTCTGGCAGTGTTCGCGCCCATCGTGGTCCAGTTCGCCGTCAGTCTGGGCGCCCCCAGCTACTTCGCGATCATGGTCCTCGCCTTGCTGGCAGTAACGGCAGTCCTGGGCTCTTCGAGGCTCCGCGGCTTCGCCTCACTGGCACTCGGTCTGGCGATTGGGCTGGTGGGTATTGACTCCGTGACCGGCCAACGCCGCCTGACCTTCGGCCAGCCCTTGCTGGTGGACGGCCTGGACATTGTGGTGGTCGCGGTGGCGATCTTCGCCGTAGGTGAAGCCCTCTGGGTTGCCGCCCATCTGCGCCGCACGCCGCTCCATGTGATTCCCGTGGGCCGTCCCTGGATGGGGAAGAAGGACTGGGGCCGCTCCTGGAAGCCCTGGCTTCGCGGCACCGCCTTTGGCTTCCCGTTCGGTGCCCTGCCCGCCGGTGGCGCCGAGATCCCCACGTTCCTCTCCTACGTCACTGAGAAACGGCTCAGCAAGCATCCGGAAGAATTCGGCAAGGGCGCCATTGAAGGTGTCGCCGGGCCCGAGGCCGCCAACAATGCTGCCGCCGCCGGAACCATGACGCCGCTGCTCGCACTCGGCCTCCCCACCAACGCAACAGCCGCCGTCATGCTCGCCGCGTTCACGTCCTACGGCATCCAACCCGGCCCGCAGCTGTTCTCCAGCCAAGGCCCCTTGGTGTGGGCATTGATCGCCAGCCTCTTCATTGGCAACTTCCTGCTCCTGCTCATCAACCTGCCCTTGGCACCCGTCTGGGCCAAGCTTCTGCAGCTTCCCCGCCCCTACCTCTATGCAGGCATCCTGTTCTTCGCCACCTTGGGCGCCTATTCGGTCAACCTGCAGGCCTTCGATCTTGTGATCCTGCTGGTACTTGGCGCACTTGGCTTCATGATGCGGCGCTTCGGACTTCCGGTCCTGCCGCTGATCCTGGGCGTCATCCTCGGGCCGCGCATCGAAGGCCAGCTTCGCAAGACGTTGCAGTTGAGCGCCGGTGATCCCGCAGGCCTGTTCAGCGAACCCATCGCGATCGTGGTCTACATCATCGTGGCGATCATCCTGGCGTGGCCGTTCATCTTCAAGCTCATCCGGCGCAATCGGCCCGCAGCAGTCTTCGCAGGACCGTCCGGGCAGACGACTCCCGTCGAACCGGAGACGGCCGCTCCCACCGAGTCAACCACCCCGACCCACCAGAAGCAGGAGAAACCATGACCATCGTGGTGGGATACGTCCCCACACCAGAAGGCGAAGCAGCACTGACGCAGGCCATCGCCGAGGCCAAGAAAAGCAATGACACCCTCCTGGTCATCAACTCGTCCAAGGGCGACGCCTTGGTGGACAACCGGTACGCCCAGGAACCGGACATCCAGAGCATCGAGGAACGGCTCGCGGATCAAGGCATCCAGCACATCATCAAGCAGCCGATCCGAGGTCACGATGCCGCTGCGGAAGTCCTGGACGCCGCCGACGAAAACGACGCCGCCCTGATCGTCATCGGCCTTCGCCGCCGCAGCCCCGTAGGCAAGCTCATCATGGGCAGCGTCTCCCAGCGGATCCTGCTGGAGGCGGACTGCCCGGTTTTGGCGGTCAAAGCCGACTAGGAGTCCGGTCAAAGGACAGGGAAGCACGACGGCGGCTGGTCACCTAGGTGACCAGCCGCCGTCGTGCCTTTAAACAGGGATTACCACATGGCCCTGGTGAGGGGCGTGACGGTAAGGCTTTCCAGCCGGGCCGTCCCTCCCTCAGAGAACAGGGACAACGAGTTGGCACCCGCTGAAGGAAAGACCTGGTCCGTCAGAGTCACAAGGCCATCCTGCGCAAATACCTCCACGGATGCCCGGTCCACATAGAGCCGCAAGCGGAGCCTGCCATTGATGAGCTGGACGGGGACATCGTCGATCGACGCGAAGGACGGATGGAAGTCCTCGTTTCCGGAGTTGGTCCTGTCAATGAACGCCCGTCCCGAGGCCGTGGTGTAGCCGACTTTGGTTGCCTCCGGGCCGTTGCCCAGAACCTTGAGCCCGAAGGCGGAGGCCGTTCCCGGCGAGAACTCCGCATCGATCTGGACCACGTCCCCCGTGATGGGAAGATTGTTGGTCCCTGGAGCGATGTCCTGCGCCGGCGCGGTATAGGCGGCAGCCGTGTTTTTCAGTCCGTCCACTTGCGCTACCACTTTTTGGGTTAGCCGGGGACCTTGGCCGGTCTGCGTGAGCTGGACTTCCCGCGGCAGGGCCATGGAGCCCCGCCAGGTGGTTGTTGGCGTGGACTGGCCGTAATCCCAGTTGTTCATCCAGCCCAGCATGATCCGTTTTCCGTCAGGGGCGTTGCTGAAGGAAACCACAGCGTAGTAGTCCCTGCCCCAGTCCAACCAGTCGTGTTGCTCCAGCCGGTTGATATCCGAGGCCACAAATTCGTCGGCGAGGATGTGACCCCACCCGCCACGGTTGTTGTCCACAATCCGGAGGGTGGCCTGGCTGCCTTTGAGGCCGCTCACGTCCCAGGCTTTCCAGCCCAGGTGTTCGGAATCGGAGCCCGTGGTGCTGCGGACAGCCTGGCCGTTGACCATGAGGTTGACCGTGGTTTCACTGCTTCGCGGTTGTGCTGGCTGTGAGCCGAGGACCATGTTGTCCAACGTCAGGTGGCCCCACTGTCCCGCGGCATTGTCCACGATCCGTAGGCGGGCGATTTGGCCGTAGTACTGGGAGACATCCCAGTTTTTCCAGTTCAGGTCTCCCGAATTGCTGCCGGTGGTGCTGCGGACTGGAACTCCACTCACCAGCAGTTCCACCTGGAGGCTGCCGTCTGTCCGGTTGCCCCCACCCAGCAGAAAACCAATGTTGGTGTTGGTGAGGTAGAACTCCGGTGAGGTGATGGTACCGACGTTGTTATCGGCGTTGGGGCCGCCCTCGAAGGTGTTGATGCGCTTTCCGATTGCGTATTCACCGCCCGCAGTGGAGGGGTTCCTGGCTGCCTCGAAATCGCCGGTCAGTTGCCACCCTGCTGCGCTGAGGGTCCCGGGGTAGTCGAAGCCATCGAACAGGAGGTAGCCAGGCGGCGGCGTGTTCCCGGGCTGTTCACCAGCTTGTCGGGGGTGGTTCCCGCCACCGACCAGGAAATTGATGTAATCCTTGGTGACGGTGAAGGGCGCAGATTCCAAGGTGCCGGTGGGTACATCCCCGCCGGTGAACCCGTTCACGAGCCCGGCGCCGATGGATCCCGTGACAGTTTGCTGCCCTGGGAGCGCTCCGGGAGCGGGGCTGCTTCCCCAAGGACCTCCGGGGTTGGCGGGGTCATTGCCCACGTTCCACCCGCTGTAACTACCGCCATTGAATCCGGCGAGCAAATTTCCCGGTGGTGCCACGCCCAAGGGATCCGTGGTTTCTGACGTGAAGCGCGTCCCGTCAAAACTTCCGACGAAATACTGGCCGCCGCTGCCGCCCGCCACCGCTCCAGGGTTGATGTTGACTGCCAGCACCCATTTGATGTTGTTGGGATTGCCATCCACGGCCAAGGGGAACAGGTCCGGGCATTCCCACTGCCCACCTGTGGCATTGGCTGGTTTGAAGTCATCCAGGTAGGTCCAGTTTTTCAGGTCGGTGCTCTTGTAGAAAAGGACCCGGTGCTCGTTGGCTTCCACGGCTGACATCACCCAGTACGAGCCCGCTGCCCCTTGGTACCAGAAGACCTTGGGATCGCGGAAATCCGTAGTGTTCCTGCTCAGCACGGGATTTCCGGAGTACTTGGTCCAGGTTTGGCCGCTGTCCGTGCTGTAGGCCAGGGACTGCGCCTGTTTCCCGGGGTACAGGGGATGGTTGCCGGTGTAATTGCTGGTGTAGACGGCAACCAGTGGCGGGTTCTGGGCTGTTCCGAATCCGCTGGTGTTCTGCGAATCCACCACGATGGAACCGGAGAAAATGTCTTCTGTTGCCTGCCCGCTGCCGTTGAACGTCTGGGCAATGGCGAGTGGCTGTTCGGTCCAGTGCAGCAGATCCGCCGAGGTGGCGTGGCCCCAGCTCATGTTTCCCCAGGTAGTCCCGTTGGGGTTGTACTGGTAGTACATGTGGTAGGTGCCGTTGTGGTAGACCAAGCCGTTGGGATCGTTCATCCAATTCTTCAAAGGCGTGTAGTGCAGGTAGGGCCGGTATTGCTGGGTGGCGGGGTCGGGATCGGCAGCCTGCGCCGGTGCCGCAGTCAATCCTGCGGCCAATGAAAGAACGACGGCGGCGATCACCCTGGCGATTACCGGCGCTTTAGTACGTCTGGTCATCATTGACAGACCTTTTCTTCCTCTGCGCTGGATCAGGGAGTAGCCCGGAATGAGTAAGAGCTCGTGAAGTGCACAAATTCACCGGCTCCGCCGCTGTCCATCACTTTGGTCCCGGTAGTGGAACCGTCCAGCACCACGGTGTTCGCAGCCACCGAAGAGACGGTGTTGTTCGCGGCGATGTAGTTGTTGGCACCGGATGCCACCAGGATGATGGTGGGCTTCTGGCCTGAGGGCCTCACCGAACCCGAGGGCACGTCGTAGCTGAAGTGGTTGCCGGTGACCGTGTTCCCGCTGCCTGCCAGATGCACCAGGCCGAACAGGTCATCCAGGCCATTGTTGTACGGCTTCAGGGGGTCGAACGGTTCCATCTGCCGCAGGAAATGGTTTGCTCCCACCAGGTTCTCCGTGCAATTGCCCTCGAAATTCACCATGCCTGGGTAGAAAGCATGGAAGCGGTTACTGGTGACAGTGGAGCGGGTGGTGTTCTTGAAGTGGACACTGCTCTTGCCCCGCGGGAAGACGTTGTTGGCACTGACCAGCAGGCCCATGTGTCCTTCTGCATAGATGGAGAAACCCACGTAGCCTGCCCCGATCAGGTTGTCCGTGACTTTGGAGGCTTGCCCGGAGCCTGTGAGTTCCACGCAGGAACCGCACTCTGCCAGGAAGTTGCCGCTGACGCTGAGGGCGTCGGTATCCCGGACCACCAGGCCGTGTTCCAGGTACACCATGCCCATGCCTTCCACACGGCAGGAGTCGTTGGCCGAGTCGAACCGAATGCCGGTTTTGCCGTTGATGTAGGAGTTCTGGTTGGAGTTGAAAGAGACACCGTCCAAGCAGAAGTTCTGGAACACGATCGAGCTAAGCCGCGGGTCTCCGGTGCGGTAGACCCTGAAAGCGTCTGTATTTCCGTCGGTGTTTTCCACGCGGATCCGGCTGCCCCCGGGGTTGATTTCATGCCAGGCGGAGGTGTTGCCGGCGTTGTAGCGGATGCTGCTGGAGGTGAATCCGTGCCCGGATCCACGGATGGTCAAAAAGCTGATGTCCACGTTGACGCGGGTCTTGAGCGAGTAGTCTCCGGGTGGGATGTAGATGACGGCGCCAGGTTTGGATGCTTGATTGCTTTGTTGGGCTTTCACATCGGCGATGATGCTGTTGATGATCACCCCAATATCGTTGTAGGGCGTTGCGGACGGATTCCCGGGGACAGACCAGGTGGTGACGTCGTAGACAGTGGTCACAGCGTTTTCTCCTCACATCGTTGGGGGTACTGCTTGAGTGGCCTTGCGGTGGTGCTGGTGGTGCCGTGGCTTCTAGAGCACACCGATGATGCCCCGGTGCCCTGGCGCTGCCTGGGCACCTCCCGTAGCAGGCACCTGCTGCGCCGGGCCTTTCGCCATGGCTTCCTTCGCTGACAGCACGACGGCGGTGCCGGCAACTGCCGCTGCTGGAATCAGCCGAAGGATGCTCCTTCGGCTGAGGTATGGGGATGGAGTTGGATCCATGGTTCTCCTTTGAACTCGATGGTGACTTGGCGGACCGGCAGCCCGGCGGCCCGGAACGGATCAGGGCTGGGAGGGTTGCCAAAAAATGCCAAATCAGCCAAAATGTGCCAAAACGATTTGTCGGCTGGCGCGGCTCACTTTATGATCAAGTCGTCTCTGGCGTCAAGGGGCCTGAAATCTTTCGCGGAAGCCATTGACAGAACTCGTTCGACAGTCCTAATGTCAGTGCCAAGTCGTTTTGGCAAAACGATTTTTCAAGCCAACAGCACTCCCCTTCATCTCTCTGCAATTTCCGTTCAAGAGAAAGTGAGTCGACAGCGATGTCCACTCGAAACACCATCTCCAAGCTCGTCACCCTCGGCGGGCTGTGCACCGCCGTCGCACTCGCTGCCACCGGTTGTGGCGCAGGCGGCCCGGCACCATCCTCCGGCGGCTCCGCCGGCTCCAGCTCCATCAACGTCCTGGTCGAAGCCGGTGGTCACGCCGAACTCACAGGTGTGGCCGAGCAGTGCAAGAAGGACACTGGAGTCGAAGCGAACTTTGTGGAGCTCCCCTACGACGGCATGTTCAACCGCCTGTCCAGCGAGTTCTCCTCGGGCAACGTGTCCTTCGACGTCGCGGCTTTGGACTCGGTCTGGCTGCCGAGCTTCAAGGACGCCGTCCAACCCATCGATGAGCTGTTCACAGACGACGTCAAGAAGGACATCTTCCCCGCGCTCGTCAAGGAAGCAAACGTGGATGGCCACTTCATCGGCTTGCCGGCGTGGACCAACGCCGAGATCATCCTGTACCGCAAAGACCTCTTCGAAGACGCCAAGAACAAGGCCGATTTCCAGGCAAAGTACGGGTACGAACTCGCCGCGCCGACCACGTGGAAGCAGTACCAGGACATTTCCGAGTTCTTCACCAAGGACGGCATGTACGGCACGGATGTGAAGGGCGCCGTGGAAACAGAATGGCTGGCCCACGTGCTCCAGGCCGGCTCCCCCATGGTGCTGGACCAAGACAACAACGTGGTCATCGACAACGCGGCCCACAAGGAAGCCCTCGACTTCTATGTGAGCCTGGCCAAGTCTGCCCCCACCGGTGCCGCACAGGTTGACTGGGCCGCGGCACAGAACCTGTTCAACCAGGGCAAGACAGCCATGACCCGCTTCTGGGCCCATGCCTACCGCCAGATCCCTGCTGATGCTCCCGTGGCAGGAAAAGTAGGCGCCGCAGCGATGATCGGCGGCAGCGCCGGCGTCGCAGGCGTTCCGGGCCCCTGGTACCTGTCCGTTCCCAAGGCAACCAAGAACACGGAAGCCGCCAAGAAGTTCGTCAAATGTGCTTATGACTACAACAGCATGGGCATCGACTCCAAGCTCGGCCTGGCTTCGCGCATCAGCGCGTTTGAGAAATACCAGGACCAGCCTGGCTACGAAAGCTTCAAGCCGCTGATTGAAACCCTCAACGCTCCGGCAACGGCCACCCGGCCGGCAACCGCCAAGTGGCAGCAGATCGTTGACACCGTCCTGATCCCGTTGCTGCAGAAGGCCGTGGCCGGGGGAGACACCTCGGCGCTCCTGGCCGATGCCAAGAAGCAGGTCCAGGACCTCCTGAAGTAAAACTCCGCGGCCGGCACCGGCCCGCGCACAGCGCGAAAGACAGTGCCGGCCGCGGTCCCAACCAGCAGAAAAGAAAACCGTGCGTATCTCCGATCGCCGCTTCGCCCTCTATCTGATGACGCCCGCGGCACTGTTCCTGGCCGTATTCGTGGCCTATCCCCTCTTCCGCCTGGTGGCTGACAGCTTCTTCAAGATCTCCCCCATCGCCGGCGGCCCCCGTGACTTTGTGGGTTTCCAAAACTACGTCACCGCGTTCACCTCCGAAGCCTTCACCAGCGCCGGATGGCGGACCCTTGCCTACACCGTGGTGGTGGTGACACTCGAGTTCGCACTCGGCTTGGGCATGGCCCTGCTTTTCACCACCTTGGGGAAGAAATCCCAGATCTGGCGGACCGTCTTCCTCTACCCCCTGATGATTGCGCCGATCGTGGCAGGCCTGCTGTGGAAGTTCCTGATGATCGATAACTTCGGCCTCATCGGCACACTCCTCCACCAAGCCGGCATCCTGTCCGATCCCAACCAGATCGGCTGGCTGTCCGACCCCAACATCGTGTTGTTCTCAGTGGCCATTCCGGACATCTGGCTCACCACCTCCTTCATGTGCCTGGTGCTCTTCGCGGGCCTCCAGAACATCCCGGGTGATCTGATCGAGGCCGCCCGCCTTGATGGGGCACGGGCTCCAGCACTCCTCTTCCGGATCATCCTTCCGCTGCTGCGTCCAGTCATCGCCGTTGCGCTGGTGGTTCGCGGCATTGACGCCGCAAGGGCCTTCGACACCATCCTCATCCAGACCAACGGCGGACCGCAGTCGGCCTCGGAAACCATGAGCCTGTTGATCTACCGGACCATGATCCGCTTCGGCGACCCCGGCCTCGCCAGTGCAATGGGCACCATCTACCTCCTCGCAATGCTTGCCATTGCCTTCGTTGCAGTGGCCACCATCTGGCGGCCTGGAAAGGACAACTGATGAGCAACGCGAGCCTAGCCACCAAAGCCAGCCCGCCGGCGTCGGACATTTCCGAACCTCAGCCGATGCGCAAACGGCGGGGGGTCAACCGTGAAGGCCTCGAAGCCGGCAAGCGGAGCACCCGCACCATCCTCTGGATCCTGCTGGCGGTGGCCATGGTGCTGTACGGCTTCCCGTTCCTGTACTTGCTGTTCACGTCGTTCAAGACGCCGATCGACACCATCGCTGTTCCGCCCACCATCCTGCCGCGCGAGTGGACGCTGGAGAACTACACCAACGCCCTGGGCCGCAGCGGGGTCGTGGCGTCCTTCATCAACAGCATCCAAACGGCTGTTATCAGCACTGTGTTGTCACTGGTCCTGGCCGTTCCAGCCGCTTATGGCATCACGCGCTACAAGACACCCAGCGGCCAGGTGTTCATCATGGCTGCCCTGGTCACCCGCATGGTCCCGCCGGTAGCAATCGGCATCCCGCTGGCGTCCATGATGTCCTCGGTGGGCTTGGCGGATACCCCCATAGCTCTCTCCATTGCACACACCACCATCTCGCTTCCGCTGTCCATCTGGCTGATGTCCAGCTTCTTCGAGTCGGTCCCCCGGGATCTGGAAGAAGCCGCAACCGTGGATGGTTGCAGCAGGCTTGGAGCCCTGTGGCGGGTGGTGATCCCGGTAGTGTCCGGCGGTATCGCGGTCACGGCGATCTTCGCGTTCCTGGCTTCTTGGAACGAGTTCCTGTTCGCCCTCCTGATGACAGCCATCCGGTCCCAGACCACGCCCGTGGTGATTGCGAACTTCCAAACGCAGTTCGGCCTGGACTGGGGATCCATGACGGCCCTCGCCGCCGTCTACTCGATCCCGGTCATCCTGCTGACGCTGCTGCTGCAGCGCAAAATCGTGGCGGGCATGACGCTGGGCGCTGTGAAGGGCTGATCATCAAGTCCAGTACTCAAGGGCCAGTGCCACCATCAACGAGTAGCCTACTGATAGCCCCCAAGGGCATCACCAACCATAAGGACGTGGGAGTCGGATGAGCAACAAGAACATCGGTATCAAGGACGTAGCCGTCGCCGCCGGCGTGTCCGTCACCACGGTGTCCCATGTCCTCAACGAGGTGTCCTACGCCCGGATCAGCAGCGAAACCAGGGACAAAGTCAAGACCGCGGCAGAGGAACTCGGCTATGGCCCCAACCGCCTGGCCCAGGCCCTTCGCACGCAGAGGACCGGCATGCTGGGGTTGGTGAGCGAGGAAATCGCCACCACTCCCCACGCCGGCCGGATCATTCTGGGCGCTGATGAGGCCGCCAAGGCCCGGGGCTACAACCTCATGATCATCAACACTCCGGGTTCGGCCAGCCTCGAATCG
This sequence comes from Arthrobacter sp. YN, assembly GCF_002224285.1. Lineage (GTDB taxonomy): Bacteria > Actinomycetota > Actinomycetes > Actinomycetales > Micrococcaceae > Arthrobacter. The sequence goes on along the minus strand of NZ_CP022436.1, from coordinate 772,543 downwards.
AGGCAAGCCGACGTCCAGGCCCTCCTGGAACGTCGCGTGGACGGAATTCTTTATGCCACCATGTACCACCGCAACGTGGAACTCCCGGACAACCTGGGCAGCGTCCCATCCGTGCTGGTGGACTCCGTCGCTATCGGCGGCAACATCACGGCTGTGGTCCCGGACGAGGACGGAGGCGCCCGCGCTGCTGTTGGGGCACTCCTCGACGCCGGCCACACCCGGATAGCTTTCCTCAACAACACCGACGACGTCCCCGCAACCCGCCAGCGGCTTCAGGCCTTCCGGGCCATGTTGACCGAAGCAGGGCTCGACGGCGATGCGGCACCTGTCGAGTCCGAGATCTCGGAGGTGCAAGGCGGCTATGAGGCGGCCAAGCGGATCCTGTCGCGGGATGACCGCGCCGATATTCCGACGGCCCTGTTCTGCTATAACGACCGCATGGCAATGGGCGCCTACCGGGCCGCTGCCGAGTTGGGCCTCAGCATCCCGGCGGACCTTTCAGTTGTTGGTTTTGATGACCAGGAACTCATCGCCGCCAACCTCTACCCCGGACTAACCACCGTGGCCCTCCCCCACTTCGAAATGGGTGCCTGGGCCACTGAACACCTCATCGACGCTATCGAGGGCAAGGACGATCTGTCCTTGATGGCGCTCCACCCAACCATCCTGGGTTGCCCGTTGGTCAGCCGCGAATCCGTCGCAGCTCCCCGATAGCCCCAACAAACCACTTCAACGTCCCAAAAGGAACGCACCACATGTCCAGTAGCCTTGATGCCGCACGCCCGGAAACAGCCCCGGCCGTAACTCCCCGATTCCGGCCTGCCATCCATTTCACGGCAAGGGACACCTGGCTGAACGATCCCAACGGCTTGGTTTTCCACGACGGTTTGTATCACCTCTTCTTCCAGAACAACCCTTACGGCAACGTCTGGGGGAACATGTCCTGGGGCCACGCCACCTCCACGGATCTCCTGCAGTGGACGGAGCATCCTGTCGCTATTGCCGGCGATGAGAAAGAGGACATCTTCTCCGGAAGCGTGGTGGTGGACCACGGCAATACCTCCGGTTTTGGCACCGTTGAGTCACCGGCTTTGGTGGCTGTGTACACCAGCGCCTTCAAGGCCGGAACCCTTCACAGCGGCACGCAGGCCCAGTCCCTGGCGTACAGCACCGATGGCGGGATGACATGGCGCAAATACGATCACAACCCTGTGGTGACCAGGAACTCCGAGCACTTCCGCGATCCCAAAGTGTTCCGTTACCAAGGCGACGAAGGTTCGTTTTGGGTGATGGTCGCCGTTGAAGCGCAGCAGCAGAAGGTGGTGTTCTACCGCTCCGAGGACCTCAAGACCTGGGACTTCCTGAGCCACTTTGGTCCGGCCAACGCCGACTCCGGTGAGTGGGAATGCCCCGACCTCTTTCCCTTGGCGCTGGACGGGGATCCGCAGAACATCAGATGGGTGCTGATCGTCAACATCAACCCCGGTGCGGTGGCGGGAGGTTCGGGCGGCCAGTATTTCGTCGGGCACTTTGACGGCGTCCATTTCCTCCCGGATGCCGGTTCTGTGGTGGCTCCTGCCGGTATCTCGTCAATCGGAGATTCTGATGAGGCCGCTGCGGCCCTGCAGCGCTGCCTGTGGCTGGACTGGGGACGCGACTGCTATGCCTCCGTGTCCTTCAGCAACACCCCGGATGGCCGGCGGGTCATCATGGGTTGGATGAATAACTGGGATTACGCCAACCATCTGCCCACGGCACCGTGGCGGTCCTCCATGACTCTTGCCCGAGAGGTCGTGCTGACTTCGGTGAGTGGCGCCGCCCGGCTGGTCCAGCGGCCCATCCTGGGAGATCTGAAACAAGATCTGGCCAAGACCGGCAGCTTCACGTTGGGCCCCACGGCCTTCCGGTTGCCGGATGCAAGGCCGGATACCGCTCAAGTGATCGAGGCCGAAATCGTGCCGGGAACCGCTGAGCGCGTTGATCTGCGGCTTCTCGCGAGCTCCGACAGGAGCCAGGGCACTGTCCTGAGCTACACCACAAGCAACGGCCGCTTCACCCTTGACCGCACCCGGTCAGGAGACACCACGTTCCACGGAAAGTTCGCGTCGGCCGAATCAGCGCCCGCTGCATTGGAGGACGGCATCCTCAAGCTGCTCATCGTCGTGGACCAGAGCTCAGTGGAAGTCTTTGCCCAGGACGGCAAGGTGGTCCTGACCGACCTCGTTTTCCCGGACGCCGGGAGCCGGGAGAACTGGTTGACCGCCGAGGGCGGTACAGCAACGGTTCTGAAGCTCACGGTCTCGTCACACGTTTAGGAGAAGCAGGAATGAACAAGGTACACGGAACCCGCCCAGGCGCGGGCGCCGACGTCGTAGTTGTCGGTGAAGCTCTGATCGACATAGTCGTTTCGTCACGGGGCACCGTTGAGCACCCGGGAGGATCACCCGCCAACGTTGCTTACGGCCTCGGCCGGCTCAACGTGCCAACCGCCCTGTTGACGTCCATCGGAGACGACCACCACGGTGCTGCCATTGAGCGGCATTTGGCGAGCGCCGGCGTCGAACTCCTGACAACTGCCGGGAGGCCCGGCCGGACCGCTACGGCCACCGCCACCCTGGCGTCGGACGGTTCAGCCCACTACGACTTCGACATCCAATGGGAGCTTCCCGCAATTGCCCCCGTGACCGTGCCAAAAATCCTGCACACGGGATCAATCGCCACCTTCCTGGAACCTGGAGCATCCGCCGTGCGGGAACTCCTTGAACAGGTGCATCAGCGATGCGTGGTCACCTACGATCCCAACGTCCGCCCTGCCCTGCTGGGCAGCCAGACCGAGGCAAAGACCATTTTCGAGGGCCTCATCCCCCTCATCGAGGTGGTCAAACTCAGCGACGAGGACGCGCGGTGGCTCTACCCGGGCTGGTCGCTCGAAGACACTTCACAGCGCATATTGGACCTTGGGGCCGGGCTTGTTGTGGTCACCAAGGGCTCCGATGGATCCATGCTTTCGACCCCCGGCACGCGGCTGTTGGTTCCATCCTTGAAGTCCACCGTGGTGGACACCATTGGCGCCGGAGACTCGTACATGTCCGCCCTGATCTACGGGCTTCTCCTGACCGGGGCGGTCGGCTTACCGCAGGAAGCCCTGGAATCGTTGGGACGAAGGGCCACTAAGGCCGCGGCAATCACAGTGCGGCGCGCAGGCGCCAACCCACCGACGTCGGACGAACTGCTGGCTGACTTGGTTGAACACCAACCTGCCATCTGACTACGCCCAAACAACCCACCACATCAAGGGAACTCAAGCCATGTCCAGCAAGAACTACTACGACGTGACCAACTGGCCCATCGGCAACCCGGTCGAGGACGTCGGCGAGGTCATCAACAGCATCATCGCTGACATCAAGGAACGGCAGAACGCCTCAGCCGTGAACGACGGCGGAAAGCCTGGAGCGGTGATCTACCTGCCGCCGGGTGACTACCGCCTGCGCACTCAGGTTTTGATAGACATCAGCTTCCTCAGGATCCAAGGCTCGGGCCACGGGTTCACGTCCTCAAGCATCCGGTTCAACGTCCCCGAAGACGAATGGCCCGATCTGCACGAACTGTGGCCGGGCGGGAGCCGCGTCCTGGTGGACCTGCTCCCGGCTGGCGAGGGCACTGACCGGTCCAACGCTGTCCCGTCCCAGGGAGCTGCCTTCCTTGTTGAGCGTGCGGGCCGTCCCCGGATCAGTTCGGTGGAGTTTGCCAACTTCTGCATCGATGGGCTCCATTTCGCTCCGGACGGCTCGGACCTGCCCGCGGAAAACAGCTATGTGAATGGCAAGACCGGTATTCATGTCTCCAGTGCCAACGATTCCTTCCGCGTCAATGAGATGGGCTTTATCTACCTGGAACACGCCCTGACCATCCACAACGCGGACGCGCTGTCCATCCACAACAACTTCATCGCGGAATGTGGAAGCTGCATCGAGCTGCGTGGCTGGGGACAGGCGTCCAAAATCACCGACAACCTGATCGGTGCCGGTTTCAAGGGTCATTCCATCTACGCGGAAAACCACGGCGGGCTCCTTGTCACCGCCAACAACGTCTTTCCAAGAGGGGCCAGCAGCGTCCACTTCAACGGCGTAACCCGTTCAAGCGTCACGAACAACCGACTGCATTCCTTCTACGCCGGCATGGTTGTCTTGGACGGGAACAGCTCGGAAAACCTCGTGGCTACCAATCATTTCCTCCGTGACCACGAGCCCTGGACACCTTTCCTCGGGATCGACAACGGGCTGGATGACCTGCACGGAGTCCTGAGTGTCAGCGGCAGCAACAACTCCGTCATCGGCAACCACTTCTCCCAGATCATCGATTCGGTGAGCATCCGTCCGGAAGGCGCGACGCCGGTCATCATCCGTTTGCGCGAAGGGGCAGGGAATTTCGTGTCCAACAACCACGTCGTTGCAATGAACGTGCACGCCACCGCCAGCGACGATTGCGTCGAAGCACAAGTAGATGCCCTGCTGACAACAGACGCAGCTAATGCCCTCGCCGTGACGGCTGTCCTGGTTGATCCCGAATCAACACGCAACACCATCCTCGATTCGGGCAGTGAACCGCAAGTACTTGCGGACAGGGCAACCAACGCCATCCGCTCCACCCCCACTGTGGGTTAGGAGTTTTCGTACAGGTAATGCCCCTAAGATTCGTTCTTAGGGGCATTACCTGTACAAAAACTCCCGGGGGACCACGTGACTGAAACCATCCGCACCGCCACAACGCACGACGCCGGCAAGCTGGCTGAGCTTGCCGCCGTCACCTTCCCGCTGGCCTGCCCGCCGGGTTCGTCAGCGGCTGACATCCAGGCCCACCTCGAAAAGACGCTGAGCGAGGACAACTTCACGGACTACCTCGCCGACGCCAACATCACCATCCTGGTGCTCGACGACGACGGGCAGCTGCTGGGGTACACCATGCTGATTGCCAAGCCGTCCACCGACCCCGACGTCGCCTCGGTACTTTCCGCCCTCCCCTCCACGGAGTTGAGCAAGTGCTACGTCCACCCCGAGCACCACGGCAAGGGCGCCGCATCACAACTCATCAAAGCCTCCCTGGCTGATGCGGCGGATAAGGGCGCATCAGGGGTGTGGCTGGGCGTGAACAGCGAGAATGCCAAAGCCATCCGCTTCTACGAGAAGAGCGGGTTCCAGCGCGTCGGCACCAAATCCTTCACACTCGGCACCACTGTGGAACACGACTACGTGATGGAACACCGGCTATAAAAAACGGCTAGCCGAACAAGTCCCCGGCCAGCGGAGGCCGGGGGTCGGAACGCAGTTCGAGCCCGGCCGGCAGCCCGGTCACGGTCCCGGACGACCCGGAGGCTTGCACCGTGATCCGCGAGCGCCCCAGCAGCACGTTGTCCGCGCGGAACGACCCATAAGCGTCGGGCAGTATCGGCGCCAGGTGCAGCACGTTCCGGGTGAAGTCCGGATCGAAGCGCAGCAGGATCCGGGCCAGTTGTACCGGCGCCGCAGCCGCCCATGCTTGCGGGGAACACGCCGTCGGATACGGAACCGGCTCCGCAAAGTCGCTGCGGTCAAAGCCGCAGAACAACTCCGGAAGTTGACCGCCAAAGTGCTCGGCGGCGTCGAACAATCCGCTCGCAATCCGGCTGGCTTCCTTCACGAAGCCGTACCGCATGAGCCCGGTGGCGACCAGCGCGGTATCGTGCGGCCAGACGGAGCCGTTGTGATAGCTGACGGGGTTGTACGCGCCCATGTCCGAACCCAAAGTCCGGATGCCCCATCCTGTGAACATCTCGGGCGACATCAGCCGCTCAGCCACCAGCGGCGCCTTGTCCTCGTCCACGATGCCCACCCACAGGCAGTGCCCCATGTTGGACGTACAGGAATCCACGGGCTTCTTGTCCTTGTCCAGCGCCAGCGCAAAGTAACCGCGGTCCGGTAGCCAGAAGGCCTCGTTGAAGGCGGCTTTCAGCGCTTCGGCGCGGTCCGCGCATCGGCGTTCGACGGCGGTGTCCCCCGCCGCGCGCGCCAACAGCGAACGCCCGACGTACGCCGCGTACGCGTAGGCCTGCACTTCGGAAAGGGCGATGGGTGTTTCCGCCATCCGGCCGTCCGCGAAGTTGATGCCGTCCCAGGAGTCCTTCCATCCCTGGTTCACCAGTCCATGGTCGTTTGGCCGCTGGTATTCGATGAAGCCATCACCGTCGCGGTCCCCGTACTGCTCCATCCATTCGATGGCACGGTCGGCGTGCGGAAGGAGGGAGTCGATGATGTCCGCGCCAAGGCCCCATCTGCTGAGCTCGCCCAGCGTGGAAACGAACAGGGGCGTCGCGTCTGCGGTTCCGTAGTAAGCGGTCCCGCCCAAGGCGAGTCCAGCCGTGACCCCCAGCCGCACCTCGTGGGGCATCCGTCCGGGTTCTTCCTCGGAGTCGACGTCAACCTTGCTGCCTTGCAGCGCTGCCAGGGTTTGCAAGGTACCGGCTGCCAGATTGGGATCCACCATGAGCGACATGTAGGAGGCCAAGAGTGAGTCGCGTCCGAACAACGCCATAAACCACGGCGCTCCCGCGGCCACCGCTGCGCGCCCTGGGTGGGCGGGGTCGAAGATCCGCAGCGAACCCAGATCGCGCTGACTCCGCTCCAGGACTTCCTCCACGTTGGCATCCGTCACAGCGATCCGGGGTACGTGCTCTTCCCAGGCCGCGTGGCGCCGGACGCTGGGGGTGTGGTGCAAAGGTGTGGTCTCGGTAAAGGGCTCGTCCGGGCCCTTGCCGTTGGTGAGCGGGATGGCGATAACACTGGTGGTCCATTGACTGCGGGGTGGGATGCTGACGTGAAAGGTCAGGCCGTCCTCGGTGGGCTTGGCACCGGACGCACGGAAGGACACGCCGCGGCGTTCCCCGTTGGGGTGTCCGGACTCGATGTGAAGTTCCTTCTTGTGCACGGTCTTCACCGCGGCCCCGGCCTTGCCCGTCCGGCCACCTTTGACGTCGAAAAGGTCGGCGAGGTCGGCATCGATCCGCAGGTCAATGTTGCATGTGGCGGTCTGTCCGGAGTAGTTCCTGATGGTGATGTCGTCCCTGAGGCCGGATCCCACATGCCGTTGATGCTGAACCACCAAGGGGCTGTCGAACTTACCGTCCGCCGAAAGGGCCCGCCCCACGAATTCCGCCTGAAAAGCAGTCGGATTGCGTGCCACCAACGGCTCCCGGAAAGCACCGTTGATCCGGAGAATCCAGCGGGACACAATGCGGGTGTCCTGGTAGTAGGCGCCCTGTGCCCCACCACCGTGGATGTCACCGGTATGCCCGGAAATACAGAAGGAAGATCCTTCGACGACGGTCACCGCGCCGAATTCCGAGGTACCGGCCTCCGGGTCGGCGTTCCAAGCTGTCATGGCCGGGCAGCCTCCTCCCGGTGGGTCCTGACGCGGGCGTAAAGTTCCAGATGGTCGGCAGCCATGCGGGCGGCTGTGAAATTCTCCTCCACCGAGCGGCGGCACGCGTCCCGGCTGATCCCCGCCACGGCGTCGATGTATCCGGCCATCTCCCTCGAAGAGGCGAGGAATCCGTTGACCCCGTGGGTCAGGATCTCCGGTGCCGCACCCATAGGGGTCGCCAGGACGGGCGTTCCAGTAGCCATGGCTTCGATCATCACCAAGCCAAAGGGTTCAGGCCACTGGATGGGGTTGAGCAGGACATACGCATCACCCATCAGCTCGTACTTCTCGGGATCCGAGAGCTCGCCCAGGAAGTCTTCGTTGGGGCCCAGCATCGGCTCCACCACTTCGTCGAAGAACCGCTTCTCATCAGGGGAATGCATCTTCGCGGCAATGCGCAGAGGAACCCCTGCCTGACGCGCCACGGCCACTGCTTCAAGAAGGCCTTTGTCGGGGCACATCCGGCCCACGAAGCACGCGTAGCCTCCCTTACCCCCACCTACTGAAACCTGGGATAGGTCAATCCCATGGTGGATGACGGCTGTAATGGGCAGATCAGGGACTCCGCTGCATTGGTCGTGGGAGATGGCCACAATGGCGGTGTTCAGTGCCATGTCCCGGTAAAGGTCCGCGGTCCGCTGGGTAAGGGGCCCGTGGATGGTGGTCACCACCGGAATCCCGGGCGGGCGATGTGCGTAAAGCGGGCCGGCCAGAGTGTGGTCATGAATAATGTCCACGTCCTGAAGGCCCGCGTAGGCCTTGATCACGTGGTGCAGCTCGGACAGGCTGGTCCCCATCCCGTCAGGATCTGACACGTCCAGTCCCGGGACCATGGGGACGGGACAGGTGCTGTCCGACGCCGTGGCCAGAAGGACTTCGTGCCCGGCCTCCACCAAGGCGCAGGCGAGGGCGTCCACCACTCTTTCGGTGCCGCCGTATTTGTGAGGGGGAACCGTAAACCACGGCCCAACAATGAGTCCAATGCGCATGATTGGAGGCCTCCGACAAGAATCTGCCAAGCCCGCGAAAACGGACCCGGTCCAGCGTCGATCGCGGCCCAGTTCTCGCGATTGGTGGGTGGCGGCAAAGCGCCTAACAGGCTGTCTGCATAACCTCTTTCAAACACTAGGCGCGGCCCGCCCACCCCGCAATAGCTGCCCAAGGGGTGACGAAAATAACAAGGCCTGAACGGAATGACCGGCTGGCCCAACGGGTTGTCCAGAGCATGAAGATTGAGATCTGGTCAGACGTCGCGTGCCCGTGGTGCTACATCGGCAAGCGCCGTTTCGAGACCGCGCTGACACAGTTCCCGCACCGTGATTCGGTGGACATCGAGTGGAAGAGCTACCAGCTGGACCCCTCCCTTCCGGAGCACTACGACGGAACGGAGCTGGATTACCTGAGCAAGCGCAAGGGTATGGCTCCAGAGCAGGTCAAGCAGATGTTCGCCCACGTCACCGAGACTGCCAAGGGCGAAGGCCTGGACTATCACTTCGACAAGGTGGTGGTGGCCAACAGTTTCACCGCTCACCGCCTCATCCACCTTGCCGCTTCCCACGGCCGCCAGGACGCAGCCAAGGAGCAGTTGCTCAGCGACCACTTTGAGCATGGCAAGGACATCGGCAACCAGGAATACCTCACGGAACTCGGTGCGACGCTCGGGCTGCCGTCCGACGAAGTGGCAGAGCTCTTCACTTCCGACAAGTTTGCCGAAGAGGTCAACCAGGACATCAATGAGGCCCGCGCCATCGGCGTCACCGGCGTCCCGTTCTTCGTCATCGACCGCAAGTACGGCATCTCCGGCGCCCAGCCTGCCGAACTTTTCAGCGAGGCCCTGAACCAGGCCTGGCAGGAAGCCAACCCCCTGATCCCGGTGGGCGCCTCGGACGCCGAGGCCTGCGGGCCCGACGGCTGCGCGATCTAGCCAGCCAACCGCCGTCGTGCGTTAACCCAACCAGGTAACAGCAAACGTCGCTATGAGTGCTCATAGCGACGTTTGCTGTTACTCAGTTGGGTAAGCGACTAGCCTTTCACCACGTCAAGCTCGACGACGGCCCAGGACAGGGCGGGCAGCGTCAGGCGGAGTTCGGAACCAGTCGCCTTCACACCGTCCAGGGCCGTCAGGCCAACACGGCCCGGCTGGTCCTGGGTGTTGATGGTCAAGCGGTCGCCGCCCTCAGGAATTTCGAGGACTTCGGCGCGGATCACCTGGCGGGCGTCGAGACCGCGCAGGGCAACCTCGACGTCGGCCGCTTCTTCCAAGCCGCGGTTCGCGAAGAAGAGTGCCACGCGGCCCGTTTCCTCGTTCCACGTAGCGCTGACATCCACCAGGTCTGTGTCGCCAAACCGCGCATTCGAGTACTTGTCCGAGTCCACCGAGAGCCGCAGGATCTGGCCCTTGGCGAGCTCGGCCATGCGGGCGAACGGGTGGAAGATGGTCTGCTTCCACGCCGGCCCGTTCTCTTCCGAGAGGATCGGTGCGATCACGTTGACCAGCTGCGCCTGGTTGGCGATTTTCACGCGGTCACCGTGGCGGAGCAGCGAGTTGAGCAGCGTGCCCACCACCACGGCATCGGTGACGTTGTACTTGTCCTCGATCACGCGGGGGTGCTCCCGCCACCCTGCCTTGGCCACATTGTGCGGCTGGTCCTCAGTGTCCAGGCCGCGCTGGTACCAAACGTTCCACTCATCGAAGGACAGGTTGATGTGCTTCTTGTGCTTGCCCTTGGCGCGCACGGCGTCCGCGGTGGCCACCACTGACTCAATGAAATAGTCAGTATCGACGGCGGAGGCCAGGAAGCTGCCCACGTCGCCTTCGTGTTCCTGGTAGTAGGCGTGGAGGGAAACGTAGTCCACTTCGTCGTAAGTGTGGGTGAGGACGGTCTGCTCCCACGAGCCGAAGGTGGGCATGCTGGAGCTGGAACTGCCGCAGGCCACCAGTTCAAGCGAGGGGTCCACGAACCGCATGGCTTTGGCGGCTTCCTGTGCCAGCCGGCCGTATTCGTCGGCGGTCTTGTGGCCGATCTGCCACGGCCCGTCCAGCTCGTTGCCCAAGCACCAAAGCTTGATGTTGAAGGGCTCCTTGTGGCCGTTCTTGGCGCGGAGGTCTGACAGGTAGGTTCCGCCGGGGTGGTTGGCGTACTCCACGATCTCGCGGGCTGCGTCCACTCCCCTGGTGCCAAGGTTGATGGCTTCCATGATTTCCGTGCCGGCCTGCTTGGACCAGTCCACAAACTCGTGCAGGCCAAACGCGTTGGTCTCTACGGTGTGCCAGGCGCCGTCGAGCCTGCGCGGCCTGTTCTCCTTCGGGCCGATCCCGTCTTCCCAGTTGTAGCCGGAGACGAAGTTGCCGCCGGGGTAGCGGATGACGGTGGCGCCGAGTTCCTTGACCAGCTTCATGACGTCCTGGCGGAAGCCGTTCTCGTCAGCCTCGGGGTGCCCGGGCTCATAGATGCCGGTGTAGACGCAACGGCCCATGTGCTCCACGAAGGAGCCGAAGAGTCGTCGGGGTACCTCGCCAATGGTGAAGTCGCGGTCGAGGGTGATGCGTGCGCGGGACATGGATCTCCTTGGTTGTGGTTCTGAATCTTTGGTTGTCAAAAAGGTGCCGGGTCAGGTTCCGGCGAGTCCCGTCGTCGCAACGCCTTTGATGATTTGGCGCTGGAAGAAGAGGAAGACCACAATCAGCGGCAGCGCGGCCAGCAGCGCGGAAGCCATGTTCTGCGCGTACTGGATGCCGTAGGCGCTCTTGATGGTTTGCAAGCCGACCGGGAGGGTCAGCAGGTTGCCGTCGTTGGTGGCGATGAACGGCCACAGGAAGTTGTTCCACGCGCCGATGAACACGAAGATCGCGACGGCGGCCAGGATGGGCCGGGACAGCGGCAGGATGATTTGAGTGAAGATCCGCAAGCGGCTGGCGCCGTCCATCACGGCCGCTTCCTCAAGCTCGCGCGGGATCTGGTCGAAGAACTTCTTCAGTACGAACACCATGGCTGGGTGGATGACCTGAGGCAGGATGATGGCCCACGAGGTATCGATCAGGTTCAGCGCCAGCATTTGGTAGAACAGCGGGATGATCAGCACGGGCGGCGGGATGATGATGGACGCGATGATCACGGTCATCAACACCTTTTTGCCCTTGAAGTCGATCCTCGAGAGCGCGTAGGCCACCAGTGCCGAGATCACCAGGGTGATGGCCGTGATGGCCGCCGAGGTGTAGAGCGAATTCCACGTCCAGAGCGGGATGTTGCCGTCTTGGAACACCTTGACGAACGCTTCAGGAGTGAAGCCCGACGGCGGCAGCCAGGTGACGTCCGGCGCTGCGGCATCCGTCTCGGTCTTGAAAGCGGTCGCTGTGGCCCAGGCGAACGGGATCAGCCACAGTACGGCAATGAATGCGGCGACCACGATGGCCGCAATCCTGCCCACCGTCAGCTTCTTGCGGGGTTGGCGGATCTTCGGGCTGTTAGTGGTGGTGGTGCTGGGCGCGGGACGGGTCAAGGTAGGGGTTGTCATGGTTATGCACTCCTGCGGCGGGTGATGACGAACTGCATGACAGAAACAACCACGATCAGTCCGAAGAAGATGTAGGAGATGGCTGCGGAGTAGCCCAGCCGGTAGCCGGTGAACCCTGTTTCAAAGATGTACTGCACCACGGGGCGGGTGGATCCTGCCGGCCCTCCTGCGGTCATTTGATAGACCTGGTCGAAGATCTTCAGTGACGCCAGGATCTGGAGGAGCACGATCATCACGGTGGTGGGGGTGAGCTGTGGCAGCGTGATGGAGAAGAACTGGCGCCAGGCCCCGGCGCCGTCCAGGGAGGCTGCCTCGTAGTGCTGGGCGGGGATGTTTTGCATGGCGGCCAGGTAGAGCAGGAAATTGAAGCCCACCGTCCACCAGAGGGTGGCGATGACAATTGCCCACATGGCCACGTTGGGGTCATTCAGCCAGGCAACCCGAGGAAGACCGATGCCGGTGAGGAACTCGTTGATCAGGCCGAGCTGCGGGTTGTACATCCAGGTGAAGAACAGCGAAACCACGGTGGAAGCCAGCAGGTAGGGCGCAAAGTAGGAGAGCCGCCACAGCCATTGGGCCGGGAGTCCCACGTTGAGCAGGGCTGCCATGACCAGGGCTACGAGGACCAGGGGCACGGTGCTGATCACCGTGAAGTAGAGGGTGTTGCCCAAGGACCGCCACATGTCTGCGTCGGCCAAGGCCTCGGCGTAGTTGGCGAAACCGATCAGGCTGTCGTTGGCCCCGGTCAGGGACTTGCCCGTGAGGCTCATGTAGAAGCCGTAGAGGATGGGCCAGACGAGGAAAACGAGGAAGAACACCAGGAACGGGGCGGCAAATCCCCAGCCGCTCAGGTTGCTGCGGGTGCGGCTCCCGGGTTTGCGCAGACTCTCCGGCCTCGGCCGGGACAGCGTAGAGGTACTCATTCAAGAACTCCTTTGGTCGCTCGGTACGTGGGCCGGTTAGACCGGGTTGGGACGGGAGAGGAGGGTGTTGGTGCGCTGTTCGAAGGCATCCCATCCGGCGGAGGCCTTGTCCCTGCCCAAGAGGACGTTCTGCACGTTCTCCGCGAAGTAGGTCTGCCAGTCCGAGCCGGAGCCACTGAACCAGGCCTCGGGATCGTAGGCGATGATGTCCGCCGCGTTGGCATAGTGAATCTGCGGGGTGAGTTCGCGGTACGCCTGTGATTGGACCACGGGCTGGTACCCGGGGATGTGTCCGGCTTCTGCCCAGGACAGCGATCCCTTCAGGACGTCGGTGACAAACTTGTAGACGTCCCGGCGCTTGTCCTCGTTGACGTTGAGTTGCCGTGGCAGGACGAACGAGTGCGAGTCCGCGTAAGAGGCCGGTGTCCCGTACAGCGTGGGAATGGTGGCCGCGTCAACGGGAATGCCGGCCTTCTTCATGGTGGGCAGTTCCCAAACACCGCTGAACAGCATCCCGGAACCGCCGCGGGCGAACTCGGCGATACCGGTACTGATGTCACCGGCCTGGGCTGCGATGGTGTCGTCAAACAGGGAAGCCATGAATTCCAGCGACTCTATGGCCGCGTCCCGGTCCACCTTCATAGGCTGGCCCGGCGTCAGTTCCATGTCCACGCCGTGCTGCTTGTAGAGGGTGTAGAACAAGCGCCACATCTGCGATCCACTGCCCAGATAGCCGAAGGACAGGCCGTGGGCCTTGGTCACTTTCTGCATTTCCAGGGCCATTGCCTTGAACTCGTCCGGCGAGCTCACCTCCTGGAGCTGCCCGTTGCCGCCCAGGACGCCCGCTTTGGCTGCTACGTCCGTGTTGTAGAACATGACGAACGGGTGCGAGTCCAGGGCAATGGAGAAGACCTTGCCGCCATGCTGGCTCTTCTCCCAGATTCTGGGAGCGAAGTCGGATGCCGTCACGCCGTTCTCGGCAAGAAGGTCCAGGTCCCACGGATCGATGAGTCCGCCCGGGGCGTAGCCGGGTACCCTGCTGGCGTGCATGATGGCCACCTCGGGCGGGCGGCCTCCTGCCGATGCCATGGCCAACTTGGTGTAGTACGGCGGCCCCCAGGCCAGCACTGTGGGGTGCACCTTGAAACCGGGATTGGCCTGGTTGGCCGCGTTGATCATGGCCTGCATCTTGATGCCGTCACCGCCGGAGAGGAGGTGCCAGAACCCGATGTCCTGCACTGCGGCGGCCTGGGCTGCCCCTCCGCAACCGGTGAGGCCTGTTGCCAGGAGTCCCCCGCCAAGGAGGGCCGATCCTGTTAGTAACTGTCTCCGGGACAACTGTTTCCCGGTCAAAGATTCAAACTGCTTCACCCGTCACTCCTTTGGATGGGTCCGCTGAAAGGTCACTGCTGCACTGCGGTGTTACTGCGTTGTTGCTGCGTTGTTGCTGCTGCGCTGCATAGCTGCTGCACCGCTTGAAGTCCGGCTCCGGCGCGTCTCCACACTCGGGTATATGGTGGCCCGGGGTGACGCAGGTCTCACATTACATCGATGTAATGAGCGGGGCAAGAGAAAATTGTTAGCGCACACAATTTAGTGGACGGCTCTCGTTTCAGGCCTTGCTGCTGCCCCGCTCCACAATGCTGTAATCCACACTGACAACCCGCTGCCCATGGGTCCTGTCCCCCATGCGCTCCGTCAGCAGACGCAGGGCTTCGCTGGCAATGGTTCGCTTATCAAAGGAAACCGTAGTCAGCGAAGGGACGGCGTAGCGGCCATCGGCAATGTCATCGAAACCCGCAACGGCGATATCTTCGGGTATCCGCAAGCCCCTCTTCCAGAGCACGCTCAGGGCACCAATCGCCATGGAGTCGGTGAAGCAGAAGAGAGCTTCTGGAACAGGGTGCTGATCCAGGTAGGCGTCCAGGGCTTTGGCGGCCGTTTCGGGCGTCCACTTTTCGCAAGGAATCAGCAGTGACTCATCTTTGGGGATACCGAGGATGTCCAAAGCGGCCTCATACCCCTGGGTACGCTGGATGGCTGCCGCAGATCCTCGTCCCTGGGTGGTTCCAAGGACCGCAATGCGCCTCCGCCCGGGCTTGGCCAGTGCCAGCGTCATGTCCCGGGCCGCCGTCAGGCTGTTGACAAAGACCCGATCGGCCAGCTGCTGCGTCACCTCGCCCAGAAGAACCACTGGAGGCAGAGCAACTCCAACCTTGACCGCACTCTCATCCAACACCACGGGGTTGAGGATCAATCCGTCGATCAGGTTGGAGCGTGCCCGCGTCATCAGCTCCTGCTCGCGGTCAGGGTCCGAGCCCGTTTCCTCGATCTGGACAATCCAGCCCTGCTCATGGGCCACCTCCACAATATGGTGGGCCACCTCCGCCGAGTACGGTGTTGCCAGGTCCGGCAAAGCGAGGGCAATAACCCCGGAGCGGCCATTCCGCAGTCCGCGCGCAGAAAGATTGGGCACGTAATCCAGTTCCGCCATGGCCTGTTCAACCCGGAGCCGGGTAGGAGCACTGACAGGTACCACACCGTTCATCACGTTCGAGACCGTTTTGGGCGAAACCCCTGCACGGCGCGCCACGTCCTTGACCGTTGCGCGCAATACGCCCCCTAGCTACAGTGTTCACCGGCGCTGCGATTGACCGGTTTTCCTTGATGCTACGCGAGTTTTTACCCTTGGATGCAGCGCCCCCGCGCTGGTAACGACCAACGCGGGAGCCTAGCGTGCCATCCTTGACCCGCGGGCAGGCCGCTCTTGGCTAGCTTTCAAAGGCCGCACGGAAAGCCGCCAGCGCGGCGTCCCCTGATTGCAGGTCGTCTCCCCCGGCGGCCTTCGCCTCGAGGCCTATGACCCCCGCGTATCCGGCCTTCCGAAGAGCATCTGCGACGCCGCGGTAGTTGACTTCCCCAGTGCCGGGTTCGCAACGGCCGGGGACGTCGGCCACCTGTATTTCTCCCACCCAGGGCAACGCGGCCCGGACAAGTTCGATCAAGTTTCCTTCGCCGATTTGGGCGTGATACAGGTCCAACATCATCCTGACGTTGGAGTGGTTGACCGCGGAGACCAACGCCAGGGTGTCTTTGGCCCTCGCCAAAGGGATTCCGGGGTGGTCCAGGATGGTGTTCAGGTTCTCCAGCGCGAAGGTCACTCCGTGCTTCTCTCCCAGCGCCCCCAGCCGTTCGAGGGTGCTTCTGCCGGTTAGCCACATCTCGCCTGTGGACCTGTGAACCGGTCGGACGGCCCGGCCGCCCTCACCGAGCTCGGCAGGGTGGACCACCATCCGCTCGACGCCAAGTTCAAGCGCCACGGGAATCAACTTCTCCGCGGAAGCCAGCACGTCTTCGGCACTGCTTGGATCAGTGAGGCTGCCGCCAAAGTAGCCGCTCATCGACGAGAACCGGGCTCCTGTTGCTGCCAGGGCCGCGATGTCCCGGCCCCGGGTGTCCCACAGCTCCACCTCGAACCCTTGCCCGTGGATCCTTTTCACACGCTCCGTCAAGGGCAGTTCGCCGTAGAGCATTTCAGCGCATGCGGCCAGGCGGAAACTCATGCTTTGTCCCCACAGTGAGCAGCGCGGGTTCCGCCGGACGCAGTGCGGCAATCGATGCCACATCAACCGGCAGTCCGGTGTGGGCCGAACGGGTGGCAGCCAAGGCAACGGCCAGGGCGTTCCGCGCGTCGGTTCCGCCAGCACCTTGCGCCGCGGGAGCCTGGGTACCATCGCGGTCAGCCTTCACCGTATCCACAAAGTGGGCAAGTTCAGCCGTGTAGGCATCGTGAAAGAGGTCCACGTTCAGACGGACGGTGGCCGAACTGATACCGGCAGCGGTGTAGCTCGTGGCCGAGCTGGCCTGCGGACCTCCCGCCGTCACCATTCCCGCAGAGCCAAAAACCTCTCCCCGCACGTCATAGCCGTACAGGGCGTTGAAGTTGGCCTCGGCCACGGCAATGGCCCCGTTGCTGTAGGTCACCGTGACCACAGCGGTATCCAACAGCCCGCCCCCTTTTGCCTCGGGAGCTACCAGCGCATCAGCCACCGCATGAACGCGAACAGGGACAGCGCCGGGGTTCAGCCAGTTCAAGGTATCAAAGTCGTGGATGAGGGTCTCAAGGAAAATGGTGCCGGGTGCAATCCGCTCCGGATTGGCAATCCCGTCCTTGCTTCCCGGGTCGCGGGTCAGGGACCGCAACAATTGCGGTGTTCCCACAGCGCCATCATCGATGAGTTGGCGGGCGGCAGCGAAATCTGCCGCGTAGCGGCGGTTGAAACCGAACTGGACCACCACACCTGCGGCCTCTGCTGCTTCCAGCGCCTCGTCAAGTTCTTCCACAGTACGGCCGCCCGGCTTTTCGCAGAAGGCATGCTTACCGGCACGTGCTGCCGCCGCGATCAGCCCGGAATGAAAGCGGGCCGGCGCGGAAATCAGGACAGCGTCCACCTCGGGATCATTCAGTACATCCTCCGGGTCTGTACTGATCTTGCGGACCCCCAGTCGCTCAGCCAGTGCCTGGACGGCGGGAAGTGCCGGATCCGCGATGGCCTCCAGCCGTGCATTGGGAATCCGCTGCGCAACGGATTCGGCGTGGAAACTGCCAATCCAACCCGCTCCGATCAGAGCAATACGAACCGGCCGGTCTTCACTGACCGGATGCTGAAGGTAAACCATAGGAGCTCCTACTTGTGTCTTCTAGATCGTTCTAGTCCGACCATACTGGCATGCGGTTTACGTCCCGTCTAGATCGTTCTATACACTGGTTGCAATTGGAGGAAATATGTCAGAACTGCAGCGCCGCCCCACCCTGATGGACGTAGCCGAGGCGGCTGGCGTCTCGCGGGCCTTGGTTTCCATCGTGATGCGGGGCGCCCCCGGCGCGGCGGAATCCACCCGGCAAAGAGTCCTGCAGGCGGCCAGCGATCTCGGTTATCGGGCAGACTCCCGCGCGAGGCTGCTGCGGAGCAGCAGGACCAAACTCCTGGGCCTCGCCTTTTCCAGCTCGCAGCCATTTCACGCCGAAATCGTCGATGCCGCCTACGCTGAGGCGTCTGCCAAGAGCTATGAGATAACGCTGAGCGCAGTGGCCGGCGGCAGACCCGAGGCGCGCGCCATCGAGACCTTGCTGGACGTCGGCGCCGAGGCGCTGATCATCATCGCCCCCACTCTCAGCGTGGATGATCTGGCACAGTACGCCCGCCAGGTGCCGGTGGTGAGCCTCCTGCGCGATGACGTGGGCGAGCAGGTGGATTCGGTCAGCAGTGACGATCACGCCGGCATCGTGCTGGCCGTTGACCATCTGGTCAGCCTGGGTCATCGCCGGATCACCCACGTGGATGGCGGCACTGCCGTCTCGTCGGACATACGCCGGGAGACGTACCGCGGGGAGATGGTCCGGCACGGCCTGAAACCCGTGGTTGTTTCCGGCGGCCCCGGGGAGGAGGACGGCATGAGCGCGGGGCAGATCCTTCAGGCTGATCTGCCAACGGCAGTCATCGCCTTCAACGACAGGTCGGCCCTCGGAATCATGGAAAGCTTCAGGGCTGCGGGAATCAGCATCCCCTCAGATGTATCGGTGCTGGGCTATGACGACAGCAACTTCGCCAAGCTGAGTTACGTCCAGTTATCCTCTGTCAGCCAGGACGCTCCGCGCCTTGCGGCCGCCGCCGTCGGCCGTGCCGTGGACCGGATTGAAGGGGCAAAGTCACCGGGCAGCGTGGTCCGGACACCGCATCTGGTCATCCGCAAAACCACAGCCCGGGCGCCTGAAGGAAACAGCGACACCTGACGAAACCCGCAGCTCTTAGTGACAGATCACTGTAAAGTGTCTATATGCCCAGGATCACGGCCGCCACGAATGCTGCCCAACGCGCCGAGACCCAGCGGAGGATCCTGACTGCCTTCGGTGAACTCCTCTTCACCCATGGCCTCCCCGGCCTGACCATGACCGACGTCGCCCGGCATGCGGGGGTGGGCCGTACCGCCGTCTACAACTATTACGCGGACATGGAACAACTGCTGATCGCGTACGCCCTGGACGAGACCGAGCGCTTCATTGTTGACCTCCGCGATTCACTGGCCGCGCTGGAAAACCCCGTGGACAGGTTGGCCCTTTACGTCCGCGCGCAAGTGGAAGATCTGAGCCGCCGCCACCTGCCCCCGGGACCTGCCATGGCCGCAGTCCTCTCCCCCGGTTCCTTCGCGAAGCTCGCGGACCACGTGGGCGACCTCAACATCCTTCTGCAGGACATCCTTCAAGACGGCGTCCGCCAGGGCTACCTACCGGACGTCGACGTCGCCCAGCTGGCGCGGCTCATTCACGGAACGCTGTCTGCCAGCGCCGCACGACGCAACCGAACGCCCGACGGCGACACTCACCCACCAGCCCCGGCCACCGACGTCGTGGTCAAGGCAGCTGTTGAAGCGCACGCATCTGTTGAAGCCCACACTGCGCAGACCGTACATTTCATCCAGCTCGGGCGGGAGCACGCTTCGACGACGCCGGGCGGCCGATTCGGCTGGAAGCAGCCGTCCAGGAAGCCCCCATCCACGACGCCCTGGCGGGCTAGTACAGGGGCGCTGGTGTTGCTGCCTGCCGTTACGGCCCCGCTGGAAGCGTCGGGATGATGGGCCACTTGGAGTTATCGGCAATGCGCAGGTCTTCGCGCGGGCACAGCAGCTTCCCCGGGGTTTGATCCACCAGTTCCGGTTCCACCAGGCCTTCGTAGTCTGAGGTGAGGATGACATCCACGGACTCATCCTCACGGTTGTCCTGGAAGTAGTCCGTGCCGGCAAGGTTGCGCTGGACGTTGAAAGCAGCCGCCTGGCCCTTGACGCCGGAAACTACTACGGCCACTCCGGCGTAGGCGGTCTCGCTGTTGTCCACCGAGGCCACTTTGAAGCCCCGGGCAGTAAATTGCTCAGCCACGGTACCTGCCAGGCCGCCGCGGGAGGTGGCGTTAAAGACGTTGAGGTTCACTGTTTCGTTCGGAACGTAGTCGAACGTGGTGGTGGGGCACAGGCTCATTGGGGCTTTACTGGCGATCGCGGTGGGGACTTTGATCACGCCGTTCATGATGGCCCAGGCTCCAACCGCCCCGGCAGCGATCACACCCACCAGCAGGACCAGGACAATTCCGTGAAGCAGCCGGCGCCGGAAACGGGTCTTCTGGGCCGCGGCATCCTCGGCAAAGGTGGCCCGGAGCTCCGGGCCGGTGACCACGTGGTGGCCATGGAGCAGCGTCACATCCTTGGGACGCTTACGTTTTTTTGCTGGGGACGCCTCCGGACTGGTGGGACCCGTCCGCCTAGCCATCGATCACCAATACACGTGCGTGAATCGCGGTCCTTTGGTGGAGCGCCGTGCGGACGGCCCGGTGGAGCCCGTCTTCGAGGTACATGACGCCCTGGTACTGGACAACGTGCGGGAACAGGTCGCCAAAGAAGGTTGAGTCCTCAGCCAACAATGCCTCCAAATCCAAGGTCCGTTTGGTGGTTACCAATTCATCGAGGCGGATAGGGCGCGGGGGCAAGGCAGCCCAGTCCCGCGGCGCCGAGTATCCATGGTCAGGGTACGGGCGTCCCTCGCCCACAGCTTTGAAGATCACCCTTCAAGCCTATGGAAGTTGGCGCCCTAACGGAACTTGTGACCCGCGGCACAAGCAGGTTGTAGCCAAAAGGTGACTTCCGGCTTCTGCTCCTACGGCCCCGGACCTGGACGCCCGCAGATCACCGGCTTGAGCAACGCCCTGCCCCGGTTCACTGACACATTCAGTTCCTCGGCCACCTGTTCCGTGGTCAGGAACCGGTGCTTCTTTGCATCCTCTGGCATACACCCTCCTAAATTCGTCCAACACCACGACCTTCCAATTGCGCAAACAGCAATTATGCTAGTCGTTGGATTTATTGTTCTGGTTTGGGGGCCTAGTATGGCAATTGCTTTTGATGACGGCGCGGCCGACGCGCTGATCAGTGCCGCGAACTCCGCCGACGAGGTTCTGCGGGCCGAGGGAGGCTTCCTGTGCGGGGCCGTGGAGCGGGCAGTGCAGGATTTCAACGGGGGCTACGGGCGTCTGTTCAAGGACGCCTGCGGCATCAGGTCTGATGATCGCGGCAAGCTTGCAGGTGTCCTCGCGGTTCTGGCCGAGGACGTCGGCGAGGCCAAGCACAGGGCCCAGCAAGAGAAAGCCCGGCAAAAGAACATGGATGCCTGGCAGCAACGCGACAATATCCGTAAACAGCACCTGCTCTCCGGGAACATCGCGAAAACGTCAGTGACAGTCGCCACCATGGTCCTGGACCCGATGCCCGAGAGAACGCCGGTCCCTGCACCGGCTGTTTCAGCTGTGTTTTCTCCGCGGGACCGGCCCCGGTTCGCCGGCGGACCAGGAAGCGGAACCACCTCGGCTGACCCGGGCAAGCTCCGCGGCTTCGCCTCAGTGTCCCGGACGGCCACGAACACCCTGAATTCACACTTTGTCGCAGTCCGGAATGCCTGGAGCGGTTTCACAGCATCGTGTTCCTGGGTGACCATCGAGACTGAATCGTTTGTTGCTGGTTTTGAGCAGCTGCTCGCCGCCAACGCAGCAGACGCCGATTGGATAGAGCAGGTCGCCACCGCATTCGAAACAGCAGGCAACGGCTCTATCGCGGACAGCATGCTCAACGGGCTCTTCATCCAGTACGCAGCACCAAACCAAGTCGGTTTGAACGACATCGGAACCATGAGTGCAGCGCAACTGAAGGTTTGGCTCGGTAATGGTGGCAGCGCCAGGCTGCGGGAACTCCTGACCCAACCAGGACTGGACCCCGTAGCCACAGCCACGTGGTGGTCTGGTCTTGGCCACACCGTCGAGCCTGCCACCGGGAAAGTCACCGTCGGTGAAGAACAGCAGCTCCTGATCGATGCACTGCCCGAAGTTATTGGAAACCTGAACGGTGTCACCGCGACCGCCAGGGACCTTGCCAACCGCAAAAAGTTGCTGCAGATGCACAATCACTGGAAGAAGTACCGCGAAGAGCACGGCGGAAAAGTTGATGAAGGCTCCCAGGAAGGCATGGTCAACAAGATCTGGGAAACGCTCTACGACACCGAGGGCAACGAAAAAGTCGTCGATACTGACGACAAGTCATCGATCTTTCAACTCGTGAGCTTCGTTCCCTTTGGTCTCGGGACAGGATCGGAGACCGGGTTCGGTGCATCTATTTCCGTGGGAGACCTCGATGCCGCCAAGCACGTCACCTACCAGCTCCCCGGGCTGGACACTACCGTCGGCAAGGACATGGCATCCAAAACCAAACAGGCCAATGATCAAAGAGTTGAGCAACGTGACCTCGCTCGTCTGAATGGGATTGACCGGGACCGTCTTGCTTGTCACCTTTGGCACGGACGGCACCACAGGACCGGATGGTGCCAAAGACCTGCCAACGAAAACCCACGACGGGCAAACCGGTGGCAAGGACGGCATCTACGGTTACTTCGACAAGTCAACAGAGTCTAGCTACAACCAGGCCAGGATCGCCCTCGGCTTGAATCACCAGCTCACGAATGCGAAACGATGACATCCACACGTAGCCGCCGATACTGGCATATGCTTCCCGCCGCGGCGATCCTTCTACTCACCCTTGCAGGGTGCGGGACAACGCCAAGCACCAACCCACCTACCAGCGCCGCGGAGCAGACAATGGACCCGGAAGAAGCCCGAACAGAGTACCTTGACCTCTTCAACAAGATTCAAGCTCTCGCCCCGGCGACTGGACGAAAGTCACACCAGACAAAGCAGGGTGGGTCTGTGATCGTCCTCTCGGCACGGAAGGCACCCAGGTCTCCTTCGATACCAGTCGGAGTCCACTGAGCCGGGAAGAAATGGATGTTCTCCACGACAAGGTCAAGGCCTTGTTCGAGGCCACCGGGTTTAATCTCAGGCAGGAAATCGATGATGGCCCGAACTTTGTCCGACACACCGTGGTCCTCGGGCCCGACAAGTTCTCTATGGGGTTCGGTACCGGCAAGTACGGCATCACCCTCAGCGGGAATACCCGCTGCTTTGCCGACCCGGAAGGTAAATTTCGCTAGGGATCCCCAGGCGGACGATCAATTCACGAATGCGACACGATGACCACCAAACTCCGCCGCCGGCACAGGCGTGCCCTTCCCGCCGCAGCGGTTCTTCTTCTCGCTCTGGCGGGGTGTGAGCCCAGCCCTGGCACCAACCCAACTACCAGCACCGCGGAGCAGACCATGGGATCAGAACAAGCCCGCAAGGAATACCTCAACCTCTTCACGGAAGTCCAAGCCCTTGCCCCTGGCGACTGGACAAAAGTCACCCCCGACAAACCAGGCGGGGTCTGTGATGGCCCCCTCGGCACTGAGGGAACCAAAGTCTCTTTCGATGCCCATCGGAGCCCGTTGAGTCGGGAAGAAATGGATGCGCTTCATGACAAGGTCAAGACCTTGTTTGAAGCCACCGGCTTCACAGTCAAGCAAGAAACAGACGATGGCCCGAATTTCATCAGAAGCACCGACGTGTTCGGGCCCGACAAATTTGTCATGGGACTAACCACCGGCAGGCTCGCCATTACCCTCGGCGGAAATACCCGTTGTTTTTCCGACCCGGAAGGTAAGTTCCGCTAGGAAAGCCATGACCACCATGCACCGCAGCCTATACTGGCGTGTCCTTCCCGCCACAGCGATCATTCTGCTCACGCTTGCAGGGTGCGGGACAACCCCCAGCACCAGTCCCGCTACCAGCACCGCGGAGCAGACCATGGGATCAGAACAAGCCCGCAAGGAATACCTCGACATCTTCACGGAAGTCCAAGCCCTCGCCCCTGGTGACTGGACGAAAGTTGCACCAGATGCACCGGGGGACGTCTGCGATCTGCCTCAGGGCATTGAAGGGACTCAATTCAGCTTTGACATTACCCGCAGCGCGATCTCAGAAGATCAGGCTGAAGCGATACATAAGACGGTAAAGGAAGTCTTTGAAAGCAAAGGGCTAAGAGTCGTACAAACCCAGCCCTCGGGGGCCAACCGAGACCAGACCACCACTGGCTTTGGCGATGGCAAGTTCTCCATGCAGCTTGGAACCAGCAGCTTCGGCACCACGCTCGGCGGCAACACCCGATGCACACCGGATCCCGAAGGCAAATTCCGGTAGGAAGCAGTGATCAGCAAAGTCCGTCCGTACTGGCGCGTACTTTCCACGAGTGCCGTCTATAACCTTCGTGGGGCGTCACAGACGTCATAGCTGTGAGGGTAGCCGCGGGGACTGACAGAATAGGGGCATGACTCAACCGCTCCAAGGTACTGAACGGACCGCTGCCCACGCCACGCCCGCCCTGGCGTTGCTGTTGGATGTCGACGGCCCCATTGCCAGCCCTGTGACGCGCGACGTCAAGCCGGACATCATCGCGGACATGGTGGCGCTGGCCTCGGCGGGCATTCCCGTCATTTTCAACACAGGCCGCTCTGACGCGTTCATCAGCGAGCAGGTCATGGAGCCCATGATCGCCGCCGGAATGCCGTCCAACACCGTCATCCATGCCATCTGCGAGAAGGGCGCTGTGTGGTTCAGCTACACGGCGGAAGGCCCCGGTCCCATCCATGTGGACCGCGAACTCGCGGTACCCAAGGCCTACGGCGACGATATCCGCCGATTGGTTGCCGAGGACTATTCCGCGCACATGTTCTTTGACGAGACCAAGCGCGCCATGGTTTCCGTGGAGCAGCACCTGGACGTGGCCAGCGCGGACTACCTGGCCGAACAGAAACTCTTCGACGCCGACGCCCTGGACATCATGGGACGCCATGGCCTCAACGCGGCGATTCTGGACCACCATGCGCCAGAATCCGATGACACGGCAGATTACCGGTTGGACCCCACCATCATCTCCACGGACATCGAATCCGTCCGCCTCGGCAAAGACCTCGGAGCGAGCCGCGCCGTCGAACTGCTCGCGGCCCAGGGCATCACTCCGCTCTCATGGCGGACCGTGGGTGATTCCCGCACGGACTATGCCATGGCAGACTGGCTTCACCACAACGATCACGACGTAAAGCACGTGGACGTCCGGCCCGCAGACGGCGTACCGGTGAAGCCCTACACCATCCTGACGGCCTCTGACCTCCAACTGGCGGACGAAGTCATCCACGACGACGCCGGCGGCGCTTTCCTCCGCAGCTGGCGCGAGGCCCTTTCCATCTGACAACCAGCGAGTCCAGTTTCACGCACCGACGATCCCGGAGATACAGCCATCACACAAGCACAGGTCGATCCGATTTACCACGGCAGCCCGTCCATAGAAGAGGACACGATTGCTGAGGCGATCTCGCCTGCCGTCGTCGCGCACCTTAAGCACCGGTCCGACGTCGTCCGTCACCGTGGGCGGTACGCCCTGATCAACGCCGACCTCACCCCGCAACAGGCCATGGTGTCCGATCTCCTGGCTGTCAGGGCGGCACTGGACGCTGCCGGCGTCGATTTCATCCTGGTGCGCGGCAATGATGAGAGGCCGGTTATCGCTGTCGACTGGGAGTCACGCAAGGAGGTCCGTGAGGCGCTGGTGTCAGCGTTCCACAACGAGCCCTTCTACTCCATGACCGTGGACGCCAAGAAGAAGACCTCGGTCCTGGTGGCCGACGGCGAGCTGTCCGCCAACCGGAAAGCGCGCATCTTCCGCCTGTACCGCCCGCGCGTCGAAACGGGCGGTGGCCTCTGGTACGGCCCGGCGCTGGGCGTGCAGCTGGAGCTGTGGCGGTTTGAAGGCGACCACCTTGAGCTGCCCGTGGAGAACTCCCTGACCCGCCGCACCATGCTGCGGCAGGACGCTGTCCGTGGAACCGTTCAGCGGCACGGCCTGACCTGGCCCACCATCGAGAACATGTTCGCGGACCACGCAAGCGACATCGACTTTGATGTCGACATGGTTTTCTCGTGGGTGGACGGCAGCGACCCCGAGTACATCGCCAGGCGGCGCGCGCAGCAGGCCGGGGCCGTTCTGGGCGAGGGTGACGACCATGAGGCCCGCTTCCGCCAGATCAACGAACTGAAATATGCCCTGCGTTCGGTGCACATGTTCGCGCCCTGGGTACGGCGGATCTTCATCGCCACCGACTCCCCCGCCCCTGAGTGGCTGGCCGACCACCCGTCGGTCACGATCGTTCGCAGCGAGGAGTTCTTCGCCGATACCTCGGTCCTGCCCACGCACAACTCGCAGGCCGTGGAATGCCAGCTCCACCACATCGAGGGGCTTTCCGAGCACTTCCTGTACTCCAATGACGACATGTTCTTTGGCCGCCCCGTGGGCCCGGACATGTTCTTCACTCCCGGTGGCATCACCAAGTTCATCGAGGCTGACACCCGGATCGGGCTGGGCGAGAACGACGCCGAACGCAGCGGCTTCGAGAACGCGGCACGCGTCAACCGGAAGCTGCTCTGGGAGCGTTTTGGCCGGATCACCACCCGGCACCTCGAACACACCGCAGCTCCCCTGCGGCGCAGCGTGGTGGCCCGAATGGAGAAAGAATTCCCGGCGGAATTCGCTAAGACCGCCGGGAGCCGTTTCCGCGCTGCGGACAACATCTCGGTCACCAACTCGTTCTACCACTACTACGCGCTGCTCACGGGCCGCGCCGTCACGCAGACCAACGCCAAGGTCAGGTACGTGGACTCCACCATGTGGGCTGGCCTGCATTACCTGCCCAAGCTCCTGGCGAAGCGCCACATGGACTTCTTCTGCCTGAACGACGGCAGCTTCCCGGAGGTTGAAGCCAACGAGCGTGCCGACCTGGTGACGGACTTCCTGGAGAAGTACTTCCCGGTTAAGGCGCCTTGGGAGAAGTAAAACCACCGGGAGCAACAAGCGGCATCGACGAGGTGTGCGTGCCCGGCGATGTGTGGGCACCCACCCGCGATTCGTGGGGATGCGGATGCCGGCTTCAGCCAGCCGACGCTGAACCTCGTCAGCGTCCACGGGCTCGCCCACGGTGACGCCGCCGGACATTGGCACCACCGAATGCACAATCGTGTGCTCGTACACGTGGATCATGTTGTACGACTGCGCACCGTCCCTGCCCCGCTGCGCGCCTGCGCGGACGCCAAGGTCCTGCGTGTAGCACGTGGCCGAGGCCACCGATACCGGGATGCCGGCGAAGCCCGCCGTCGTGGAGTAATGCAGGTGGCCACCCAGGATGGTGCGGACGTCCGTATTACGCACGACGGCGGCCAGTGCGGCTTGGCCGCGGAGCTCCACCAACACGGCGAGGTCCTGGACGCACGGGACAGGCGGATGGTGCAGGGCAAGGATGGTGCCGTCGGGAGCCGGGGTGGCCAGTTCGGCAGCCAGCCATTCGAGCTGGGACTCCGACAGTTCACCGTAGTGGTGGCCAGGGACGGTGGTGTCCAACGTGATGATGCGGAGCCCGTTCACGAAGTAGCTGCGGTCCACGGGGTCGTGGGGCTTGCTGGCCTCGGAGGCATCCACGAAGGCGGAACGGAAGTTGGCACGGTTGTCGTGGTTGCCCATGGCCCAGATGGCTTTGGACCCGAGAGCGTCGCAGACAGGTTCGATCATGTCGCGGAGCCGCTTGTAGGCTTCCAGCTCACCTTTGTCCGCGAGGTCTCCGGTGAAGATGATGGCTTCCGGCCTGATCCGGGAGGCGACGATCTGGTCGCAGATCTCCTGGAGCCTGGTGGCGCTGTCCACAGAGCCATAGAGCGTGCCCGGACCACCCACCAGGTGCAGATCACTCAGGTGCAAAAGCACATGACCTGGTTTGGGGTACTCGGCCTCGATGAGCTCCATAGCTTGCCTTAGCGTTTGGTGGGAGACGGCGTCTCCCGTATCAATCCAGTAGGGCCAATCCAACCAGACAACTAGCCAACAACTGGCTAACATCCGGCGGAATGTTGGAAAATTACTTTCCTCCCTTCAAAATTGGTGGCTTTACGCCAGCGCTTTTTCCACTGCCTTCACAAGGTCTTCGGAGTCAGGCTCCACTGTGGATGGGAACCTTGCCACGAGATCTCCGCCCCGGTTTATGACGAACTTCTCGAAGTTCCACTTCACCTTGGCAGGCTGGCCGTCCTCATCCTGGGTCAGCTCCGCGAACAGGGGGTGCTGCTGCTTTCCCAGGACGTTCGCTTTGCTGGTCAGAGGGAAGGTCACGCCGAAATTCCGCTCACAGAATTCCGCGATCTCCTCATCCGCGCCGGGTTCCTGCCCACCGAACTGGTTGCAGGGCACGCCGAGGATCTCCAGGCCCTGTTCGCGGTATTTGCCGTACAGCTCTTCGAGCCCGGCGTACTGGCGTGTGAAGCCGCACTCGGAAGCCACGTTGACCACCAGGACCGCTTTCCCCTCGAACCGGCCGAAGTCCGCTTCTGAGCCATCGTTGAAGGTGAGGGGAATGCTGTACAGGCTGGTCATGGGGTTCGCTTCCTGACGACGTCGGCTGGCGGGCTTGCCGCCATCGAGCTTACGGGAGCTGGCTTTGGGGCGCGAAACGCGGGCGTGTTGGCGTTTCGCGTGCCCTCAGCGTAGGGACCTCTAGGGCGTCGGAGGAAGAACCAGGGTGGACAACAGGACCACCGTGCCGTTGGGCAGCCGGACCTTGTCCGGTGCTACCAGGACATATCCAGGCGGAAGAACCACCGCTGGGAGCGTCGTCGGCAGTACCGCGACGGGTGCCGGAGCAGGCACAGGAGCCACCGGCGCAACGGGAGCTGGAGCAGGAGCCACGGCCTGCGTCACGGCCGGCGCAGCAGGTGCTGGAGCGACGACTACAGGAGCCGGGACTACTGCCGCCGGCGCTGCCGGAGCGGGAGCCGCCGGGGCAACCACCGCAGGCGCCGCCGGAGCCGGAGCCGCCGGCGCTGGAGCCGGCGGAGCCGGCGCCGCAGGAGGTACGACGGCGGTCGGCGCGGAAGCGTCCGACGAGGTCACTGGCGGTGCCACAGTTTTCGCGGCCGGCGCCGTGGTCGTAGCAGGCGCAGTGGTGGTAGCCGGCGCCGTGGTGGTCGGCGTAGGCGTCGGAGTCGGGGTAGCTGTCTGCGTAGGCGTGGCCGTGGGTGAAGCAGTCTGCGTGGCGGTCGGCGTCGGGGTTGCAGTCTGTGTCGGGGTTGCAGTCTGTGTCGGGGTTGCAGTCTGTGTCGGGGTTGCAGTCTGTGTCGGGGTTGGAGTCGGCGTCGCCGTCGCGGACGGTGAGGCGGTCGCCGTCGGACTCTGCGTTGGAGCGGGTGTCTGCGTAACCGGTGGCGTCGTGGTGCCCGGCGTCGTGGTGCCCGGCGTCGTGGTGCCCGGCGTCGTGGTGGTAGGCGGAACCACCACCGGCAGTGGCTCGGGCTCTTCGTGCTCTCCGCCGATGACGGCGCGGTTGGTGCCGTCGGCTACCGGAACGGCCCATACCGGAGCCGCGGACGTTCCCGTTCCAACGCCGGGCTGGTAGTTGACCATGGAGATGGTCTGCAGCGGATCAATCTGCCGCATGGGCAGGTAGGTCCAGCCGTTGGGGTTGGTGTGCAGGCCATTCACGATCGTCTCGAAGTGGAGGTGGCAACCTGTGGACCAGCCGGTAGTGCCAACCTGGGCGATGACCTCGCCAACCCGGACGGATTGGCCCTTGGTGACGCCGATGGCCTGCAGGTGGTTGTAGGTGGTGACCAAGCCGTTGCCGTGTTCGATCTCCACGCGGTTTCCGCCACCCCACAAATGCCAGCCGACGGCCCGGACCACACCGGCGTCGGCCGCGTAAACGCGTGTTCCGCAGGCGGCGGCGTAATCCTGGCCCCAGTGGAACTCGCCGGCCAAGCCAGTCAGGGGGCTGTAGCGGTAGCCATAGTTGGAACTCAGGTTGAGGACCTCAAGGGGTGCGTACAGGGCACCGGTGGGCGGACGGGACAACCCCGCGGAAGCTACCGTGAGCCCTGTGGAACCGTCTTTGCTGACGGTTCGGACCATGGCGCGGTCAAAGTAGACCATGGGGGTGCCGGGAAGTTGTTCCGGGGGTTCGGGCATGGGATCGATGACGAGTGTCTCGGCCTCCGGCGGCACCAGGGTGCCCAATGCCGTGGGCCCGACGACGCCCTGCGCCAAGGAAATATCAACCGTGCTGGTGGGGGCCGCATTGAGCGGTTGGAAGCCGAAGGCGAAGAAGGCCAGAACGGCGAGGCTTCCCGCGATGAGAACGCGATGGAATCCTTCGGCACGGATCAGGTCTATTGCCCGGTCTGAATCATGATGCTTGCCCACAAAACACTCCCCAAAAGCCAGCGGCACCAAACCCCAGCCTGGCGTGCAAGCACCATTGTTGCGGGAATCACATCAGAAATAAAGGCTTCGCGGGTCCTTGTGGCGGAAAGGTTCCATCAGTTTTTGCTCAAGATGTCTTGAGCTAGGTTAGGACAGAGCGGAACCGGATGGTCCCCATCTGACGTCATGCGCCGGACACCACCAGGAATGAGCCTGAATGAACACCTCGTCGTTACGTCAGAGAACTCTTGCCGCCGTGCGGGACTCGTCACTCACCCGGGCCGGCGCAATGGTTGCCCTGCTCGTGGCCGGCTTGGCGGGTGCCGGTGTGTCCCCTTCATCCGCGGCGGGGACCGCGCCCCTCCACCATATTGATATGGACGGGATCGTATCCATGGTGGGCATGCCATACGTCGGGTCGGAGTTGCGGATGGGTGCTCCAGCGGAATTCTCGGGCTGCGATAAAACTGAGGCAGCGCCTGATGGCTACACGATCGAATGGCTCAGCAACGGCACCCCCCTCCCTCCAGAGCGCCAGGTGGAACCACTCAAAGTTTTGCCGGAGGACCGGGGCAACCGGCTTTCGTTCAACGTCTACGCCACCACTCCGGAGAAGCAGCAGTGCGGCGATGCCCTGCGAGGCGACGAGAACACTCTCCTGCACAGCAAGGAGACGGCGCCCATCTCTGCCTCCAACCGGGCCATGGGGTGGACCGGGCGGGGGAACTTTGAGCTTTTGGGCCGCACGGACGACGGCGAACTGGTCCTGTACCCGCGAACGTACACCTATGGCCTAGGGACTTGTAACGCCGGACTGTGCCCCAGTTACGAGACAGCGCAGTGGGATGAACCCAGGCTCGTGGGCACCGGATGGAACATGTTCGACGTCGTGTTCTCACCCGGCGATTTCGACGGGGACGGAAACAACGACATCCTTGCCCGCGATGCCGAGGGCGACCTCCACCTGTATCCAGGCGATGGCCACGGAGGTTGGATGGACAGTTCTGTTGTGGGCACGGGCTGGAACATTTTTGACACCATCGTGGGCCCCGGTGACTTTGACGGAGACACCATCAATGACGTGCTCGCCCGCGATGCCGAGGGCGACCTCCACCTGTACCCCGGCGATGGTGACGGCGGCTGGAAGGAACCACAGGTTGTAGGCACTGGGTGGCAGGTCTTTGACAAGATCATGGCCTCGGGCGACCTCAGCGGCGACGGTAACGTCGACATCCTGGGACGTGACCACGACGGTTATATGCACCATTACCGCTCTGACGGCCAAGGAGACTGGCAAGGCGCCGGCACGTGGGGCCCCGGATGGGAGGTCATGACCGATGTCATCGGTGTTGGCAGCTACACCCACAACCTGGGTGAGGCCATACATTGGGGGCACACAGTGACCCGAAACGACACCATCGCCATCAACCCGGAGGGAGATCTCCTGAAGTACGCCGGGTTCGTGCCCACGTCCGAAACCATTGGAACGGGCTGGGACATCTTCCGTTCGCTCATCTAATCCCACTCAGACGTATACCCTGGCCAGCCGGGTCAGGCGGTTAGGAGCCCAGGTTTTCCTCGAGCAGCGCACGGTGCTCGACGGCGGCCGTGGAGTGGAGCGCGCGGCCGGCGTCCGTCAGCTCCAGGAACAGGGAGCGGCGATCATCCACACAGGTTTGGCGGGAGACCAGGCCTGCTTTTTCGAGCCTGTCCACCACCTTGGAGACGGCACTTTGCGTCATGGGGGTGCGCTCCCCCAAGGCCTTCATCCGGCACGCTGATTCTTCGCTTTCAGCCACGAGATCCAGGATTTCGAACTCATTGAGGCCAATGTCGAACTTGGCTTCCAGCGCGCGGTCGATCGCTCCTGCGGTGCGGAAGTAGGAGTTCTGGATGCTGCGCCACTGCTCAACCAGTTGACGGTCACGCGTCGTTGCCATGTGCCGATTCTAGTTCATAACGCGATTTGAATCCATGTCATAAAATTCTGCGTCATCCAATGACATGTCATCGTAGTCCTTGTCATTGAATGACGCGTCATATAGATTGAAGCGCATGACATCACCCACCGCCCTCAAATCCTCAACTGAGCCGCCTTTGGTTTCAGCCGTTCACTGGACCCGCGCCCAGTGGCTGCTGCTGATGGTCGTGTGCACCGTCTTGGCCCTCGACGGGCTGGACGTTTCCATGGTCGGCGTTGCCCTGCCGTCCATCGGACAGGAACTCAACCTCGGAACCGATTCCCTGCAGTGGATCGTCTCCGCCTACGTCCTGGGCTACGGAAGCCTGCTGCTCCTGGGTGGCCGACTCGCGGACCTGTTGGGCCGCCGTCGTATCTTCCTCATTGCTTTGACCGTTTTCGCCGCGGCGTCGCTCCTGGGCGGACTGGTGGACGACCCCGCCATCCTGATCGCCACCCGGTTCATCAAGGGACTCGCGGCCGCCTTCACCGCGCCCACCGGCTTCTCCATCATCACCACCAACTTCGCGGAGGGACGCGAGCGCAACAAGGCGCTGTCCATCTTCACGACGTTCGGCGCCAGCGGCTTCTCGCTGGGCTTGGTGGTGGGTGGCCTCATGACCAGCCTCAGCTGGCGCTGGACGTTCCTGGTCTCGGTGCCGATCGCAGTGGTGGTTGTCCTCCTGGGCATGAAGTTCATTCCCAAGGACAAGCCATCCGTTGAGGACAGCGGGCACGATGTCTGGGGCGCCGTGACCCTGGCACTGGGCATGCTTGGCCTCGTCTACACCTTGGTTTCAGCACCGGAACAGGGCTGGGGATCTGTGGCAACAATCGCCGGATTCGCAGTTTCCGTTGCCGTGCTGGCAGCCTTCGCGGTGATCGAGAACAAGGTCAAGCACCCGCTGATCCGCTTCAGCATCCTCAAGGAGGGCTGGGTGGCTCGGGCCAACCTCAGCGCGGTAGGGCTGTTCGGGTCCTACCTGAGCTTCCAGTTCATCGTCACCATGTACCTGCAGTCGGTGCTCGGTTGGACCCCGCTGGGCATGGCGTTGGCCTTGCTGCCCGCCGGCCTGTTGGTCGCGACCAGCGCACCGTTCGCGGACAAGCTCATCGAAAAGTTCGGCGCCACGCAGCTGATTCTGGCGGGCCTCACTGCGATGGGGTTGGGCTACGTCCTGTTCCTCCGCGTCGGCACTACGCCCAACTACGTGCTGGACATCCTGCCGTCGGTGGTCCTGCTCGGAGTCGGGTTTGCGCTGGCCTTCCCGTCCATCAACGTACAAGCGACCGCCGGGATCAAGGATTCGGAACAGGGACTGGCAGCCGGCCTGATCCAGACCAGCACACAAGTGGGAGCCGCACTGGTTCTGGCCGTCACCACAGCGTTGGTCAGCGGTCACGGCCAAGCCGCCGGAACCGTCAGCGCCCAAGCCATGCTGGAACAGTACCGGCCGGGACTCATCCTGAGTGCCGCCGTCGCGATTGCCGCCCTGCTGGTGGCAGCGGCACCCTCCCGGCGCCGCGTTCGCTCCTGAAGCCCGGAGTTTTTGTACAGCTAATGCCCTGATGCGTCGGTCATCAGGGCATTACCTGTACACAATCTGCTCTGTACACCTCCGCCAAATGGAGGTCTCATGGGACCTATGAGGAATTACCTCACGGAGTACAGGCACGAACTGCAGCGCACCTTCACCGGAACGTCGGGCACGCCTCCGGAGTGGGTGCCGCGGCTCGCAGACGGGAACGACGCCGGATATCACCTTCCCGGGTCGGCCGTCTGGACGGTGCACGGCCACGTGGCCACCATCGTGGCGGGCATCCGCGTCCTGCTGATGCAGGCCCTCCATCCCGGCGCGCTGGCGGGTGTCTACGAACACTCCGGCTTCCAGAAGGACCCCTTGGGCCGTCTCGCGAACACCGTGCGGTGGATCTTCACCGTGACGTACGGCTCCACGGAGGCCGCCGAAGCCGCGACCGCACGGGTCCGGAAGATCCATGAGCGTGTCCGGGGAACCTACCTTGACGGGCTGGGTGTGGAGCGCGAATACGCCGCCAACGACCCCGAACTCCTCCGCTGGGTCCACGTCACCTACGCGGACTCCTTCCTCACTGCCAACCGGATCTGGGGCAGGGCCATCCCTGGCGGGCCCGATGCCTACGTCCGCGAATGGGCAGCAGCCGGACGACTCATGGGAGTTGTAGACCCGCCACTCACCGAAGCCCAGGTCCGTGACGAGCTGGAGCAGTGGTACGCCTCCGGGGTACTCCGGGCCGATGAGCGGCTTGCCGAGACGGTGTCGTTTATTCGCTATCCTCCCCTGAGCCCACTCCTCAAGCCCGGTTACACCATCCTGTTCGCGGCCGCCGTCGCGAGCCTTGAGCCTAAGTATCGGGACTTGCTCGGCCTCCGGCCCGCCAGGCTTGGCCCCGTGCCCTTGCCGGCCATCCTGGCGGCGCGTGGCGTGTTGGGGATGGTCCGATTCGCCCTGGGCTCCCACGGTCCCAGCGAGCAAGCAGCGCGCCGCAGGTTGCAAAGGCTGGGCTACGCCGAGGCCTGAGGTGCCTTTCGCCGAGGGGCTGGCTTTCAACCCTTTGAGCCTCCCAAAAAGGCGAAAGCCAACCCCTCGACGGGGACACACGTGGTGTGGATATCGCCGAGGGGCTGGCTTTCAACCTCTTGGTGCGTGCTTACTGCCGAGAGCTCACCCCTCGGCGCACGCCGTGGATGCGTCCTAGATCAGGTGATCCGACAGGTGGTTCGGGGTGCCGAAGCGGTGGGCGGTGATGGACACGGCCTGCTCGCGGAGGAACGGCAGCATCTCGATCCGACCGGCCTGGGTTACAGCACCGTGGTACACCGCGACGTCCGGACGGCCACCCATGGCTGCGCTCAGCGCAGCGAAGTCGCCACCGATCAGGCGGATCCGGCCGGCGTCGAAGTTGGCCGCACGGCCCAGCCACGCGGCGTCGTCCTCGATCCGGACGCTGACGCCCAGGTTCGCGAAGACCGTCACCACGGCGTCAGGAAGTACGACGGCGGAGCTTACCGTCAGCTTCGAACCCGCCACTGCGCCGGCTGCTACTACACGGAGCAGCTCAGCAATTCGCTTGCCTTCGGAGAGGCGGATGGTGACAGGGAGGGAGCGGTACCGGAAGACGTTGCGCTCTGCGGAGAGGGCGGAGACGTCCTTGCGGGTGCCGAACTCGGATTCCCAGGCTGCGGCGTCGCTGAAGAGCGACTGCTGCAGGGTCTGGAGTTCTTCAGCGGTAACGTCGGCGGACTTTGCAGCAGCGAGGAGCTGAGCGGCTGCACCCTGGAGCACCGTGCCGCGCTTGGCGTTGGCTTCGGCGGGGAGCCAGCTGCCCAGGCCGATCAGGTAGTTCGGTCCACCGGCCTTGGTTCCGGCACCGACTGCCGACTTCTTCCATCCACCGAACGGCTGGCGCTGCACGATCGCACCGGTGATGCCGCGGTTGACGTACAGGTTTCCGGCCTGGATGGTGTCCAGCCAGACGCCCATTTCAGCAGAGTCCAGGGAGTGCAGGCCGGCGGTGAGGCCGTACTCGATCTCGTTCTGGATGGCGATGGCTTCCTCGAGGGTCTCGGCGGTCATGACACCCAAGACCGGGCCGAAGAACTCGGTGAGGTGGAAGTAGGAGCCACGCTTGACGCCGGAGCGGATGCCCGGGGACCACAAACGGCCGGTTTCGTCGAGGCGCTCGGGCTTAATCGCCCAGCTTTCGCCGTCGCCCAGGGTGGTGAGGGCGTTGAGGAGCTTGCCGTTGGCCGGTTCGATGATCGGCCCCATCTGCGTGGTGGCGTCCTCCGGGTAGCCCACGGTCAGGGAGCGGGCGGCGTCGATCAGCTGGTTGTGGAAGCGGGCACTCTTGGCGACCGAACCCACCAGGATCACCAGTGAGGCAGCCGAGCACTTCTGGCCTGCGTGGCCGAACGCCGAGTACACGACGTCCTTGGCAGCGAGGTCCAGGTCAGCGCTCGGGGTGACGATGATGGCGTTCTTACCCGAGGTCTCCGCGAGCAGCGGCAGGTCCTGACGGAAGGAACGGAACAGCTCAGCGGTTTCGTAGCCACCAGTGAGGATCACGCGGTCAACGCTGGGGTGCGAGACCAACTGGGTGCCAAGCTCGCGCTCTTCGAGCTGCACGAGTGCCAGCACTTCGCGAGGCACGCCGGCTTCCCAGAGGGCATCCACCATGACGGAACCGGAGCGGCGGGCCTGCTTTGCAGGCTTGATCACGACGGCGGAGCCCGAGGCGAGCGCTGCGAGCGTCGAACCTGCGGGGATCGCCACCGGGAAGTTCCACGGCGGGGTCACCACGGTGAGGTTGGCTGGGACGAACGTGGCGCCGTCGACCGTTTCCAGGTCCTTGGCGCGCTCGGCGTAGTAGTGCGCGAAGTCGATTGCTTCGCTGACTTCGGGGTCGCCTTGGTCGATGGTCTTGCCCGTTTCGGACGCCATGACCTCAAGAAGCTCCGCACGACGGGCCTCAAGGACCTCGCCGGCGCGGTGCAGGATCGCTGCGCGTTCGGCGGCCGGACGGGCGCCCCAGGCCTTGCCGTGATCCACGGCGGTAGCGATGATGCGATCCAGCTCGGCGGCGTCGGAGACCTTGGTGGACTCGACGATCTTGTTGCCCGCAGTGGAACCCGGAATGCGCTTGAGGATGTCACGGCCCCAGGAGCGGTTGGCAGGGAGTGCCGGGTCGGTGTCCGGGGTGTTGCTGAAGCCCTCGAGCGGTGCGGGCTCGGCGGGGAGACGGCGGTCCTGCTGGCGGCTGGGGCCAGGAACTTCGTCCGTCATGCGGGCCAGGGAGTCCAGGAAGCGCTGCTGTTCGCGCTTGAACAGGGCTTCATTGTCGCTCAGTTCAAAAACTGCGCTCATGAAGTTTTCCTGGCTGGCGCCTTCTTCAAGGCGGCGGATCAGGTAGGCGATGGCGACGTCGAACTCGCCCGGGTGGACCACGGGCGTGTAAAGCAGGAGGCTGCCGACATCCTTGCGGACTGCGGTGGCCTGACCGGTTGCCATGCCCAGCAGCATCTCGAATTCAATGCCCTTCGTTACGCCGCGCTCCTTGGCCAGCAACCAGGCAAAGGCGACGTCGAACAGGTTGTGGCCGGCCACGCCGATGCGGACCGCGTCAATGCGTTCCGGAGTGAGGGCGTAGTTGATGACGTTCTTGTAGCTGGTGTCCGAGTCCTGCTTGGTCCCCCAGGTGGCCAGCGGCCAGTCGTGAAGGGAAGCTTCAACCTGCTCCATGGGAAGGTTGGCGCCCTTGACCACGCGTACCTTGATGGGAGCGCCGCCCTGTGCACGACGAGCCGTGGCCCACTCCTGCAGTTCCTGCATAGCGCCGAGTGCGTCGGGGAGGTATGCCTGGAGGACGATGCCAGCTTCCAGGTTCTTGAACTCCGGCATGTCAAGGATGCGCTTGAACACCGCGATGGTCATGCTGAGGTCCTTGTATTCCTCCATGTCCAGGTTGATGAACTTGGGCTTGGGGAAGGACGCGGCAAGGCGGTACAGCGGGGTGAGCTTCTCCACGACGTGATCGACGGCTTCGTCGAAGGCCCACGGGGAGTGCGGTGCCACGGTGGAGGACTCCTTGATGGAAACGTAGTCCACGTCATCGCGGGCCAGGAGTTTCAGGGTGCCTTCCAGGCGACGCTGCGCTTCGTGCTCCCCCAGAACGGCTTCGCCGAGGAGGTTCACGTTCAAGTGAACGCCGTCCTGGCGGATCTTGGCGATGGCCGGGCCGAGCTTGGCGTCAGTGGCGTCCACGATCAGGTGGCCCACCATTTCGCGGAGCACGCGGCGGGCGATCGGGATAACTACCTGCGGGACGATCGGAGCCATAACGCCACCCACGCGGACAGCGCTGCGCATGTACCACGGGAGGAACTTCGGCACCTTGGGTGCCAACTCTGCGAGTTTACGGCCGGCGACCGACAGATCCTCGGGGCGGATGACGCCGTCGACGAA
Source organism: Arthrobacter sp. YN (assembly GCF_002224285.1). GTDB lineage: Bacteria > Actinomycetota > Actinomycetes > Actinomycetales > Micrococcaceae > Arthrobacter. The sequence goes on along the minus strand of NZ_CP022436.1, from coordinate 734,429 downwards.
TCCAACCGTGAAATCCAGGCCGTTGGGGTCTTTCAAGACGCCGGCCAGGCGCTGGGCGGACACGTCCACGGGGATCTTGCCGGCTTCTGTGAGCCAATGGCGGACCAAGGCGATGGCTTCCTGCGCCAAAGCGTCGAACTGCCCGGAATCCTGGCTGCTCGGGGCGGTGGCATCCGGGATGGTGCTGGTCATGGGGGCTCCTTCTGGGACGGAGAAGTTTGTTTGTTTCCATCAGTATGGATCTACAATCACGTTAGGAAAAGCGATCTTTTCTGACGAATATTGATTATCCATCCCGATCTTTTGGAGGCTCCCGTGCTGGACGTCCGCAGGCTGCGTTTGCTGCACGAGTTGAAGATCCGCGGAACCCTCGCGGAGGTGGCCGATGCCATGCAGTACAGCCCATCTTCGGTCTCCCAACAGTTGACTCTCCTGGAAAAGGAAGCCGGCGTGGAATTGCTGCGCAAAGCGGGGCGTCGCGTGCAGCTGACGCCCCAGGCAGAGATCCTCGTGGCACACACCGCGGCGCTGTTGGAAACCCTGGAGCGTGCGGAAACCGAGCTCGCCGCCTCGCTCTCCATGGTCACAGGAACGGTCCGCTTGGCCGTTTTCCAGTCCGCGGCCTTGGCCCTGCTGCCGGATTTCCTCACCATCATGCGGCAGGAGTATCCGGAGGTGCGCGTGGAGATGACCCAACGCGAGCCCGAGACCGCCCTGTACGAAACGTGGGCGCGGGACTTCGACCTTGTGGTGGCCGAGCAATACCCCGGCCACGCTGCCCCGCACCACAGCGGGCTGGACCGCGTCACCCTCACCAGTGATGCCATCCGCCTGGCCACTCCCCCGGTGGGACTCGGCGGCGAAACGGTGTCGACCCTCGCGGACACCGCATCGATGCCATGGGTCATGGAACCCCGCGGCGCAGCTTCACGGCACTGGGCCGAACAGGCATGCCGGTCTGCGGGCTTCGAGCCCGACGTCAGGTACGAGACGGCCGATCTCCAAGCACAGATCCGGCTCATCGAATCCGGGAACGCCGTGGCACTCATGCCGGACCTCGTCTGGACCGGGCGCTCGCGTACCGTTCAACTGCTGGATCTTCCGGCCCTGCCAAAGCGGACCGTGTTCACCTCCACCAGGACAGCCGGCCGCATCCACCCCGCAACCGCAGCCTGCCGCGAAGTGTTGGAAAGGGTGGCAGCAGCGCAACAGCAGGACGCCGAGCAGCAGGCGGACGCGGACTAGCTTCAGGAAACGCAAAAGGCCCCAGTCCAAGGACTGGGGCCAACCGCGGAGAATGGGGGATTTGAACCCCCGAGGGCGTTAACCCAACACGCGTTCCAGGCGTGCGCCATAGGCCGCTAGGCGAATTCTCCTTGCTTCCGATTCGAAAGCAGATACTACTGTACCTGAGAATTTCGGCAACGTGTAATCGGGGTGAATGACCACCCCTGGAAGGCCCTGGAAACACGCCCGTTAACGGAAAAATGGACGCCCCCAACGCGCCCATTCTTGCGGTACATCGTTGAGCTGCCGGGTCCGGCCCCTCGCCCCCAGGCCCCGCAGCTCACAATCTTGAGATTGCCCCAATCGGTGTACATACCCATAGTCCGCTGTGATACCGGCTTTTGCAATGGTTGAGACCTGTTTGTAGCCGAAGTTTATTGACAGGATGTTCCCATGACGCAGCTCCACGCCTTGGTCGTTTACGTTCCGGAGACGCATATCGAAGAAGTCCTCCTGGCCATTGGCGACGCCGGCGCCGGGCGGATCGGCAACTACTCCCACTGTGCCTTTACGTCGCCAGGCACTGGCCGCTTCACGCCCCTGCCAGGAGCGCATCCCGCTGTTGGTGAGGTGGGGATTGAGGAGCAGGTGCCGGAAACCCGGGTCGAGTGCGTGGTGGAGGAGGACATGCTCGACGGCGTGGTGCAGGCCCTGCGGGCCGCGCACCCTTACGAGGAGCCGGCTTTCATGACGTGGCCAGTGAGTGGGTGGCGATGAATCGCGAACCAAGCCACCCGCCGTCGAGCCTTATCCACAGCCCTTCGAGCCGATTCGAACCCCAACCCAAGTTCGGGTAAGCTTGTCGACGGCCCCTCATGTGGCGTCATCCTGTTGAACTCCCCCAGGACCGGAAGGTAGCAAGGGTAGATGGGCTCTGGCGGGTGCATGAGGGGTCACTTATTTAAATGTCAGTCTCTATAGGTAGGTTTCACTTGTGACTGTTACAACTGCCCTGTATCGAAGGTACCGTCCGGACTCTTTCGCGGACGTTATCGGGCAGGAACACGTCACGGAGCCGCTGATGACGGCGCTCCGCAAGAACCGCGTGAACCACGCCTACCTCTTCTCCGGCCCCCGCGGCTGCGGCAAGACCACGTCGGCCCGCATCCTGGCCCGCTGCCTGAACTGCGCCGAGGGCCCCACTGACACCCCCTGCGGCAAATGCCCCAGTTGCATCGAGCTTGCCCGCGGCGGCTCCGGCTCGCTGGACGTCATCGAGATCGACGCCGCCAGCCACGGTGGCGTTGACGACGCCCGGGATCTCCGTGAACGCGCGACCTTCGCCCCGGTCCGCGACCGCTACAAGATCTTCATCATTGACGAGGCCCACATGGTCACGTCGGCCGGCTTCAACGCGCTCCTGAAGATCGTCGAAGAGCCGCCGGAACACATCAAGTTCATCTTCGCCACCACGGAGCCTGACAAGGTCATCGGGACTATCCGCTCCCGCACGCACCACTACCCCTTCCGGCTGGTGCCACCCGAGCCCCTGATGCAGTACCTCGAGCTCCTCTGCCAGCAGGAGAACGTTCCGGTCGCCCCCGGTGTGCTCTCACTCGTCATCCGCGCAGGCGGCGGCTCTGTTCGCGACACTCTGTCCGTCCTTGACCAGCTCATGGCAGGCGCCGGCCCCCATGGCCTGGACTATGAACTCGCTGTGGCCCTGCTCGGCTACACGCACGCTTCCTTGCTGGACGACATCGTGGATGCTGTTGCAGCCTCCGACGCCGCGGTGGTCTTCAAGGCCGTGGACCGCGTTATCCAAACCGGTCACGACCCCCGGCGTTTCGTCGAGGATCTCTTGGAACGATTCCGCGACCTGATCATCGTCCAAGCAATGCCCGAGAGCGCCCAGGCCATTCTTCGCGGCATGCCGGCGGACCAGATCGCCCGCATGCGCAACCAGGCAACCAACCTTGGCGCTGCCGAGCTGTCCCGGGCAGCGGACGTCACCAACACCGCCCTCACCGAGATGACCGGTGCCACCTCGCCCCGGCTGCACCTTGAACTGCTGTGCGCCCGAATCCTGCTGCCCAGCGCTGAGCAGACCGAGCGAGGCATCGCTGCCCGCATCGACCGCGTGGAACGTCGCCTGAATTACACGGGCGACGGCGGTGCGCCTGCTGTTGCTGCTGGCCCGCCGGTTGCTGCGGCTGCTGCGCGGGAAGCCGCGCCGGCTTCGCAAACCGCGCCGGTATCCCCTCCCGCACCCGCTACCCACTCCGCGCCGACTGTGTCCGAGCCGACCGCTGAGCCTGCGTCAAGGGATGCCCTGACGGCACCGCGGGTATCCACCAATGATTGGCCAGTGGAGGAGCGGCAAACCTCCGGTCGCCCCTCACAGTCCGCTCCTGCGCAGGGGGCCGCAGCCCCGGTTGCTGCCTCGGCACCGGTACAGCAAACCGAACCCGCCCAGGCACCGACACCTCCTCCAGCCCAAGCAATGCCACAGGCACAGCAGGCGGCACCTGCCCAGCCAGCCCCAGTGCGCCCTGAACCGGTGCAACCGGCACAGTCCGAGTCAGTGCAGTCCGCACCAGCTCAGGTTGCACCTCAAGCACCGGCACCGCAGTCGAACGCGGCCGGCGGAGCGCCTGCGGCCGCAGGAGCGCCTGCATCCGGCGGAACCGGAGACGTAGAGGCTCTGCGCCGTGCATGGCCGGATGTCCTGCAGACGTTGACCAAGATCAAGCGCAGCACCTGGGCACTGGTGGAACCGAATGCCCAGGTTGCCCAGTTCGACGGCCAGGTCCTGACTTTGGCATTTACCACGGGCGGCCTTGCGGGTGCGTTCGGACGTGCGGATCACTCCGAGAACCTTCGGCAGGCGATTCATAAGACCATCGGCATCGACTGCCAGATCGTGGCCATCGCCGGCGGCAACAGTTCAGCGAGCTCTGAGCCAAACCCAAAAGCACCTACTAGCCGGGAAACTCCGGCGGCGGGCGGTGCCCAGTCGACAGGTGGAGCCGCGTCGGCCAGCCAGGCAGGACCGGTGGACTCGACGCCGATGTCCCCGCCGGCACCTGTGTCGGCGGTCGATTCGGCGTGGGGCCTGGCCCCAGCTGCACCTGTAACCGCCGCTCCGGTGGCATCAACTCCGCTTGCTGCATCGCCGGCGCCCACTCCTGTGGCTGCGCCTCCGGCTCCTGCGCCCACCCATGACGCGGCCTCAACAAGTCCCACCCCAGCGGCCACCCCGGCAGCAGCGGAAATCCAAGAAGCCCCGGCCGCTCCTCCGACTCCCGAGCCCTCCGGCGACTACTCGTACCCTGACGACGACTGGGGTCCGCCGCTCGACGAGGACGCGCCGCCCCTGGACGAAGAGCCACCTGCGGATTGGGAACCCCCCTCGGGGTACGGCCAACCCAGTACGGCATCCGCGGCACCGGCGACCAGTGTTCCAACGTCGAATGCCTCGGCGCCTTCAGCGGCCACCTCTTCGGCCCCAGCAAGCGGCGCATCAGCGGCTGTACCTTCCCCGCCGGCCAGCACCGCGAAGGCGGCGGCGTCCAACGACCCCTGGTCCAGGGCAGTCGAGCAGGCGCCGGGTACTTGGGTTGTCGGCACGGAGTCCAACGTGGGCAAGAAACCCGCCGAAGCAGCCGAAGTAACTGCGGCCGCACCGGACGCCCCCGACTACGAGCCAGCCGCAGCCCAGGTTCCGGAAGCAACCACGGGCGCCTACGGCCATCCAACCAACGCGGAGCAGAACCCAAGCTCCAGCTGGGACGTCGCACCGGCGTCAAGCTGGCCCGCAACGCAATCGATGCCCGAGCCCGTCAGCGGCAGCGCCCCCGCCGGAAGCAGCAGCGCACCGCCTGCCTGGCCCTCCTTGGCGACCCAACCAGAGGAAGCGCATGGTTCGGTTGCGACGCTGGAGGAGGCCGCGCCGTCGGGCAATCCGAATGGCCGTCAGAGCCTTTACCAGCGGTTGACCAACAGCCCCGAAGCCCAAGCGGGTCGTGTCCAGGCGCCGGTGAGGACGCAGGCGAAGCCGGAGTCGGTCGCGGACGACATTCCCAGCCCGGAAGATGAAACCATCGAGGAGTCCCGCGTCTTTGGGCGGGCTGCGGTGGAGCGTATTCTGGGCGGAAAGCTGATTGAAGAGCGCGCCTTGGACGGTTCTCCCCTGCAACCCCGCTGACACCAGCATTGATTTCAAACTAACGAGGACATTGTGTACGAAGGTGCAGTTCAAGAGCTGATTGATGAGCTCGGCCGACTTCCCGGTGTGGGCCCCAAATCAGCGCAGCGCCTGGCGTTCCACATTCTTGAGGCCGACCCTGAGGATATGAAGCGCCTGGTCACAGCCATCACCACGGTCAAAGAGCGCGTGAAGTTCTGCTCCGTGTGCTTCAACGTGACCGAGCAGGAAAAGTGCAACATCTGCCGCGACCAGCGCCGTGACCCGTCGGTCATCTGTGTGGTTGAGGAGTCCAAGGACGTCCTGGCCGTGGAGCGCACCCGGTCCTTCCGCGGCCGTTATCACGTGCTGGGCGGAGCCATTAACCCCATCGCCGGCATCGGTCCGGAGCAGTTGCGTATCCGGGAACTCCTTACACGCCTCAACGACGGCGCCATCCAGGAAATCATCATCGCTACCGACCCCAACCTTGAGGGCGAAGCGACTGCAACGTACTTGGCCCGCATGCTCAAGTCGATCGGCATCACGGTGACCCGGTTGGCTTCCGGCCTGCCGGTAGGTGGAGACCTGGAGTACGCCGACGAAGTTACCCTCGGCAGGGCTTTCGAGGGCAGGCGCAACGCCCTGTTGTAGTCTCGCAATCACCAACAACAACCGTGATGGGGGTCCCGTGCGAGAGCTTGTGTACTACGTCGCCGTCAGCCTGGATGGGTACATTGCCGGTCCCGGGGGCGAGTTCGACGCATTTCCGGTGGAAGGCGACCATATGGCCGCCCAAATCGAGCGTTTCCCGGACGCGATCCCCACGGTCATCGCCGACGCCATGGGCATCGACCGCACCGGGTCGATGTTCGACACCGTGGTGATGGGTTGGAACACTTACGCGGTGGGGCTGCCTGCCGGCATGACCAGCCCCTACCAGCATCTTCAGCAGGTGGTCTTTTCCCGGAAACGGACCGAGGAAGATATCCCGGGCGAGCACCCAAACCTGGAGCTGACCCACGAGAACCCGGTGGACGTAGTCCGCAGATTGAAGTCCGAGCCAGGTAAGTCGATCTGGCTGTGTGGAGGCGGCCATCTGGCTACGCAGCTTTCCGGTGAAATCGACAGACTGGTTCTGAAACGAAGCCCACTCCTGTTCGGCGATGGCATACCGCTCTTCGCGCCGGGTGCCTACCAGCCAAGCGCCTTCGAAGAGGTTACGACGACGGCGTTCGGCTCCGGCGTCGTGATTTCCGAGTACGTGCGCCGAGGGGCCTAGCCAAAGCCCGTCGCCAGTCGCCGAGCCCTCAGCCGCCGGCCAGGTACCAGCACCAGGGCGGCCACCAAGGACTGCAGCGCGAGGCCGGTCACGAAGACAGGAACCGACGGTGCCAGCCCGTCACTGGATTCGCCACCGAGGCACGGCACTTCCCGTGAGGGCCCATCGGCGGCCCACTGCAGGCCGGCCAGCAACCAGCCAAGTTCATTGTCCGTAGGCACCACGTCGGCGCCCACGCTCCCTAAAAGCAGGGCCGGGTTGGCTGCCGCAATCCAGGCAACCCGTTCTGTGTGGACCACTTGAACCGGGCGGAAATTGCCCACGCACTCGTAGGAAAGGATCCTGCCGGAATCGTCCCGTTCCACGTTCACCGGGACGGAAGCCTGGTCCATCATGGTGGTCCCAGGAAGCAGCAGGAGGGTGGCCGCCACATTTCCCACGCACAGGAACGCGACCACCACAGCGTTCAATGCCGCCCCTGGCGCCGCTGCCGCAAAGCATGCCCGCGCACCCGCACCGATCAGCCCGAACAAGGCCACTTCCAGGACCATCACGACGACGGCGGCAACGGCCAGTGCCGTCGGCCCGCCGACGCTGGCGCCCACCACGAGCAAAACACCACCCGCGAGCGCTCCCAAAGCGACTCCTCGAATACCTCCGGCCAGCAACAGGACAAGAAGGCGCCCTTGGGAATGTCGGAAGCCCCACACCGCTCCCAGCACAGCGGCAGCGAGCGCAAGGAAGACCGCCGTGATCAGGTAGATGGCACTTGCAACCCTGGTAGCGAACCATCCGTTGGCTTCTGCAAAAGAAACCACGGCCGCGGCCAAGCCCCAGGCGGCGGCAATCCCCAGGGCGCAGCCAAGCCAGAACCACCACGAGGTGAAGGATGTCCGGGCACTCCGCCATGCCTCCGCTGCGGCAGCCCCAAAGTTTCCGGCGGTTCGGGGCGGGGACCCGGCGCCTGGCTTAGGGCGGGCCAAGCCTGAGGGCTGATCGTCGATCACACCGCCGATCACTTCGTATTCGGGCTCGTTGTCCGCCGGACCCGATGCGCCCGTGTGGTCAGATAGGCCGGCCATCGCCTGCCGAAGTCCTCATGAAGTGGATGGTACGCCGGGCACGCCATCACCGATACGCCGAAACTTCACGGGGAGATCCCAGCCGAGGGTGCCACCATGGGTGCATGGTCTCCCATCGCAGTGTTTCCGGTGTCTTTCGGCGTCCCCGTCCCATCAAGCCGGCCCCCGGCCAGGAATCGGTATGGGATTACCCGCGGCCGCCCAGAGTGGAGCCTCGATCCGAGCGGATTGTGGTGCGGCTTGGCGGTCAGGTGATTGTTGATACCACTGACTCCGTCAGGGTCCTGGAGACCAGCCATCCTCCTGTCTACTACGTGCCGTTGGACGCCTTCCCGGACGGTGCGCTGGTCCCTGTTGGGGGAACCACTTTCTGCGAGTTCAAGGGCGAGGCCAGTTACTTCACCATCACCGCCGGCGGGACGGTGGTTGAGCGGGCGGGGTGGACCTACCCAAGCCCCGCACGGGGCTTCGAAGCGCTGGGCAGCAGAGTGGCGCTTTACCCGGAGCACATGGACTCGTGCGAGGTGGATGGCGAGCGCGTGACGTTCCAGGAAGGCAACTTCTATGGAGGGTGGATCACACAGCAGATCGTCGGCCCGTTCAAGGGTGGTCCGGGCACTGCCGGGTGGTAGTCATCGCAGGTAGCCGCCGCCATGTGGTCACAATTCCTGCAGGGACAGTGCGCGGCGATAAACTGGGCAAATAAGCTACGCTGGCGTGCTCAAATTTGGAATTTGGCATGCCGCGTTCGAACCCTATTGATGCAGTGAGGGTGCGCGCATGACTATGCCCACTACCGAAGTGAAGATCGAAGAGCTCTCCAACGAGGCTGCCATTACCAAGCAGCTGATCGTTCAGAAGTTCGGCGGTTCCTCGGTTGCCGATGCCGATGGCATCAAGCGGGTCGCACAGCGCGTCGTGGATGCGCAGAAGGCCGGCAACGAGGTTGTGGTTGTTGTCTCCGCAATGGGTGACACCACCGATGAACTCCTGGACCTCGCGGGTCAGGTCACTGACTCCGCTCCCGCCCGCGAAATGGACATGTTGTTGTCCGCCGGCGAACGAATTTCCATGGCCCTCCTTGCCATGGCCATCAACAAGTTCGGCGCTTCCGCGCAGTCCTTCACGGGATCCCAGGCCGGCATGATTACCGACGGCATCCACGGCAAGGCGCGAATTATCGACGTCGACCCCCACCGCATCCGCACCGCACTGGACAAGGGCCACATCGCAATCGTGGCCGGTTTCCAGGGCATGAGCCGCAGCACCAACGAGATCACCACGCTTGGCCGCGGCGGCTCGGACACTACCGCCGTCGCTTTGGCCGCAGCGCTGGAAGCCGATGTCTGCGAGATCTACACGGACGTGGACGGCATCTATACCGCTGACCCGCGCGTGGTGACGTCCGCCCAGAAGATCGACCGAATCTCCAGCGAGGAAATGCTGGAATTGGCCGCTTCCGGCGCCAAGATCCTGCACTTGCGCTGCGTCGAGTACGCCCGCCGTTTCGGTGTGCCGCTGCACGTCCGTTCCTCATTCAGCCAGCACGAAGGCACGTGGGTCATCCCGGGCGCCGACGAAAAGTTCAACATTCAAGAGGGAGTTGCCTTGGAGCAGCCAATCATCTCCGGCGTTGCACACGACCGGTCCGAAGCCAAGGTCACCGTAGTAGGCGTCCCGGATATCCCCGGCAAAGCTGCGGCGATTTTCCAGGTGATTGCCGATGCGCACTCGAACATCGACATGATTGTCCAGAACGTCTCCACCCACGGCACCGGCCGCACGGACATCTCCTTCACGCTGCCCATCGTTGAGGGTGCCGACGCCCTGGCCGCCCTGCGTGCTGCCGAAGGCCAGATCGGCTTCGAAAGCATTGAATACAACGAGCACGTCGGCAAGCTCTCCCTGATCGGCGCGGGCATGCGTTCACACCCGGGTGTTTCTGCCACGTTCTTCAAGGCCCTTTCCGACGCCGGGATCAACATTGACATGATCTCCACTTCGGAAATCCGCATCTCCGTGGTCACCAGTGCGGACGCCTTGGATGACGCCGTTCGCGCCATCCACAATGCGTTCGAGCTCGACGGCGACGCTGAGGCTACCGTCTACGGCGGCACCGGCCGCTAGCATCACCACGGGCAACGCCCAAGTAAGTAACAGATAAGGCCGTTCTGAGCGCTCAGAACGGCCTTATCTGTTACTCAGTTGGGTGGGACGGTGCCAGCAAAACGTCAATGAGCTGCCGGAGTCCGTCAGCCATGTCCACATTCTTGTCGTACAGCCACTGCAGCTGGAGCCCGTCGAAGGCGGCCACGGTCAGCCGTGCCAGCATCACGGCGTCGACGTCGGTGCGTACTTCGCCGGAAGACTGGCGCCGTTCGATGTCGACAGCGATGTCCCGCACCACCGTTTGGTACCGCTCTTTGAAGTAGCCATGTGAGGCATGCTCAGGATCGTTGGCAGTAGCTGAGGCGACCGCGTAGAGCGTGGTCAGTCCGGGCTCGCGCACGTTCCGTTCGGCGATGGGCGGCATCAGGTTGAGGCCCACTTCCACCTCGCCGCCAACGGCAAGCGAGCGGCGATCCCGTTCGGCAAGGACTGCAGTCAGCAGTTCCTGCTTGCCCTTGAAGTAATGGAACAGCGTGGCTTCCTTGACGCCCACCAATTCGGCGACGCGCTTGAGCGCAGTCCCCTCAAATCCTTCGGTAGCGAAGACATCGGTTGCCGTCTGGATGATCTGTTCGCGGCGTTCGGCCCCCTTGGCGTATTGGCCCCGGGCCCTCGTCGTAGACATCCGTTCAGTCTATTTCACAGCGTAAATATCGAGGGACACTCGACTTTTTTGGTCAAAACCTAGTCACACTAGATTTTTGGGGCTAGAGTCATTGCAGCGGCCCAACGGTGGGCCACCCGTTCATCAGGAGGCAACGTGGCCCTCAATATCAATCAGCAGATGGCAGGCGCGGAAACCGCCGCCCCGGGGACCGTAAGCACCCCGCCTCAATCCGCTTCCCGCGCCTACGTCATCGGCATGCCCATCGCCAGCGCCGGCCTCTGGATGGCCGTTCTTGCCCCGGCACTGGTGGTCCTCGCCATCAAGGTTTCGGAGATCACCACCCCGGATACGCGCGCCGGAGCACTCAGCCTTGTTGCTGGAGTCGGGGCGGCCGTCGCGTTGCTCGCCAACCCATTCTTCGGACGCCTCAGCGACCGCACTACGTCCCGGTTCGGCATGCGAAAACCCTGGATCGTGGGAGGCTCCCTGATAGGCCTGGCAGCACTCTTCCTACTGGGTTCAGCCACGGAAGTCGGCGCAGTCCTCATTGCCTGGGTTGTAGCACAGCTGGGCTTCAACGCCGCCCTGGCCGCCCTGGTAGCAACCCTTCCCGATCAAGCGGGCCCTGCGGAGCGCGGACGCCTTTCCGGCCTCATCGGCATGACGTTGCCCATCGGCCTCGTGGCAGCGGCCTTCTTCGCACAAATGTTTGAGACCGCCCTGCAGATGGCCGTAGTCCCCGGAATCGTAGGCACGGCGATAGCCATTGCCTTCGCCTTCACCTTCAAGGACCGCGTCCTCACCGAAAAACCGGCACCGCTGAATTTCAAGGAAATCCTCGGTTCCTTCTACTTCAACCCCAAGGATCACCCCGGCCTTGGGTGGGCTTGGGTCACCAAGTTCTTGGTGTATGTTGGCTACTGCGCCGGCCTGCTCTACCTGCCGTACTTCTTCACGGACCACCTCCACGTCGCCGAAACCCAAGTCACCAGTTTGGTGTTCCAAGCAACCCTGGTGAGCTCTGCCGGAACCGTCATCACCAGCCTCGCCGGTGGCTGGATCAGCGACCGCCTTGGCAAACGCAAAAGCATGGTCATCATCTCTGCCCTCATCATGATGGGCGGTTTGGTGGTTATCGCCACCAGCACCGACACCGGCCAGGTCTTGGTGGGCCAAGGAATTCTGGGCTTGGGCCTCGGTGTCTTCAGCGCCGTGGACGTCGCGCTCATCACGGACCTGTTGCCCAAAGACCAGTCGGAGAACGCCAAAACCTTCGGCGTGTTCAACATCGCCCAGGCCCTCCCCCAATCCCTGGTGCCTGCCATCGCCTTCCCTGTCATCGCACTGGGCGGCTACCCCGCATTGTTCCTCGGTGGTGCTGTTGTTGGCATCATCGGTGCCCTTCTCGTCACCCGCATCAAAGGAGTCAAGTAAATGAATCCCACACTTTCGGCCGCCGTCACAGCACCAGCAGCAGGAGCGCAGGATGCGGAAACCAAGATCCAGGAACTCGCCCGGAGCCTCACGCTTGAGCAGCAGGTGCAACTGCTGACGGGCGCAGACGTGTGGTCCACGCACGCCATCCCGGAGATCGGGCTGTCCCGTGTGGTCATGTCCGACGGACCGGCAGGCGTCCGGGGTGAAGACTTCGACGAGCGTCACGACTCCGTCTCCTTGCCGTCGTCGTCCGCTCTGTCCGCGACCTGGAGCGTCGAAACCGCGCGCCGGTACGGGCAGGTCCTGGGCCAGGAGGCCCGCCGTAAAGGCGTCCACGCCGTTCTGGGCCCCACCATCAACCTGCACCGCTCCCCGCTGGGCGGCCGCCACTTCGAATGCATGAGCGAGGACCCACGGCTCACCGCCACCATGGCCGCCGGGTACGTGGCCGGCGTCCAGTCCATGGGAGTCGGCGCCACGCCCAAGCACTACTTGGCCAACGAGGCCGAAACCGAGCGTTTCACCGCCGATTCCGTGGTCGACGAACGACCCCTGCGGGAGCTCTATCTGGCAGCCTTCGAGGACGCCATCACCGAAGCCCGCGCCTGGCTGGTCATGAGCTCGTACAACTCCATCAACGGCACCACCGCCAGCGAGAACACGCTCCTTGAAACGCCGCTGTCCACCGAGTGGGGCTTCGACGGCGTCGTCGTCTCCGACTGGACCGGTGTCCGCTCAGTGGACGCCGCCAACGCCCACCAGGACCTTGAAATGCCCGGCCCGGTAGGCCACTGGGGACCCAAGCTCCTCGCCGCCGTCAACGATGGCCGCGTCAGCCGGGAGGCGATCCTGGAAAAGGCCACCCGGATCCTGCGCCTTGCAGCCCGCGTCGGCTCTTTGGAAGGATTCGAAGCTGCAGTCACCCAGCTCCCTGCGTCACTGGACGGGGCCGCCGTCGCGCGTGAAGTCGCCGTCCGCGGCGCCGTGCTGGTCCGCAACAAGGGCCTGCTTCCGCTTGATGCCAAGGCGCTCAGCAGCGTCGCGGTGATCGGCCACAACGCCGACGAAGCCCGCACCCAAGGCGGCGGCAGCGCCACCGTGATGCCCAAGTACACCGTCTCGCCGCTGGAAGGCCTGCAGAAAGCACTGCCCGACGACGTCACAGTCACCTACGCCCGCGGCGCCAAGGTGGCAGAAGGCATCCAGGCCTTCCCCCGCACCTCACTCCACAACCCGGTCTCCAACGTCCCCGGAATCCGCGTGACCTTCCTCGCCGACGACGGCACGGAAATCTCCGGAGAAGACCGCCTGGCCTCGCACCTGATCTGGTTCGGCGTAGGAATTCCCGACGGCGCCGCCTCCATCCGCATGGAAGCGGACTGGACAGCCGAAACAGCAGGCGTCCACCACCTGGGCGTAGGGACCGTTGGGCAGATCCGCTTTGCCTTGGACGGGTCGGAAGTCTTCAACGGCGAGATCAAGGACGACACCGACGTCCTGGGCGCCGCCCTCTTCGATCCCCCCAAGACCGTCCACGCCCTGGAGACCACGGCCGGGCAGACTGTCCGAATCGAGGCCGAGTACCAGCTGCCCAAACAACAGGTCATCCCGTTCACGGCCATCCTGCTGGGCGAGGAAACCGTGGTCACGGACCCGCAAGCCGAGATTGACGCCGCGGTGGAAGCTGCCCGGACTTCCGACGTCGCTGTGGTTGTGGTGGGCACCAACGCCGCCATTGAGTCCGAAGGCTTCGACCGCAAGGACCTGGACCTCCCCGGCTACCAGAACCAGTTGGTGGAGGCCGTGGCAGCTGCCAACCCGCGCACAGTAGTGGTGGTGAACTCAGGCTCACCCGTGCTCATGCCATGGCTGGACACCGTGGATGCGGTCCTGCTGGGCTGGTTCGGCGGCCAGGAGTTCGGCAGCGCCATCGCAGACATCCTGCTGGGCATCGAAGAGCCTGGCGGACGCCTGCCCACCACCTGGCCCGCCGCGCTGGAAGACGTCCCGGTGTTGAGCACCACGCCCGTTGAGGGCAAGGTGGTCTACGCCGAAGGAATCCACATCGGCTACCGCGCCTGGCTCAAGCAGGAAGCCGCCGGCCGCGCAGCGCCGGCCCTCCCGTTCGGTTATGGCCTCGGGTACACAACGTTCGAGCTCGGCACAGCCCACGCCCCGCAGGCAGTGACCGCCGGGAACGACGTCGTGGTGCACGTGCCCGTCAAGAACACGGGCACGCGCACCGGACGGGAAGTGGTCCAGGTCTATCTGGCCCGCGCCGATTCCGCCGTCGAACGTCCCGTCCGCTGGCTTGCCGGCTACGCCGGAACGCACCTCGCCGCGAACGGAACCGAAAGCGTGGAAATACATATCCCCGCCAAGGCGTTTGCACACTACGACGGCGGCTGGCAGTTTGAGCAGGGCACGTTCCGCCTGCTGGTGGGTCGCCACGCGGCCGATCACTTCCAATCATTGGACATCGAACTCCGGTAACACATGGGCGAAATCACGCTGGGTGGCGGGTTTTTTTGCCCGTCACCCACGTGGTTTTCGCCACAAGCGGGAGAACTGGGGTATGGTATGGAATTTTCGTGGCATGCTGTACGTTGCATACCCGGTAACCCCCTAACACGAAGAGGCATTAAAAAGTGGCAGCCGATTACGACGAACTCCGTACCGATGTAAAAGAGAACCAGGAGCAGTCCCTCCAGGCTCTTCAATCCGCCAGCGCTCCCACGGCCAAGAGTGTCGTGCTTGAACTGGACGAAACCGATGGCCTCGACGCCAACGGCCCCGGTGGCGAAATCGTCGCCGAAGAACTGGTTATCCAGGTCATTCCGCAGGCAAACGACGAGTTCACTTGTCACTCCTGCTTCCTGGTACGCCACCGCTCGCAGATCGCACGCGAAAAAGACGGCGTCGCCTACTGCACCGACTGCGAAGGCTAAGACAGCCCACCACCCCGGCGGAATCAACATCGTCAGGGAGTGCCGCCGTCGGGATTAAATTGCGGAAGGACCGGAGCAAGCGCTCCGGTCCTTCCGCAGTTAACAGCCGGCAGCCACGAGTCCCTAAGGCGCCGCTCCCGGGCCGCCCACGGTCTTCTTGCGGCGGTGGTTGACCATTCTGAGCTGGAGGATCCGCGCACCTCCGGCAAGGGCTACCAGCACGCCTCCGCCCACGGCTGCGATGAAGAGGGTGGTGCCCAGCGCGAGGGTTCCCTGCAGCCCGAAGAAACGGACTGTGATCATGTCCTGGTTCTGGACGAAGAACACGATCAGCATCACCAGGACCACCAAGCCAACGGCGACAGCCACCCACAGGGCGGCCGTGCGGGTTGGCCTGGACGCACTGGCCACCGGAGGTGGGACGGCACGTTCCTGACGGGGAGCCCCACTGGGAACCCCTGCTGCATCATCCTGGAAACTCATTGACGACCCCCTCTTGTCCCGACATCACCCTGCTCATACATACTAAGCATGCTGATGAGTTAGGCGATAGTCAGTGACGCACAGAGTAGTCAGTTGAGGTAGGGCCTGGATCGTTGTTCCGGACCGCGTAGTGATGGCCTTCAGAGTCGGTCTCGACGTCGAAGTTCTTCAGATCCGCCTCGGAGGCCGTCTCAAAATCGTCGTGCCGATGCACCACGGGGCTATCCGTGTCGCCGTGGGTTGCCGGTCCAAAAACGGACTGCAGCCGCTCGGTCACATGGACGAAGCCTTCCATTCTGCGTCCCATGTTCTTCCACCTCCTCTCTTACGGGAGAGAAAGAGCGGCAGGGTCAGTGCGTGCCGTTCAGTGAGGCAATTTTACGCCCGGACACGGGAAAAGGCTCTGACGGCGCCTAACCCTAGAACGCCTGGCCGGTTGCCCGGACCATGACTTCTGAAACGTCGACGCCGGGTGGCTGGGTCAGTGCCCACAGCATGGTCGCAGCCACGGACTCGGGCGGAATGAAGGCATCCGGAGCCTCCTTCCACAGCGGCGTATCCACGTGGCCCGGCGCAATGTGCAGCACCCGCACTCCGGTCCCCACGAGTTGCTGCCGGAGCGACTCTGCGTAGCCGGTCACGGCCCATTTGGTGGCTGTGTAGAGATTGCCCGGGTAGACCTTCCTCCCCGCTGTACTGCCGATCAAGACCATGTGGCCACGGTTCTCCAGGAGTTGCGGCAGCGCGGCCTTGGCCAGGATCGCCGGGCCATAAACGTTGGTGAGCACCATGTCACGCCAACGGTCAGGGTCGCCGCCGGCCAGGTCGCCAGCCGCGGAGAACCCGGCGTTTGCCACCGCAACGTCGATCCCGCCAAGGAACTCGTGCGCTTCGGACACGGCATCACGGGTTTGCTCCCAGTCACCGGCATCCGCCACGATGCCAGCAACATGACCCAGACTGGAGCACGATTCGACGAACGCCGCGAGCTTCCCTGGATGACGCCCGGTGGTGAAGACGGAGTGGCCTGCCCGCAGGGACTCCCTTACCAGGGCGGCACCGATTCCGCTGGTGCCGCCCGTGACGAGCACACGAAGCATCAGGAGGGGTCCGCAATGCCGATGTAGCGGGTTTCCAGGAACTCCTCGATGCCCTCGGTTCCACCCTCGCGGCCCAGACCGGATTGCTTCACGCCGCCAAACGGCGCCGCGGGGTTGGACACGATGCCGGTGTTGAGCCCGAACATACCTACATCCACCTTTTCGAACAGACGGATACCGCGGTTGAGGTCCCTCGTGTAGGCGTAGGCCACCAGGCCGTACTCGGTGTCGTTCGCCAAGGCGATCGCTTCGTCCTCGGTGGAGAAGCTGACCACGGGCGCTACGGGACCGAAGACCTCTTCACGGAGGATCCGGGCCGAAGAGGCCACGTTCGTCAGGACCGTGGGCGGATAGAAATGGCCCCGCCCGTCGGCCATGGAACCGCCGGTCAGGACAGTCGCGCCACCATCAACGGCATCCCTGACCAGTTCGTCCACCTTCGCCCGGCTCTTGGCATCAATGAGCGGCCCGATGCTGGTGCCTTCAGCGGAGCCGCGCCCCAGCACCAAAGAAGACATCCGTTCGGCCAACCGACGGCTGAACTCCGAAGCCAAGGATTCGTGCACGATGAACCGGTTGGCCGCTGTGCAGGCCTCCCCCATGTTCCGGAGCTTGGCCACCATGGCGCCGTCAATCGCTGCCTCAAGGTCCGCGTCCTCAAAGACCAGGAACGGCGCGTTGCCGCCCAGTTCCATGGAGGTCCGCAGTACTTGGTGCGCCGAGTCCGCGATGAGCTGCTGCCCCACGCCGGTGGATCCCGTGAACGAGAGCTTGCGCAGGCGGCTGTCCCGGATGAGCGGCCCCGTGACGTCCCCCGGGCGGGTAGTGGGAATGACGTTCAGGACACCCGCAGGAAGGCCTGCTTCCTGCAGGACCTGCGTGAACAGCAAGGCCGTCAGCGGGGTCAGGTTGGCCGGTTTGAGGACCATGGTGCAGCCGGCGGCGATAGCCGGGGCGATCTTGCGCGTGGCCATGGCCAAGGGGAAGTTCCATGGCGTGATGAACAGGCACGGACCCACGGGCCGCTTGGTCACGAGCAGCCTGGACTTGCCGTCCGGTGCCGTGGAGTAGCGTCCCGAAACCCGCACGGCTTCCTCAGAGAACCAGCGCAGGAACTCGGCCCCATAGGCAACTTCGCCGCGGGATTCGGCCACCGGCTTGCCCATCTCCAGGGTCATCACAAGGGCGAAATCCTCGGCCCGTGCAGTAACGAGCTCGAAGGCGCGGCGCAGGATTTCGCCACGCTCGCGCGGCGGGGTCGCCGCCCAGGACTCTTGGACTCGGGCCGCCGCGGCCAAGGCCCGATCGCCGTCAGCGGGAGACGCGTCAGCGATCTTGGTGAGGACAGCGCCAGTGGAAGGGTCCTCCACAGCCGATGTCCCGCCGTCGGACGCGTCTGTCCACTGGCCGTCGATGTAAAGCTGCGTGGGCAGGGACTCAACGAACGCCCGCTCGGCGCGTGTCAGAGCCGAATCAAAAGTCAGGGTGTTTTCCACTTAGAGCGCTTTCTCGAGGATCGTGCGGATTTCGACGGGGGTGGGCGGCACAGGGGTGTTGTTGATGACCGAATCCGCCAGGGTGTCCTCCACCAGGGAGTCGAGGTCGGCTTCCGTCACACCGAAGTCGGTCAGCCGGGCTGTCATGCCCACATCCCGTGCCAGCGTGGCAACAGCCTCGACGGCGGCGTCCGCGTTCTGCTCGACAGTCGCCGCGGTGTCTCCCACCCCGAGTGCGAAGGCGAGCCGCGCGGTCCGGTCCAGCCGGTTGCGGAGGTTGAGGCGGAGGACATCCTCAATCACCAGGCACAGCGCAAGGCCATGCGGGATGTTGAAGCGGCCGCCCAGCGGATGGGCGATCGCGTGCACCAGGCCCAGGCCGGTGTGGGAGAAGCCAACACCCGCAATGTGCGAGGCCAGGAGGAGCTGTGATCGGGCTTCGATGTCGGAGCCGTCGGCCACAGCGCGCGGCAGGAACTCGGCAACCATGGCGACCACTTGGAGGGCAATGCCGTCGGAGTACGGGTTCTGCCGGATGGATGAGTAGGACTCCACGGCGTGCGTGAGCGCGTCCATGCCGGTGGCCGCGGTGGCCTTCGGCGGAAGCCCAAGGGTCAGTTCGGGGTCAAGCACAGCTGCCTTGGGCAGTGCCGATTCGTGGCCTACATAGAACTTCCGGTGCGCATCAACGTCCGTAACCACACCGAAGGCGTTGACCTCGGCACCGGTGCCGGCGGTGGTGGGCACGGCAACAATGGGCAGCGCCGGGTTCTCGAAGTGGTTGCTGTAGTCCAGCCCCGCTCCCCTGGCCGGATTCACGGCACCCAGCGAAATTCCTTTCGCTGCGTCCATGGACGATCCTCCGCCCACAGGGACCAGGACATCAACTCCGGAGGCGGCGGCCTGGTCCGACCCGGCGTCGACGCACGTGGTGGTGGGGTTCGGGGTCACGCCATCAAACACGCTGACGGCGAGCCCGGCGGCTTCCAAGGAGGTCCTGACGGCCGCCACAACGTCCGTGGTGGCAAGGAACGGGTCAGTGACAATCAGTGCCGACTTGGCTCCGAGGTCAGCGACAATCCCGCCTACCTCTGCCACCTTCCCACGGCCGAAGTAAGCGGCGGGCTTCGGATCGAGAGTCAGCTCCGTGGAGGCCAGCTCGGCGTGGATCTGCATACGTGTCTGCATGATGGTCAAGCTCCTTCTGCTGCGATGCCGGCGGCCTGCACGGGCGTCCGCAACTGCACTCCAATGGCGTCTTCGTAAAGTTTCACGGGGGTCATCTCCCCGGCTTTGTCGCCGTAGAGCGCCTTGGCCCTGCGGTAGAGCTGCTCCACCAGACCAGACAACTCCATGGGCACACCCACCGAGCGGGCCAGGTCGATGGACAAGCCAAGGTCCTTGCAGGCCAACGCGATCGCGAAGCCTTCGTCGTAGTCGCCGTGGTTGAGGATGGACAGGACGTCGTTCTCCACAAAGTTGGAGTTCGCCGGGCTTGCGATGAGTGCCTGCCGCAGGACTTCCAGGTCCACTCCTGCCTTGACGCCAGTGCTCAGGACCTCTGCGGTGGCCACCAGATGCGAGAACCACAACTGGTTGATCATAAGCTTCACCGCGTAGCCGGCACCGTGGCCGCCCACGTGCAGGATCCGTTCGGAATCACCCATCGCTTCGAACACGGGACGAAGACGGTGGACGTCGGCCGCGTCGCCGCCAATGAAGATCTGCAGCATTCCGTTCGCGGCGCCCACGGACATGCCGCTGACGGGTGCATCCAGGACGCGGATTCCGCGGACCGAGCCCGCTTCGCGGACCCTGTTAGCGACCTCCGGAACCGAGGTGGACATGTCCACCCACGTGCCGCCGTCGGGCAGTCCGGCAAGGATGCCGCCGGGTCCCATGGCGACTGTTTCCACGTGCTTGGGCGTGGGGAGCATGGTGATGACGACGTCGGATCCAGCGGCTACAGCCGCGGCGTCCTCCGCCCATTCGGCTCCGTTAGCGAGGAGTCCGGCGGCGGATTCCTTGCGGACATCGTTCACCACCAAGTGGAAGCCTGCGGCTTGGAGGTTGCGCGTCATGCCCGAGCCCATGTTGCCGAGGCCGATGAATCCGATGCGGACGGTGCCGGGCGTGAAAGGTTGTGTTTCCGTAGCGGAAGCGTGCGTTGTTGCAGTCATATCGAGTCTCAATTCAGGCTGGGTGGTTCAGTCGTCCAGGGCGGCGTCGCCCAAGTTGATCCAAGTTGTTTTCAGTGCGGAGTAGGCGTCCAGTGCGTGCAGGGAACGGTCCCTGCCGAACCCCGATTCCTTGAATCCGCCAAAGGGCGTGATGATGTCCGCGACGTCGAAAGTGTTCACCCACACGGTGCCGGCGCGCAGCTCTCGGGCAGCGGTGTGCGCCTTGGTGACGTCCTGCGTCCACACGCTGGCGGCCAGCCCGTACTTGGATTCGTTAGCCATCCGGATGCCCTCGGCGGCGCCACGGAATGTGCTCACTGCCAGGACCGGGCCGAAGATCTCTTCCTGGCCGATGCGGCCGGCGTTATTGACCCGGTCCAGGACCGTGGGTTCCAGGTAGTAGCCATTTTCAACGCCGGCAGGGTGGACCTGGGTGCCGCCGCTGGCCACTGCGATGCCCTCGCCATCTGCGATGGCGTAGTAGCCGAGGATGCTCTCAAGCTGACGGTCATCGATGATCGCGCCGATCTGGGTGGCAGGATCCAGCGGGTCGCCAAGCTGCAACGACCGCCCCACCTTGATGACTTCTTCGATCAATTCGTCGTGGACACGTTCGTCCACGAGGAGCCGTGAACCTCCGTGGCAGGTCTGCCCGGCGTTGTAGAAGATCCCCCAGGCCACGGCCGACGCGCACGCGGCGATGTCTCCGACGTCGTGCAGAACCACCTGCGGCGACTTTCCGCCGAGCTCCAGCGCCACCTGCTTGCCATTCGATTCGGAGGCGTAGCGCTGGAAGTACCGGCCAACCTCCGGTGAGCCCGTGAAGGTGATCTTGTCCACGAGATCATGCCGCCCCAAGGCAGCCCCGGCAACGTGACCGAGGCCGGGGACAACGTTGAATACGCCATCCGGCACGCCCGCCTCAGTGGCCAGTTCGGCCAGGCGCAACGCGCTCAGGCTGGTCTGTTCCGAAGGCTTGAGGACCACGGAGTTCCCGGCCGCGAGCGCAGGAGCCACCTTCCAGGCCGTGATGATCAGTGGATAGTTCCACGGCACGACGGCGCCGATCACGCCGAGCGGTTCACGGGAAATGACTGCTAGGGCGTTGCGTGGGGTGGGTGCGACGTCGTCGTAGACCTTGTCCAAGGCCTCCGCGTACCAGCGGAAGGTCCGTGCACAGCTGGGGACATCGACGGCGAGCGCGTCGCTGATCGGGTGGCCGGCATCCGTGGACTCCAGGAGTGCGAGTTCCTCGAGGTTTTCAAGGATGAGGTCCGACAGTCGGGTCAGGACGGCTTGCCGGTGGCGTCGGTCCGTTCGCGACCATACTCCGCTTTCGAAAGCACGATGAGCTGCCTGGACGGCGTCGTCTACGTCCTGTTCCCCCGCTGCCGCTACGTGGGCCGTGACGGAACCGTCCCTCGGAGAGACCGTGGGAAACGTTGCCTCGCTGTGTGCGGCGCGGAAACCGCCGTCGATATACAGTCCCGTGGCCGGCTGCTGGACTGCCGCCCCTTGGATCCAGTCGTTCTTGGTTGTTGCCATGGCAGTGTTCCTTAGACCGAGTACTTCTTGACGGCGTCGTAATCGATGACTGCACCCAGGCCCGGCAGGTCGGGCACGCGGAGCGCACCGTCGTCGTCGATGTCCAGCGGCTCCATGAAGAAGTCGCGGCGCTCCGGGGTCCAGCCCGGCGGGTCATAGGGGAATTCCAAGTATGGTCCTGCGTCCACGCCTGCGGCCACGTGCAGGTTAGCCAGCAAGCCCAAGCCGTTGCTCCACGTGTGCGGTGTGAAGAAGCGGTGCTTGAGGTTTGCCGTTTCGGCCACCTGCCGGGCGCGGTACATGCCCACGGCCAAGGCGACGTCAGGCTGGTAGATGTCGTAAGCGTCGGCTTCGATGAGGGCCATCATTTCCGGCATGCTGCGGACCATTTCACCGCCTGAGACCTGTATGCCGGTCTGTTCGCGGACACGCTGTGCGCCCTTGACGTCGGCCTGCGGAAGTGGCTCCTCGAGCCAGCGGACATCCAGTTCAGCCAACTGCGCCGCGAGGCGGTGGACCTTGGCGAGTTCCAACGCTGGTTCGATGTCCCCGCTCATGCGCCACATCTGGTTAAGGTCCACCATCAGGTCGAAGTCCTTGCCCACGGCTTCCCTGGCAGCGCGGACGGACTCCACGCCTTCTTCCAGGTGGTCGCGGGAAATACGGATCTTCATGGCCTTGAAGCCACGGTCCTTGGCAGCAAGCGCTGACTCAGCCCGGGCCGCGGGGGCCTTCAATTCGCCGGAGGAGGCATAGGCCACCAGACGATCCTGTGCTCCGCCGAAGAGTGTGGCTACCGGGAGTCCGGCAACTTTGCCGATGATGTCCCAGAGGGCCGCTTCGAGGGGCCAGTACCGGCCGCCGTGGAAGTTGATGGTCTCGATCCGGCGGACCTGGTTGAGGATGGCCATGGGGTCGGTCCCGATGAACAGGTGTTCGTAGGCTTCGAAACCGTCCATAGTGTCGCCGGAGCCTACGCCGGTGATGCCTTCGTCGGTTTCCACCTCCACCAGTGTTGCCGGGAAGGAGGTGCGGGGTTCAGGATCCCAGGCGGCGTTGAACGGCGGGTCCAGCGGCAGGACCATGCGGGTCAGCCGGATTGCGGTGATCTTCATTGCTGTCAGCCTCGCGGAGTGAAGAAGGGATTGGACGGGGAGTTGCGTGCCTCGATCACTTCTGCGGTGGACGGGAGGTTCTTGGCCCCGTTCTCCAAAGCAGTCCGGACCGACTCACGGTTATTGCGGTAGACGGCGTCGTCGTCGTCGGCGTTGGGGTTCACCCACACCGCGGCGATCAGTGCGTGCGAATCGGCCTGTTGATCAGTGAGGATGCCGTCGGCTACAGCATCTGCCACGCCCGCGGCGATTCCAGCCTGCGCTGCGCCCCAGATGAGGTTGCCGTGCTGGTCATTTGCCGGGGCAGCTTTGGTAACAAAGAGCGTTAGAGGCTTCACCGGGAGTGAGGGCCGCAGGACAGCCACGAAGGGAACGTGGCCGGCACTCGGTGATCCCAAGGCCGTGGCCCAGGCGGTTCCGGCGGGGCCGTTCCGATGTCCGAGGACAGTGTTCACGTGCGCTGCGTTGACGCCGTTCCCGATGAAGGACTCACCGATCTGGATCTGTTCAGTCATTCTCAGATCAGTCCTTCGGATTCGAGCCATTCCTTGGCAATGTCTTCCGGGTCTTCGCCATCAACATCAGCCTTCGCGTTCAGTTGCTGCATGACCTCGGTGGTGAGCTTTGGCGAAACCTTGGCCATGATGTCCGCGATGGCCGGGTACTTGGCGAGGATGTCGGCTTTGATGGTGAGGGCGCCCTGGTAGATCGGGAAAAAGTTCTTGTCGTCCTCCATGACCTGCAGCTTCAGCGCGGGAATGCGGCCATCCGTTTCGAAGACCTCGCCGAAGTTACAGTCCTGGCCCTTCTGCGTTGCGGTGTAGATGACACCGGTGTCCAGCATGGAAACCTTGGCGTCCGGGCTCAAACCGTATTCCTTGCTCAGACCCGGCCAGCCGTCGTCACGGGTTGAGAACTCACTTTCCACGCAGAATGTCTGCTCGCTGGCTGGAAGCTTGGCCACGTCCGAGAGGCTCTTGATGCCGAGTTCCTTGGCTTTGTCCTCGCGAATGGCGAAGGCATAGGTGTTGTTAAGGGGTGCAGGGTCCAGCCAGGCGATGCCCTTCTTGGCATCGGCGTCCTTGACGGCGTTGAACATCTCCGCTTTGTCCTTGATGGGAGTGGTCTGCTTGTTGTACGTGATCCAGGACGTCCCGGTGTACTCCCAGTAGCCGGCGAATTGGCCGGTCTCGAAGGCCGTGCGGACGTTGGCGGAGCCCACCACGCTGGTGTTGGTAGTGGTGTCTGCGCCGTGGGCGTTCAGGACCTGGCTGGTGATGTGGGAGAGGATGAACTGCTCGGAGAAGTCCTTGGCGCCGAAAACGCCGGTGAGGCCTTCGAGTTCGTTGCTTCCGGCTCCGCTTGAACTGGAGGAAGCTGAGCCGCCGCATGCCGTGAGGCTCAGGGCCACGGCCACGCCGGTGGCCAGCAGGGTCATTGCAGGTTTCTTCATGGTGTTTGTCCTTGGGGAAGTAGGAAAAAGTCAGATGCCTTTGGGCTTGAGCAGATCTTCAGCGAGGCCTGCCAGCCAGTCGATGGTGAGGGCAATGCAGGAGACGACAACGGCTCCGGTGATGAGGACGGGCCAGCGCTGGAGCTTCAAGCCGTTGACGATCATGTCGCCCAGGCCGCCTGCGTTGATGAAGGTGGCCACTGTGGCGACGCCGACACAGAAGACCAGGGCCGTCCGCAGACCAGCAACGATCACCGGAACGGCCAAGGGGAGTTCGATCCGGGTGAGCACTTCCAGCGGACGCATGCCCATACCCTTGGCAGCCTCCGTCAGGCTGGAATCAACCTGTTGGAGTCCCACCAAGGTGTTCCGCAGTACAGGCAGGACCGAGTACGCCACCAGGCCCACCAGCGCCACCTCAAAGCCTGTCTTCCACACAATGGCCAGCAGAATCACCAGGCCAATGGCCGGAGTTGCCTGCCCTATGTTGGCAATCCCGAAGACCACTGCGTGAACTGCCTTGGAATGCACGCGGCTCAGTGCAATGCCGGCCGGGATGGCAATCAGGGACACAATCGCGGATGCTGTGACCGTCAGCAGAAGGTGTTCCCTGGTCCGATCAGCAAGGTAGTCCCAGTTGAGGGTGCGCAGCTCGATCGAATCGAGGGTGAGCGAGGAGATCCAGAGGAACAGTGCCAGCAGCGCCACGATGATGATCAGTGGCGTTCCGAACCGCTTGAAGGAGAAGTACTTTCCCTTGCGGTTGGAGGCCGTGCCGAAGGACGTTGCCAGGTCCCGCGTTGCCTGCGCAGTCATGGCCGCACTCCCCCGGCAAGGGCCGGCGGCAGGATTTCGGCGCCCAGGACAGCGGCGATTCGTTCGATATCTATGGAGCCCACGGTCCTTCCGCTCTGGTCCACGACGCCGACGGGCAGGCCACCCGAGAGCACCAAGGCATCCAGGGCATCACGGAGGGAGTCTTCAACACCAACGGTCAGGGCGCTTCGTCCACCTGCCGGGCCCAGCGTCGCGTGGCCCACAGGAATGAGCCCCAGGCGCTTGAGGGCGGCACCGTGCCCAACGAACTGCGACACGTAGTCATTGGCAGGGTTGGCCAGGATGTTCGCCGGAGTGTCGAACTGCTCGATCTGCGAGCGCTCGGACAGCACGGCGATCCGGTCTCCGAGGCGCACGGCTTCGTCGAAATCGTGGGTGACGAAGACGATCGTCTTGCTCAGCTTCTCCTGCAGGCGCAGGAATTCGCTCTGCAGCTTTTCGCGCGTGATGGGGTCTGTGGCTCCGAAGGGCTCATCCATGAGCATCACGGGCGGGTCGGCGGCCAAGGCCCGCGCAACCCCAACGCGCTGCTGCTGCCCACCGGAGAGTTGGCGGGGGTAGCGGGACGCGAACATCTTGGGATCAAGTTCGACGACGGCCAGCAGCTCTTCGACGCGGTTTTGCGTGCGCTTCTTGTCCCAGCCGAGGAGCTTGGGGACCACGGAGATGTTCTCCGCGATGGTCATATGCGGGAACAGGCCGATCTGCTGGATGACGTAGCCGATCCGGCGGCGGAGCTCGTTGGGGTTGAGGGACAGGACGTCCTCACCGTCGATGGTGATGGAGCCCGAGCTCGGTTCGATGATCCGGTTGATCATCTTCATGGTGGTGGTCTTGCCACAACCGGAAGGACCCACGAACATGATCAGCTCGCCTGGTGCGATGTCCATGGAGAAGGATTCGACGGCGGGAATCACCTGGCCGGGGTAGGTTTTGGTGACGTCTTTGAGGACGATCCGGGCGCCGGCGGCGGGGCGGGTGGTTGTTTCAGACACGAAGTCCCCTTGAGGTAGTAACGCGGCGGATGAGCACGAACGCGCCATCCAACAGCAGGGCAAGGACAATGACACCGACGGTTCCGACGACGGCGAAGTTCAGGGCGTTCTTGGACCCCAAGCTCGAGAGGCCCTTGAAGATCATTTCGCCCAGCCCGGGACCACCCACGTAAGCAGCGATCGCTGCGATACCCATGGACAGTTGGGCCGAAACACGGACACCGGTGAGCACCACTGGCCAAGCCATGGGCAGTTGCACGCGAAACAGCGTCTTCACTGTGCCCATCCCCATGCCAAGTGCGGATTCGGAGACGGCCGGCGGTACTTCGCGCAGCCCCACCACCGTGTTCCGGATGATGGGGAGCAGTGCGTAGAAGGCAAGACCCACAACGGTGGGAGTCCAGCCGAGTCCCAGCACGGGGATAAGGAGTGCAAGGAGCGCCATCGACGGGATGGTCAGGCCAACACCGGCGCCGGCGATCGCCATCGAGCGGCTGATGGGCCTGTTCCATACAAGGACACCGACCCCCACACCGATGACCGTTGCTATCAGCAGGGAAACCAAGACAACCGCCAGGTGCTGGGCGGCGGATTCGGCAATGTCTGCCGATCTCTTGACGAGGAACTGTCCAAGATCGGACAGGAAAGTGTCGTTCAACGTGATCCTCCTTTTCACTTCATTGGGGGTAAGGATCGGGGCCCACATCTCCGTGAGCCATGACACAACCATAAAAGTCGAATTCCCTTTTGCGCAATGAGTGTTGTTGATATGTCAACGCAAAGATGGTTACTATCGACTCGTGACCAGAACAATCAAGGAGACCGCAGTGAAAGAAGCAGCCGCACCCCGGCGCAATTCCTCCGGCTTGCGCCGGGACTTGGAGTTGCTGGAAATCCTTGGGTCACCGGAGGCTGTTGCCGGAAATGGCCTGGGCGTCAGCAAGGTCTCGGAGATCACCGGCCGGGACAAGGCGCAAGTGTCACGAACCTTGGCCACCCTCGCCGAGGCAGGACTGGTCAGCAGGGACCCGGAAAGCCTCTTGTACACGCTCGGCCATGGACTATATGCCTTGGCCGCCCGCACCACGGAGGCACGGATGGTCAGCGCTTCGGCGCAATACCTCAAGCGCGTGTCAGCGGCGACGCACGAAACCACGCACCTTTGCGTGCTGCGCGGCGGCACAGTCCTGACCCTCAAGAGCGAGATGTCCAACCACACCTACAGGGCGTTGGGCTGGGAAGGGGTCAGCGTTAACGCGTGGAGCACGTCCGCCGGGAGGGTACTGGTCAGCGACTGGGACGACGCCGCGCTGAGGGATTGGTACGACACTCACACAGCCGAAGCCAAGGCGGGAGTTCGGCCCGATCGCCAGGAACTCTCGCCCTTGGCGCTTCAAGCGGGCCAAAGCCCGTCAACAGGGGACCTCAAGTCCAAGATCCAGACATTCGAGGACCTTCGCGCAGAGATCAATCTCATCCGCCGGCAAGGCTACGCCGTGGTGGACGAAGAATTCGAGCTGGGCGTCGTGGGCGTCTCAGCACCCGTCTATGACTTCAAGCAACGTGTAGTGGCAGCATTCAATGTCAGCGCGCCCAAGCAGCGTTTTGGACGGCACTTGGATCAGGCTGGAGTGCTGGCGGCGAAGGTTGCCCGCGACTTCTCCGTGACTCTGGGCGCGTCGCCCAACGTCGAATTGCCAGTTAATGGCAATGTTCCGCGAAAACATGGGCATTAGCTGCCACCTCGCGGGGGGTTACCGCAGGGATTTGTCGTCCGGGTTGCGGGGCACCACGTAGGTGCTGCCGTCGGGGCGGCGGAGCGTTTCCCACTGCTGGGTCTCGGCCTGGCGCTGGGCGAGCAGCTTCCGGTTGGCTTCGGTCATTTCATGGTCGAGGGAACTGCTGTGCGCGGGGCCGAAAACAACCCTGAACTTGCCTGTGGCGCGCATGAACTTCCGGGTGAGGGATTCCTTGGCCACTCGGATCGACTCCTTTTTAGACGGTTCAATGAGTCCATAGTACGCTAATCATTAGTACACTAACCAATTGATCGGCGTGAGCGGATGCAAGCACAGGAGGCAGCCATGACGGCCACAGACCAGAGCACCCAGGAAGTGGACGACCTCCTCTTGGAGCGCCAACTGTGCTTTGCCCTCACCGTTGCTTCCCGCAGCGTGGTGGGCGTTTACAAGCCCGTGCTGGAACGCCTCGGACTCACGCACCCTCAATACTTGGTGATGCTGGCCCTCTGGGAGCGGAGCCCCCGCACGTTGAAGGACATCAGCGACAGCCTCCTCCACGAGCCCGCAACACTCTCCCCCCTGCTGAAGCGCCTTGAAGAAGCGGAGCTCATCACCCGCGAGCGAGTGCCGGGCAACGAACGAGCCCTGGCCATCACACTGACGGAAAAAGGCGCCGCCCTCCGCGAACAGGCCACAGCCGTCCCCGGCGAAATCCGCGAGCGCCTTCAACTCAGTCGGGAAGAGGTGGCCGAGCTGCACCAAGCCATGACGGGCCTGATCGCGGCAACCCAGCGGAACACCTCCCACTAACGGACCAACCCGGCAATCCAGGCAGACCACCCGCGCGCCCCCTAGCCAAGGGCACGGCCCCGGTGGTGTTCTGGAAGCGAACAGAGAAACGGGCACCACAACTGCCACGTAAAATGGACGCAACCTAGGAGATTCCATGCGCATGCGATTTGTTCGGCCCCTGTTGGCAGTCCTGGCCGTCGCCGGCCTGGCCGCATGCTCAGGCACCCCCAGCCCAGGTTCCACAGGCAGCGCAAGCCAAGCCCCGTCGTCGTCCCCTTCAAGCAGCAGCGCAGGCAGCAGCGCAACTCCCAGCGCGTCAGCAGCAACCGGCGCCGGCAGCGCCGAACTCTCCATCACGCTGGTGGAATCCCCCGAGGCCGCGCCCCAGACCTTCACGCTCGTCTGCGCAGACGGCGTCCCGGCCGCTGAAAGCAACCACCCAACAGCCGCCGAGGCCTGCACGTCCATCAAGAACAGCCCCGCCATCCTCAGTCCCGCCCCCACCAAAACGGACCAAGCCTGCACTATGCAGTACGGCGGCCCGGCAACGGCCAAGGTAACCGGCGCCGTGGACGGCAAGGAAGTTACTGCCGCCTTCAGCCGCACGGACGGCTGCCAGATCGCACTGTGGGACGCCGCGAAGAGCATCCTCGGATCAGATGGCGGCCTCTAGGCTGCAGCACCTCCCCCAGGAGCAATGGCTCGGGCTGGAGGCAGCCCATCACGCCCGGGTGGCGCGCTACGCGGACCCGTACCTGGCCAGGCGTTCTGCCGGCCGGAAGCATCCTGTTGAGGATTTCCTGTTCACCTACTACACGCAGAAGCCCGGCCAATTGCTGCGCTGGCATCCGGGCGACGGCACTGTCCTCAGCGGTCCACGCGCCCTTGAGCGCGCCACGTGGAAGTTCTACCGAACGCTCGACGACGGCGAAGTCACCTCGCTCGGGCTGCCGGCGGGAACGCCGGCGGTCACCTTTGACCGCCGCGGCTTCCTGGCCGACCGAGCCGAAGCTGTCCGCTTCGCGGGAATCATCCTCGCGGGCACGGCGAAGCGCCCGGCCCAGTTCGGCTGCTTTGGCCTGCACGAGTGGGCCATGGTGTACCGGCAGGAGAAGTTCGAGCTGCGGCACGAATACCTGAAGCTGCGGCTCGGCGGCGAGGGCACGGACACTGTGGTGGAGGAGAACCGTATCCGCTGTTCGCATTTCGACGCGTTCCGGTTCTACACTCCGGACGCCATTCCCTTGAACGAGCTCGAACCCACCCGCGAAAACCAGCGGACCATGGAGCAGCCGGGCTGCCTGCACGCCAACATGGACCTCTACAAGTGGGCATACAAGCTGACCCCGGCGCTGCCCAGCGGGCTGGTGATGGACTGCTTCGAACTCTCGTGGCGGATCCGCGCCATGGACATGAAGGCCTCGCCTTACGATCTCGAAGAATGGGGCTACCCACCCATCAGGATCGAGACACCGCAGGGCAAGGCCGAGTACGTTGAATACCAGCGGGCTTTCGCGGCCGAATCCCAGGAGCTGCGGACCCGCGTGCTCCAGGCAGTAGATCCGCTCCTCCATGAGCTGAGTGGATTGGCCGCCTGAGCACCCGCCGCCACCAGCGAAAGGTCACTATGGTTTCCCCCACGAGCGAGTCACCCACCAGCGAGTACGACGTCGACCTCACAGTCACGCTGACTGAGGCACCTGGCGCTGAGAGCCACGAATTCCACCTCCGATCCCTGGCCGGTGTCCTCTCCCCGGACCCCGACTCACTGGAGTCAAACTTGCCGGACGCACGGGCGGCGCTTGCCGCCGTCGAGCAGTTTGGCGAGGAGATCTTCTTCCCGGAACCCCGGCCGGACCGGATCTGCACGCAGCAATACGGCGGCCCGCAGGTAGCCGTCGTCACGGGCTGGTTCCGTGGTCGGGAGGTTAACAGCCAGTTCAGCAGGACCGACGGCTGCGAGATCGCACGCTGGAAGACCCTGGCATCGCTGCTGGGGAACACCGGCGGCTCGACGGGAGCTGTCTAGGACACCCTTTCCGGTTTACGACACGCAAATGGGCTGGGGACGCCCGAATTCGGGAGTCCTCAGCCCATTTGCGTGTCCCGCAGAGGTTTAGCCGGCGTTGTTGCTCTGCGTCGGCTCGTCAGCGCGGATCTTGCCGCCCTTCTTCTTGTCCTTCTTGTCCTTCTTCGGGTCCTCCTCGTCCGGGACCACTACGGTGCCGCCGGGGTTGACCAGGACGGTGACGAAGCTCGGCTCGCTGGTGCCTGCGAAGGTGAGGCGGCCGATGTAGGAGCCTGGTTCCAGGTTCTTCCAGTTCAGCGAAATCTGGCCCGTCTTGCCGTTGGCGAGGCGAATCGGATTCGGCGTCACGGTGGCGTTGCCCTGGTTGGCACCGAGGACCGCAGCATCAACAGTGGCCTTGGTGGCCTGGTTGTTGGGGCTCGCGTAGAGGTTGGCGAAGACGTAGTAGTCGCCGGGTGCCGGGTTGGGCACGGACAGGGTTTCGCTGGCGGACGCCGTTGCGGCAGGCAACTGCTGACCGGACGGGGTGAGCACCAGCATGTCGAAGTCCGCGGCATCGTTGGAGGAGATCACCGAGAACTTGGCCAGTGCACTGCCTTGGCCAACGGTCACTTTCTTCACGAAGTTGGAGGCATTGGTCTCGCCCGCGAACGGGCCGGGAACCAGCTCAACAGCCGAGGAATCAGCCTTGGACAGTCCGTCAATGGTCAAGCCCACCGGGAGGTTGGTGCCGGAGGTGATGTTGATGGTGGCGGAGCCGTTGGGGCCCGTTCCCGTGAAGGCCAGGGCCTTGTCCGCGATGACGGACTGCGGCCGGACGGCGATCGGCGAGGTGACGGTCTTGTTGGCACCCTGCCAGCTCAGCGAACCCATGGCGAACTTGCCCAGTTCCGCGTTCTTGTTTTCGAACTGGACCTTGAAGGTCTTCTTCTCACCAGGAGCTCCGAAGGTCAGCACGGACGGCGTGACCTTGACGTTGACACCTGGAACGTTGACCGATGCCCGGTAGGTTCCCGCGGTCAGGGCGGTGAGCGTGCGGGTGACCTCGATCTTGCCTGCGAGGTTACCGAGGGCGAACGAAGGAACGTTCATGTCGCGAGGTGCAGTGGTGCCAAGCCCTTCCATGCCCAGGTCCATGCCCGTGCCTTGGATGAACTTGAGGTAATCCTCGGTGGTGGCGTCGTACACGAGGCCGGGTGAGAGCACCTTTGCGGGGTCAACCTGTCCGGCGCCGGTGGCGAAGACGTCCTTGTTGACGGCGCCGTTGGCCAGCTTGACCGGTCCGGCGGTGGTCATCATGGCGGACTTCACGGTGGCCGGGGACCACTGCGGGTTCTTGCCCAGGATCAGTGCGCCGAAACCGGCAACGTGCGGTGAGGCCATGGACGTTCCGGAGAGGAAGCCGAAGTTGTCTCCACCGGTTCCGATCGGCGAAACACCAGCGAGGATCGCGACGCCGGGAGCGGACACGTCAGGCTTCAACAGGTCCGAGTCGGTTGCGAGCAACGGACCGCGTGACGAGAAGCCGGCGATCTGCGGCTGCGCTTCGGCGGGCAGGCCCGTGGTGTCGCGGTTCAGCAGGGAGACGGTGATGGCCGGGTTGGCTGTGACCTTGTCCTTGATGGTCTGCGTTGCCGGCGGGTTCACGTGGACCGTGGGAATGATGTGCTTGTCCGTGTCCAGCGACGAATCCGTCAGGTTCACCAGGATCATGCCGACGCCACCGCCGCGCAGTACTTCAGCGCTCTTGGCGGTGCGGTCAACCACGCCGCGGTCGCAGACAACAACCTTGCCGGCTACCTTGGCCGGGTCCAGCGAGCCCGGAGCACACAGAGCCGCGTTGCCTTCACCGCTTGCAGCGTTGGTGGACAGCACGACGCCGGCCCCGCTCACCTCGCGGTTCATGATGGACGCTCCGCGGAACTTGCTGCCGTCGGAGAACTCAACAGTGCCCTGGAGCTCCTGCGAGAACGAGGTCGCGGCAACCGTGGTCAGCCAAGGGGCTCCGTGGTTCACGGTGCTGGCAGTCGGACCGGAGTTGCCGGCCGAGGTGGCCACGAAGATACCCGCCGAAGCTGCCGACAGGAACGCCAAGGAAACAGGATCCGTGGTGGTCGTGGTGGAACCGGAGATGGAGTAATTCAGCACGTCCACACCGTCCAGGATGGCCTGCTCGATCGCGTCCACGGAAGCGGAGCCATAGCAACCACCCGTAGCGGGATCGGTGTCTTCCCAGCAGACCTTGTAGACGGCCAGCTTGGCGGCCGGTGCGATCCCGCTGGTGGTTCCGAAGCTGCGGCCATCCACTACGGCGTCCACATTGGCGTTGCCCGCCGCGGTGCTGGCCGTGTGGGTGCCGTGGCTGTCCACGTCCACGGGAGAGATGACTTCTTCCGAAGCACGGTTTTCCGGGGGAACGGTCTCCAGGAAGGCGTCTGCGAAGTAGTGCGTGCTGAGGACCTTCGAGTTGCAGGCGCTGCCGTCGTAGTCCGCGCCGGTGTCAGTTCCGGGCTGGCATTCGCCGACGAAAGTATCGCCGTCGGCCTTGAGCATGGCGATCTTGCCATCTGCCGTGCGGTAGGGAACGCCGACCTGCGGGTTGCCCACCAGCGGGCCGACGGGCTCGCCGGCGAAGAACGGGTTGGAGGGGGTGTAGCCGGTGTCGATCACGCCAACAACGGTGCCCTTGCCGGCGTTGTCCTGGCCACCGTACTGGGTGGCCCAGGTGCCGTTGGGGCCGCTGAGCTTCAGGAAGTCCGTGGTGGAGTAGTCAGGGGCATACTGGGTGTCCGGTGCCACCATGAGGACCTTGGGATCCTTGGCCAGGTTAATGGCCTGGTCTGCCGTCAGGTTGGCGCTGAAGCCGTTGACGGCGGTAGTGAAGTCACGCTCGATGGTGATGTTTTCCTGGGTGGCAATGTCCTGCTGCTGCGTCTGCAGGTGCTGCTGGTATTCCTTCACCTCGGCGCTGTCGGCGTCGAGCTTCTTGCCCTCTTCCGGCTTGGTGGGCGCGAGGCCCGCCGTGCCGCCGTCGTAGGTTGCTGCAGGCTTTTCCGCCAGGACAACCATGTAGCGGCCGTCCTTGTAGGCACTGGGGTCAAGGTTCTTCTTGGCCACGCCCGCAACGTTCCCGGGCGTCTCCGGCGTGGGAGCGGCCTGGGCCGGCATCGCCATCGAAGAGAGAAGCAACGGCAGGCCCACGGCCAGTGCCGCGGCCTTTCGAAGCCCCCCGCTTCTGACGAAGCTCTTTCCTTGTGATTTCACGAGTGGTTGCACCTTTCACTGAGGGAGGACCAGGCTCCATCGCCTGGACCTGTCAACTTTTAGTTGGTTGAACCTTTGACAGTTCTTGTCAAAGCCGCGCAACCAGCCGAGTCACAGAGTACCTAGTGAGAGCGGAATATGACATAGAGCACATTTCAGGAATTTTGTCTTGTCACGTCGGCGGCGATTCGTCATGCAACTACCCACAACGGACCGCAGGAATGTCCTGCGGTCCGTTGTGTGAGCCTGCCGGGAAAGATCAGCCCTTCGGCGTCACCTGAAGCCGGTCAAAGGACACCTGAAGGCCATCCTGATCCAGGACTACGACGTCGTCCCGGCCGTTTTGCACATCGGAGGGAAGGATGAACTCAACGGTGTTGCCTGTCGTGGGGAAGATCCATCCCAGGCGATGCCCCGTCTTGTTCAGGTACACGTAGTACCACTGGCCGTGGTCCAAACCCTGAAGCACTACCTTTTGGCCCGTGCGGTATTTATCTGCGGTGCCCAAGTCGGTCGGCGGCGTACCCAGCTCCTGGACCTTGAGTTCGGGAGCGCTTTCGGGCTTTTCCGGCTGGACCTTCAGCTCGATGGGATCACCCGATGCCGACGTTGCCGCCTCCAGCGCTCCGTTGCGGGCCGTCGCCTCAAAAGAGACTGCGCCCAGGCTGCCTGCAGCAACATCCACGGCCGTCAAGACGTAGTCCCGGGTGGCGGTAACAGTCTCACCGGCAGCAAGGGTGGCTGCAGAGATGCCGGCATCGGGGGCTTCCAGTCCGGTCACTGCAACGTTTCCGGCGTTGCCCACGGTGTACGTGTACGTCACCGGATCGCCGACGCTGGCGAAGCGGTCACCGTCGGTGTCGATCCACTGGGCAGAAACGGTTCCCTCAAGCTTGGGCTCGCGGACTTTCAGGTCCACTTCGCCGCCGTTCACCGTGATGGTCTTGGTGGTTTGGCCGGCCGAGCTGACTTCCCACGTGCTTGTCGGAACGAAGAACCCCTGCTCAGCTTCCTGTGCAGTCACCGTGTGGCGAGGGGTGGTGCACTGGTAGCTCTGGCCGGTCGGCAGCACGCTGTAGCGGCAGTTGCCCGGCCCCTCCGGAAGGAAGGGGCTGAAGTTACCGGCGGTCGGGACCACCTTCTCAACCAGCGGGCTCGTGTTCTTCACCGTGAAGGTGTACGGGACCAGGTCCCCTGCCGCGTACGGCTGGGTCGCAAGGTCACGCCCGACGTCGGCACGCGCCCCGCTGATCCCGGCCGTCAGCAGGCCGTCGCGCAAAGCGACGGCAGCGCCGGTGAACGGCACCGTCTTAGTGAGCGACGGCGTCGAGCTGGCTGTGATGCTGAAGCTGGCTTCCGGCACGAAGTAGCCACGCTCGATGTCGGCTGCCGTGATCACATGTTTGGCGGTGGTGCAGGCGTAGCTGGCACCTGGGGCCAGGTTGTTGAACCGGCAATTCGGGGCAGACGGTGGCAGGAAGCCGGAGTCGAATGTCCCGGAAACCGGTACTGAATTGGCCGTGACGTTCGCGGTGCTCTTGACGTTAAGCGAGTAGCTGAGGACGTCGCCCACCTGATAGGGGCTGGCCACGACATCCCGGGTGGGTGCCGTTCCCGTGATCGTCAGGCCCACCTGCGGCGCAACCGGCACGGTGGCGGTGAAGGTGAATTGCGAAACCCGGCCATTCGCCGTCGTAAATGCTGCGTTGAGATTCTGCGGGCCACTGGCGTTGGCCGGTGCCGTCAGGGCAACGTTGACGGTCACCGAGGCTCCGGGGGCGACGTCGG
Source organism: Arthrobacter sp. YN (assembly GCF_002224285.1). Lineage (GTDB taxonomy): Bacteria > Actinomycetota > Actinomycetes > Actinomycetales > Micrococcaceae > Arthrobacter. The sequence continues at coordinate 698,672 of NZ_CP022436.1, read as the reverse complement.
GAACCGGCACCGTGGTGGCCGACCATCCGCTGGGTGTGTAGACGGTGGCTGTTGCGCCGGACAGTGTGGCGGCTTCCTGGTTGGTCACTGTCACGGGCACCTGCTGGGTGGCCCCCGGCGCGGTGGTGACGGCCTGGACGGAGAGCGGAGCGCAGGCGTAATTCAGCCAGGCGTCGTCGAACTTCGCGAACGGCATGTTGTCCGTGTAATTGCCTTCGTAAAGCACCCCGAACTTGCCCTCTTCCAAGCGGGTGACCGTGGAGTACGCGGAGAAGCCGGAGCGGATGGTGCGGACGCCCGGCCAGGTGGCACCGTCGTCGCAGGAGACACGGGCCGAGACATTTTCACGTCCGGTCTTGGAGTTCGCGTTGGTGAAGATGAGTTTTTTCGCGTCGGCCGAGCCCTGCGCCGCGTTGGGGAACATGCGTGCAATGGCCCCGTTGTTGGCGGGATCCGGGAGTTCCGTGTCCTGCGTGACCGGCCCGTAGGTAGCGCCGCCGTCCGTGGAAATGGCCACTTTACGGTAGCCCTGGTTGGCGTTGTCCCGGGAATTCAGCAGCACCCGGCCATCGGAGAGTTCCACGGTCTTGTTCTCGTCCATCCGGTCACCGACGTTGGCGCCCTTCTTCCACGTCACCCCATGGTCGTCGGAGTAGACACTGTAGGCCTGGATCTTGTTGGTGCCGTCTGCCTGGCGGATATCACCGGCGTACTGCTGGATGAGGCGGCCCTTGTACGGGCCGTACTTGAGCTGGATGCCCTCGCCCGAGGATGCGAAGTTGGAGCGCACGTCGCCGGCCACCGGGCTGGTTTTGCTGGTTCCGGGTTTGGTGACATTCGTAATAAGCCGCGGCTGGCTCCAGGTGACGCCGCCGTCCGAGGACTCGATGACCGCCGAGGAAATCACTGACCTGTCGGCATCGTTGTTACCGAACTGGCTGCCGCCGAAGCCCTGGTCCTTGGAGTACACAAAGAAATTGAAGACCTTGCCGGCCTCGGCGTCGTAGACGTAGGAGGGGTCGCTGTAGCCGTATTTGGGACCGCTGGCGTCGCCCACGTGCCCGGCGGCTATAACGGTGACAGGTCCCCAGGTCTGTCCGCCGTCAGTACTGCGGCGTTGGACTATCGAGTTGGGGTTCGGAGCATCCGCGGCTGAGCCCGGACGACCGTCCCATGATGCGAGCACCACGTTTTTGCCCAGATACGTCAGGGCGGGGATCCGGTAGAAGAAGTTGGCGGCCGTGCGGTCAGCCGCGATGTTGGCCTCAGTGAAGGTACCCGGCGCTGCCGCAGGGTTGTTGGGTGGGATGGGGGCGGCGGTGGCCGGAAGAGCGAGGCCTCCAAGGAGGCCAAGGCTCAGTGCGCCGGCGGCTGCGATGCGGGCGAGCGATGGTGCAGGGGTATGGATTTCAAATCCAAGGTCCTTTCGAATCGGCGCGAGGGACGTTCGTGTTACGTGCTACGTCGAACGTCCTACAACCATAGGGTGTTCGCCGTCACATTGCTAGGGATGACTTTCGGGCGCACCTCCCCCCGCGCTGAAGCGGTAGCCTCAAGGGCACACCGCCTACCGCTTTTGAACCTGGAGTTGCCGTGAAAATCCTCGTCCCGGACACCATCGATCTGGACCTCGCCCACCTCTCCGCCTCAGGGGACCACATAGTGGTCTACGCAGTGGACAAGCCCATTCCCAGCGAACACCGCGACGCCGAGGTGCTGGTGGCGTGGCGTAACACGTCGGAGAACCTGGCCAACGCGGCCCAGGCGATGCCCTCGCTCAAGCTCGTCCAGACACTGGCCGCCGGCCCCGATTCGGTCCTGTCGGCCGGCTTTGTGGACACCGTGGCCATCGCATCCGGCCGCTCACTTCATGACGGACCCGTGGCTGAACACGCCTTGGCCTTGGTCCTGGCCACCATCCGCCGGCTGGATGTCCTGCTCGAATCCCAGAAGGATGCCGTCTGGAACGCGCCTTACAACGCGGCTCAGTCCGATCCGAAAACCGAACAGCTCTACACGCTCGACGGCGCCAAGGTCACCATTTGGGGCTTCGGTTCGATCGCCGGACGCCTGGCTCCCCTGTTGGCAGCCTTGGGTGCCACGGTCACCGGAGTGGCCAACTCGAAGGGCGAACGCTACGGTTTCCCGGTGGTGTCAACCCAGGAGCTGCCGGAAGTCCTGGGCACCACCGACGTCCTGATCTCCATCCTGCCCGCCACATCAGAAACCGCGGACTCCCTCAACGACTCGATCCTGCGGGCCCTCCCGGATACGGCAGTTTTCGTGAACGTGGGCCGCGGTGCCACGGTTGACGAAGACGCCCTCCTTGCGGCGCTGCAGGAGGGCCGGCTGCGGGCGGCGGCCCTTGATGTCACCAAAGAGGAACCTTTGCCTTCGGACTCGAAGTTGTGGGGTGCGCCGAACCTGATCATCACACCCCACGTTGCCGGCAACCGACCGAAGGGCTCGGCGCAACTGGTCACCGCAAACGTCACGGCACTCAAGGAAGGCCAACCGTTGACCAATCAGGTGGCCGGCTGACACCTCCCCACTTTCTTGTGTGATTTCCTTGCGTGAAAATAATAAGCATGCTTATGGTGAGGTTTCCGGGGTGGCCAGCAGTGGGTTTCCATCCCGCGGACGCAGCATGAACAACGTGAGGAATCGCAATGTATCTGCACACCCAACTTCTCATCAACGAAATTGCCGTAGACGAACCTGATCCCGCTGCAGCCAACGCCCTCCAGGAGGGACTGGGGGGTCAGTTCGGTGAAATGCGGACCATGATGCAGTACCTCTTCCAGAGCATGAATTTCCGTGGCGACCCGGCCTCCAAGCCCTACAAGGACCTCCTGCAAGGAATCGGCACCGAAGAGATCAGCCACGTGGAGCTCATCGGCACCACCATCTCCCAGCTCCTCGATGGTTCTCCGCGATACCAAGGAAAAAAGTCCGATCCTGTGGACCAGCCCGGCGCTGCAGGAGCTACGCCGCTGAAGATCGCCCTGGACACCAGCAACATCCACCACTATCTGGTGGGCGCCCAAGGCGCCCTGCCAGTAGATGCGGCGGGTAACCCCTGGAGCGGATCCTATGTCTACAACAGTGGCAACCTGGTGCTGGACCTGCTCTACAACCTGATGCTCGAGTCAACGGGCAGGCTCCAGAAGTGCCGTATCTACGAAATGACGGAGAACAAGACGGCACGCTCCACCATCGCGTACCTCATCGTTCGCGACCAGGCCCACGAGAACGCTTTCGCCAAGGCTTTGGAGAGCTTGGGCGTGAACTGGGGCAAGGTCCTCCCCATTCCGAAGACCAACGCCGAGCAGTTCCCCGAAGTGAAGAAGCTGTTGGACAAGGGCTTGCAGAGCATCCAGTACACCTTCAGAGCCGACAACCTCAGCGAGGCAGGCAAGCTTTACCGCGGAGCCTCCCCCTCCAACGACGGCACCGAGCTGAGCACCGCCACCATCCCGGACGGCTTCCCGATGACCATGTCACCGGAACGCAAGGAAGAGTTCGCACCAGGGCTGGATCCAGAACTGCTGGCGCTGATCCAGGCCACGGCCGAGCAGGAACTCAAGGACGCAGACAGCCCCGAGGAAGCCACCAAGCCCAAGACGGCCAAGAAGAAGTAGCACCGACAAAAGGGTCCCCACCTCAACCGAGGCGGGGACCCTTTAAGTCGTCAGGAAATATCAGGCGTGCTCGTACGTCAGGCAATCGGCGGCTTCGCGGCCGGGGCCTACCTTGACATCGTGTGCCTCGCACATGAGGTTGTTGTTGTGGACGCACTCCGAGCGCTGGCAGGCACCTACGTGGGCGAGGACCTTGGGAAGGCCGCCCATGGCATTGGTGTCAATGAAGGTGGCGCAGGAAGCATGATCCTGGCTTCCACCGATAGTGATTCCAAAGGCGGTGCAGCCATCATGGTTGAATCCGCAACTGCCAACGCTACAGGCGGATACTTCGGCAATGTGTTCGGTCATTGTTCCTCCTGGTTTGGATCCTGAATAGTACTGGGGCTGAACCCCGCGTGTACTTTCCAAACTACGCCGAATTCACGCCGGTTGACCCGGTTGAATAGCGCATTTGTATGTGCCCTAATCCGCGCCATTCCGCCGAAAAACGGCACTTCCAAGGTAAGGTTTCACTTACTTGGAGTACGCAATGCGTCACTGATTTTGGCCCGCGTTTCGGCGTCCAACGGAGCGGTCACACGGCTGCTCCGCCCAGCCCGGTCCGCCAGGATTTTCTGGATGACCATGCGGCCCAAACCAGCAAAAACTGCAGCGGCCACAACACCCAGCACCATGGATTTCGGTTTCTCAGCCATGCCGCAATCCTAGTGACGCCGGACACCCGGGGAAAGTGCCGCCGTCGAGCCTTCAGTTGGGTCTTTTGCACCGCCGCGGCGGGGTGTCCTCGCGCAATCCGGCTGAATAGGGTATGTGCGCCACTCCCGGTAGAATAGGTGTGCAAGCTCGCGGAGCGCCCCCCATGCCGTTCAAACATTGCAGTTCACCACCGTGTTTAACCCTGTGTTCAAGACGCTGTTTGAATGCGGCTGAATGGCGTGAGACGGCACCTCCGCGGCAGCCTTATTTAAGGTTCACCCAACTCACGCACAGGAGTTACCGGATGCCCCGGATCGTCGTTGACGTCATGCCCAAGCCCGAGATTCTGGACCCCCAGGGGAAGGCCATTGTGGGTGCATTGCCCCGCCTCGGCTTCAACAGCTTCAGCGCAGTCCGCCAGGGCAAGCGTTTTGAACTGACCGTCGACGGCGAGGTGACCGACGCTATCCTGGCCCAGGCCCGCGAAGCTGCCGAGACCCTCCTGTCCAACCCGGTGATCGAGGATGTTGTCAACGTCGAGGTCGTCGAGGCCTGATATGACGTCGATCCCCCTGATTGGCGAGGCTGTAGCCGTCGCCGCAGAACCCCGCTTGGCTGGCGCCAAGATCGGCGTCGTGACCTTCCCCGGCACCCTTGACGACCGCGACGCCGCCCGTGCAGTCCGGCTTGCAGGCGCCACCGCGGTGCCGCTCTGGCACGCCGACAGTGAACTCGGCGATGTTGACGCCGTCATCATCCCCGGCGGCTTCTCCTACGGTGACTACCTCCGCGCCGGCGCCATTTCTCGCTTCGCTCCGTTGATGTCCAAGATCATCGACGCCGCGAACTCGGACGCCAAGCTGCCCGTGTTGGGTATTTGCAACGGTTTCCAGATCCTCACCGAGTCGCACCTGCTGCCCGGGTCCATGATCAAGAACGACCACCTGAAGTTCATCTGCCGCGACCAGACGCTGCGCGTGGAGAACGCCAACACCGCCTGGACCGTGGACTACACGGACGGCCAGGAAATCATTGTGCCGTTGAAGAACCAGGACGGCCAGTACATCGCCGACGAGAAGACCCTGGATGCCCTTGAGGCTGAGGGCCGCGTGGTGTTCCGCTACGTGGGCTTCAACCCGAACGGCTCCCGCCGCGACATCGCCGGCATCTCCAACGCAGCCGGCAACGTGGTGGGCCTCATGCCGCACCCTGAGCACGCTGTGGAGACCGGTTTTGGTCCGGAGTCGCTTGATGGAGCACCCCGCGACACCGACGGCCTCGGTTTCTTCACCTCCGTTTTGACCAAGATTGTGGGAGGCGACAAGTGACCACGGAAACCACCAAAAAGTTCAACATCGACACCGTTGAGCACGCTGCCAAGACCCCGGACACGGAACTCCCGTGGGCCGAGCTGGGCCTGAAGCAGAACGAATTCGACGAGATCGTCAAGGTCCTTGGCCGCCGCCCCACCGGCGCCGAGCTGGCCATGTACTCCGTCATGTGGAGCGAGCACTGCTCCTACAAGTCCTCCAAGAACCACCTCCGCCAGTTCGGCGAGAAGGTCACCGAGGAAATGAAGAAGGACATGCTGGTGGGCATCGGCGAGAACGCCGGCGTCACCAACCTTGGCGACGGCTGGGCCGTGACGTTCAAGATCGAGTCCCACAACTCGCCGTCGTTCGTTGAGCCGTACCAGGGTGCCGCTACCGGCATCGGCGGCATTGTCCGCGACATCATCTCCATGGGCGCCCGCCCGGTTGCCGTGATGGACCCGTTGCGCTTCGGTGCGATCGACCACCCGGACACCGCCCGCGTCATGCATGGTGCCGTTGCCGGCATCGGCGGCTATGGCAACTGCCTTGGCCTGCCGAACATCGGCGGCGAAATGGTCTTCGACTCCGTCTACCAGGGCAACCCGCTGGTGAACGCACTGGCTGTGGGCGTCATGCGCCACGAGGATATCCGTCTTGCCAATGCCTCCGGCAAGGGCAACAAGGTTGTCCTGTTCGGTGCCCGCACGGGTGGCGACGGCATCGGCGGCGCTTCGGTGCTGGCCTCGGAGTCCTTCGACGACACCAAGCCGTCCAAGCGTCCGGCCGTCCAGGTGGGCGACCCCTTCGCTGAGAAGGTCCTGATCGAGTGCTGCCTGGAGCTCTTCAAGGGCTCGCTGGTTGAAGGTATCCAGGACCTCGGCGCTGCAGGCATTTCCTGCGCCACGTCTGAGCTCGCCTCCAACGGCGACGGCGGCATGGAAGTGGAACTGACCTCCGTCCTGCTGCGTGATCCCACGCTGACCCCGGGCGAGATCCTCATGTCCGAGTCGCAGGAACGCATGATGGCCGTGGTCACCCCGGAGAACATCGCCGCTTTCGAAGCTGTGATGGACAAGTGGGCCGTGGAGTACTCCTGGTTGGGTGAGGTCACCGACACCGGTCGCCTCATCATCACCTGGGAAGGCGAAGTAATCGTCGACGTCGATCCCCGCACCGTTGCGCACGACGGCCCGGTCTACGACCGTCCGTTCGCCCGCCCGGAGTGGCAGGACTCGGTGCAGGCCAACGCCTTCACCGGTTCCGTTGAGGATGCCGGCCGTCCGGCAGCTCCGTCCGAGCTGGCAGCAGCCGTCACCGAACTCGTGGCATCGCCGAACATGTGCAGCAAGGCCTGGATCACCAACCAGTACGACCGCTACGTTGGCGGCAACACGGCCATGGCCTTCCCGGATGACGCCGGCGTGGTCCGCGTTGACGAGGAAACCGGCCTGGGCGTTGCCCTGGCCACCGACGCCAACGGCCGCTACACCTACCTGGAGCCGTACCAGGGTGCACAGCTTGCGTTGGCCGAGGCCTACCGCAACGTCGCCACCTCCGGTGCTGTTCCGATGGCCGTCAGCGACTGCCTGAACTTCGGTTCCCCTGAGGACCCGGATGTCATGTGGCAGCTCGCCGAGGCCATCCGCGGCCTGTCGGACGCCTGTATGGAGCTCGGCATCCCGGTCACGGGCGGCAACGTCTCCCTGTACAACCAGACCGGCACCACACCCATCCACCCCTCCCCCGTAGTGGCAGTCCTGGGCAAGCTCGACGACGTTGCCCGCCGCACGCCGTCGGGCTGGCGCGAGGACGGCCAGGCCATCTACCTGCTGGGCACCACCGCAGCAGAGTTGGACGGTTCGGAATGGTCAAACCTCCGCGGACACCTCGGTGGCCTGCCCCCGAAGGTCGACCTCGCAGCAGAGCGTGCTTTGGGCGAGATCCTGATCAACGCTTCCCGCGACGGCATGGTTGACGCAGCCCACGACCTCTCCGAAGGTGGCCTCGCGGCTGCCTTGGTTGAGTCCTCGCTGCGCTACGGTGTAGGCGCCCGGATCGCCCTTGAAGAACTCATGGAGCGCGACGGCGTGGACCTGTTTACGGCTCTCTTCTCCGAGTCCCAGGCCCGTGCGATCGTGTCTGTGCCGCGCTCCGAGGAAGTCCGCTTCAAGGACATGTGCACAGCCCGCGGCTTCGCCCACCTCCGGATCGGCGTTGTTGACGCTGCCGGTGGAAAGCTGGAGATCAACGGCGTGGACGAGCTCTCCTTGGACGCTCTCCGCGAAGCACACGAAGCCACCCTGCCGAAGTACTTCGGCTAAAGACCGGCCAGCCAAAAGGCCCCTGCACGCGTCCGCAAGGACGGGTGCAGGGGCCTTCTGCTGTCTCACAAGGAGATCAAGCCGGCCAGGTCCGCAGCCGGGTCAACTGCTCCGTGAACCCAACCTCGGGCAAGGGCCTGCCAAAGTAGTACCCTTGGCCGCTGGCGCAGCCGATACTCCGGAGCGCCGCTGCTTCCTCGGCAGTTTCAATGCCTTCCCACACACCTTCCAGCCCGCAGGACCGGATAACTTCCTGGATGGCCGCCAGGAACACGAGTTGGGAGGGATCTTTTCCGAGGTCCTTCACAAATTGCCGGTCCACTTTCACCCGGTCCACGGGCAGCTTCCGCAGGTATCCCATGGACGAATATCCGGCACCAAAATCATCGATTTCAAGTCCCACACCCAGCCTGTGCAGGCTCGCCAGGGTGTAGCGGTCCAGCTCGTTGTTCTGGATGATGGCGCTCTCGGTCAGCTCCAGGACCAGCGATTCCGGACGCAGGCTTTCCTCGGCAAGGGCTTCGCTGACGTCGTCCACGAACTCCAGGCTCTGCAGGTCCGCGGCGGAGACATTGATGCGCATGGAGAAGTCATGCTGGGCCGTGGCCGGGTTGTCCCGCCACTGCCGCAGCTGCCCCACGGCGGTGCGCAGGACCCACCTCCCCAGCTCCGCGATAAGCCCCGTAGCCTCGGCCACGGGAATGAACTGGTCCGGCATGATCAAGCCGTGCACAGGGTGGTTCCAGCGGACCAGAGCTTCGCAGCCTTCGATCCTTCCCGTGGCCAGCTCCACGATCGGCTGGTAGTTCAGCACCAACTGATCTGCACGGATGGCCTCGCGGAGTTCACCCACAATCTGCCGCTGGAGCTGCCGGGCGTGCAGCGTGGCGGGATCGAACACCTTGAGCTTGTTCCGGCCCTCGCTCTTGGATTCCTCCATAGCGATATCGGCTTCCTGGAGCAGGTCCTCGAGGGTGTGGTGTGGCTCTGCTGTCCGCAGCCCCATGCTTGCACCGCAGCGGACGCTGTTGTTCCCGAGATCGATGTTCGGTTCCAGCGCGGCCAGGATGCGGTTGCCGACGGCGGTAGCCCGGTTTTGCGGGGTGGCGGGCAACAGCACCGCGTATTCGTCGGCACCCAGGCGCGTGACGACGTCGTTCTCCCGTACGGCCGACCGGATGCGCATCGCCACGGTGACCAGAACCTGGTCCGCCGCGGCAAGGCCGGCGGAGTTTTTCAGTGCCTTGAAACCGTCCAGGTTCATGAGGAGGAGCGCAGGTTGAGCGGAACCGTGGGCCGCGGCGTTCCGTGCCGCAGCGAAAGCCTCCACCAAGGCCAAGCGGTTGCCGAGTCCGGTGAGTGCATCAGTGAGCGCCTCGCGGCGCTGCTCATGCCGGACGTGGTGGAGCTCTTCCATGAGCGACTGGACGTGCCGCTCGAGTTTTTCGATGCGGGAATCAGCGTCAGCGGGGACGAGTCGTCGGGGCTTTGTGCTGGTCACGATTCTTCCAGGCGTCGCAGCGTCGTATCGGCGACGGCCTGCGGCTTGGCGACGGGATTGCGGCGCTCGTCCAGGAACAGCCGGTAGGAGGCGATGTCCATCCTGCCGTCGGACTCCACCCTCTTGCCGGCGCGGTACACGTGGGTGATCCAGGAGCCGCCGAGGATGGCCTCGATCCAGGCGTCGCATTCTGCCAGCGGGAGGTGGACGCGGGTCCCCGTGTTCCTGCGGTGACCGGCGATGGACACTGTGATGCAACTGCCCAGCAGGCCTTTGTCAGCTGTGAACCAGGCCAGGCCTTCCACGTCGGCGACGATGGTCAGGTTGGCGTTCCCGTCCTCCACCGATTGGACGGGACCCATCCGGACTGACCGGCGGTCCGCATTCAGGGACGTCGGTGTTCCGGCCATGTAGGGAGCGCTGGTGATGTTTTGCCGGAAGGCGGACAGCTCCTGGGTGTGCTGGATCTGGATCCTGGTGGTGAGTTCGTTGAAGGTCATGATCGTGCCTCATCCGCGATAATGGCCGCCTGATGGCGGTCAGCTCCTACAATCCGGTTTCTTCCTTGCGCTTTGGCGCTGTACAGGGCTGCGTCCGCCACCTCAATCATGAATTTCACGTCAGCACCTGCGGGGATGCTGGAGGTGACTCCATAGCTGATAGTGGGAAATGCGACGCCCTGGGGCGCCGGGGTGGCTGCCATCCGGCGGCTGATTTCGGCTGCGATGTCCTCGGCCCGGTCCTGCGTGGCCCCGGGCAGGAACAGGATAAATTCCTCACCGCCGTAACGCCCGATCAGATCGGTGGACCTGACCGAGGCACCGCAGGCTTCGGCGAAGGCCTGGAGTGCCTTGTCCCCGGCCCCGTGGCCGAATTCGTCGTTGACGGCTTTGAAATGGTCAAGGTCCGCAAGGACTATGGCTGCGCCGGATCCTGCGGACTGCAGGCGGTGGAGTTCCGTGGTGGCCATGTCCAGGAAGGTTCCCCGGTTGAGGAGGCCGGTCAGGTGGTCGCGGTCGGCCCGTTCCTTGAGTCCCTTGATGAGTTGGTCGCTGGTGAGGGCCGTCATGCTGAAGGACACGGTGACCAGGAGCACCATGGATATCAGGGCCGAAGGTGCAGGTCCAAAGTAGGTGGTGAACGTGTGGCTTGACGGGCCTTCAAGCGCAAAAACCAACCACCTGCCCAGGTAATAGCCGGCCAGCAGACCTGCCGCGACGGACAGTGCTTTGTGGACCTGGGAGTGCGAGGACTTGATGAACCACAGGTCGTAGGCGGCCAAGGCAATGCCCACGGCCATCATCGCCAGATAGACAAATCCGCCGGACCACACATTGGACCCGGGACTATCCAGGCAGGACGCGACGGCGGTGACGGCGGGACCGATGGCCAACTGCCATGGTGCCGCGTTACGGTCCCGAAGGGTCTTTGCGCCTGCCCAAACGCTGAACGCTCCGGCCACCACCAGGATGTTGCCCACGGGGTTGGCCCATTGCTGGTGAGGGGTGCCGTTCAGCAGGAATGCTGCGTTGCCCATCATGAATTCCAGCAGGGCCACGCTCCACCAGCCTGCATAGGGTGAGCGGGTGCGCTGAAAGGAGATACAGAACAGCACCAACAGCGTCACCGTGACCACGCCTAAACCAACCCGTACCGAGAAAGCATCGAGCACCGTGTCCAACCCCCTCAGCTGGTCATCCTGCGGCTTTGAGTTCAGTGTGGCGAGGCTTACTCAACCCCACTGCGGCATTTGCTCAGGATTTGCTCAAGATCAGGGGTGGTTCCAACCGGCCCCGCTTCAACCAACCCAGTGGCCGTCGTCGTGGTATTCGGCTTCCAGTCCGTGCGGAGTCTTCTCCCACTTGTGCGGGCTGGTGAGCATCTGCCAGGCCGCCCGCCAGGCAGCCACCGAGTGCAGCACCCAATAGAACGGGTTGAGCAGGGCGAAGATCGCGATCCTCCATCCGTGCCGGCGGAGGGTGGCCACACCGGAAACGATGATCATCATGGCGTTACCGAAGAGCATGGACACCATGCCGCCCACCAACAGCCATTCGGGCAGGACCAGGCCAACAACGTCATAGCCGATGTACGTGACCACGGTGAAGCCCACCACCAGCGGGTAGGCCAGGAACGCCAACGGGGTGCCCAGGATCAGGCCGAGGAACCCAACGGCGCCGGCAATCCCAGTGCTCTTGATGTAGCGCACCGTGTTCCGGGTGTTGACGGCCGAGGTGACCATGTAGCCCTTGATCCAGCGGGTGCGTTGCTTGATCCACGCCGGCACCTGCGAGCACGCTTCTTCCCACGTGGTGGAGTTGATGACGCCCACACGGTACCCGTCCACGGCGGCCCGGAGCCCCAGGTCGGCGTCCTCGGTCACGTTCCATGGGTCCCACGCGCCGACTTCCTTCAGCAGCGAGGTCACAAAGTGGTTGGAGGTCCCACCCAGCGGCAGCGGGATCCCTGAGTTGTCCAGGCCAGGGAGCATCGAGTCGAACCAGTGCGTGTATTCGATGGTGAACATCCGGGTGAGGACGTTCTGGTCCGCGTTGAAGTAGTTGAGCGCAGCCTGGACGCAGATCAGCGGTTTGCGGTCCGGGTTGAGGTGTTCCCGTTCAAAGGCGTCCTGCTTGAACGCGGCGATGGAGGCACGCAGCTGGCCGGGCTCGGGGCGGTCCTCGGCATCGTAAATGACCACGTACTCGCCGCGGGCGAACGTCAGCCCGTAGTTGCAGGCCCTTGGCTTGGTCTGCGGATCGCCCTTGGGCACGATGAGGATTCGGACGTATTCCGGTGGCCGCGAAGCCTTCGCGGCGGCGATGGTCTCGGCGTCGTCTTCTTCCAGAAGGACCAGGACATCCAGCTTGGACCGTGGGTAGTCCAGTTGGCCCAGGTTGGTCAACAATTTGTCGATGATGTTCGCTTCCCGGAACACCGGAACCAGGATCGTGTAGACAGGCAAGTCGCCGTCGGGGACCCGTTCCTCCGCCAGGGGTGCCAGGCCGCGGGTGGCCCTCTCCTTATCCCTGGCTTTGGCCACCGCAGCATCATGCATCCTGTCGAAGGGGCTGCGGAGACTCGCGAGCGTCTTGAAGCCGATGCTCACCAGGAAGACGACGTTTGCTGCTGCCAGCAGCACGATCAAAGCCGTCAGCGGAGAGAGCACGAACGCAGTGATTAGTCCCGTGAGCAGGACCACCGGGAGGTATCGCTGCCATGGGGTCAGGGCGGTGCGTGCGGATTCGCCCGGACGCTCTTCGGCAAGGCGCTCGGCGGATTCGTAGAGGAGGTGGCGCCGGAAGGAACGCTGGATGGACTGGTTGATGTCCCAGTCGGTGGTGGTGCGAAATTCAACAGATGCGGCGTCGAAAAGACGCGCCGCTTCCTCGGCGATGGCTGTGGACGGAGCCACCGCAGTGGCCACCGTCAGCACGTCACCGTCCATCTTCCATGGCAGCCACTGCGGCTCGCCCACGTCGCTGTACCCGAGCACCTCCATCAGCTGGTCATCCACCGGATCAGCCACCAGGTCCACCAGCGGCGCGTCCCAATGCTGTGCCAGGACTTCATAAATCCGACGACGGTCCAGCCCGGCTTCCAGGATCAGGTGCCGGCCCAGCAGCCCGCCTTCGCTCGCCGCGCGATCCAGCGCACGCTGCAGCTGTTCCGGGGTGACGAGCCCCGCCGCAAGCAGTGTCTGGCCGATCGATTGCCGGTTGAGCGTGGAGTCCGCCAAGCGTGAAGGGGAGGTCATCAGTGGGAGGACCTTTCATAGATCCGGTGGGTTGGAGTCGAGAAGGCCACGGAGTAGCGGACAGTGAACGACGGGTTCGCCACGATCGCCTGGTACACCAGGTCCGTGGGCCCCGAGTCCCGCGCTCCCGTTCCGGCTTCAACGTTGACGAACACCCACTGCGCGTACTTTGCAGGGTCCTTCAGTGCCGGACCAAAGTAGTCTCCGGAGGCACGGTTGTAGATCTCTTTGAGGGGAATGCCCATGACAGGAAGCACGGCGTTGCCCCGGGCGCTCTCATCCATGAGTATTCCGCCGGACTCGTAGTGCTCGTGGAGCCAGCGCGCCGCGGCCGTGGAATTGGTGGTGGACTCCGCTGACATCCGCCCCTCCGCCAGGACGGCGAGCCGACCCGTGGGATCCTCGCTCCACCAGAGGTTCTGCACCACGAGTCCAGCCAGCAACGCGCCGACCACCACGGGCTTGATGCGGGCCGGGCGGGCGAGTTCCTCCACCACCACGGCTACCAGAATGGCCACCAGGGGCAGCGCCGTCAGTGCGAAGCGGTTGTTCCACCACGTTGACGGCAGCGAATGGTCGTTGTTAATGGCCGTCTGTCCCAGGAAGAGGCTCAGCACCGCAAAAGCATACGCACTGCCGGTCACCGCCACCAGCAGGGTGCTGTTGGCAAAGCCCCGCCTGAAGACCAGCACGACGGCGCCGCATGCCGCCAGCGCGAGGACCACCACGCCAACTGTCTCCAGCAGGGACCAATGGAAAGTAGTCAGCGTGAGTCCCAGGTTGCCCTTGGTGGGCAACAGGCCGCCGTCGGTGATGTTCTTCTGCTGCGCGTAGGCGGAGTACTGCCCGAACATGAACTCCAGCGGGTTGCCGTAAATGGCCCAGTTGTAGGAAATCCACCAGAGGACCGCCGCGGCCGGGATCATCACGTAGCCACCGGCCATGATGAATGCCTCCCGCCACGCACCGGTGCGGCGCTTGGCGACGATCAACACCAACAGAGTTCCGGTCATCACCAGCGCCCAGCCTTCGTAACGGGACAGTACTGCGGCGGCGGACGGAATACCGGCGAAGACGGCCAGCTCTCCGGCACTCATTCGACGGCGGCTGGTGGCCCAATGCGCCAATCCGGCCATACCGCCCACGATGCACATGATGAGCACCGGCTCGGTCAGCGCTGTGGTGTAGACGTACAAAACCGCCGGGTTGGCCAGGACCACCAGGGTCGTGGCGAGACGTCCGGCCCTGCCCAATCCGAGGCGGGCTGCGATCAAGTACAGGCCGGTGGAGGTGGCGGACAACGCCAGGATCCCCAGGATTCCGGCAGCCCAGCCCGTGCTGAATAGCCACATATTCAGCACGAACGGAGCCAGCAACAGGTGCGGCATGGGCAGCCAGACGGTGCCCAGCTGCTCAAAGCCGGGTGCCTTGCTGTCGAAGATCCGCCGGGCGATGGTCAGGTGGCTCTGGGCATCCGAATAGTCCAGGTTGGTGCCATGACCGATCGTGTACAGGCAGGCGAGGTACCCCACCACCAGTGAAACCACCGCCACGATCCTGGTGCCGGGAACCTTGCGCCCCACCACCGGGGCACCGAGCCGCGCCCAGCCCTGCCGTGTCAACGGTGCCAGCGATCGCAGCAGTGCCAGCGTCGGAGCGGGACGCCGGTGGGCCGCCCGCGGCCGGGTGACTACGTTAGTTGCCATGATCCGGATTGGTCGCCGCCTGTTCAGCATCCACGTAGGCCTGCGCCGCCCGGGCACGACGCCGCAGGAGCACTGTCCGGGCTGCGAACGCCAGGCCCAGCACCACCACTGCCCCGCCGATCCACCAGGCATACGGACGGTAGTCATCAGTCACAGCCTTCTGCGGAACCACCACATTGCTCTCCAGCAGCACGGGAGTCCCCGACGGCTGGGTCACCAGGAGGTTCCGGGACAGCGATGCCCAGCCACCTTCAACAGCACCCACATGGGAGGCCAACGAGGACTGGAGCGTGGACGCGGCGGCAGCGTCATTTTCCGGTGCCCAAGCACCAAGGAGCAGCAGATTCCGGCCGCCTTGCTCAAAAGCCTCCAACACGCCGTACGGAGCCGAGGCGCCAACGCCGTATTCGACGTCGTCAGGCGAGATGGTGCGGAACTCCGCCAACCGCAGTGGTGCGGACAGCTTATTGGCGACGTCGGCGGTGGCACCCACCACCAGCCCGGACTCGCTGGAACCGGCCAGGGCGTCGAGGCCCACCACACGGGTATCCAGCAGGGAGGCACTGTCACGCTGCAGGGAAGCCAGCAGCGTCGCTGCGTTGACGGTGTTGGCTTGGGCGTTGCCATCGCCGAACGCTACCTGAACGCTCTGTCCGAAAGCCTGGGGGAACCGTTCGAAGCCGGCTTTCGTGGATCCGCCACGGACCGCCGTGAGGGTGCTGCCAGAGGTATCCAGGGTGACTTCCATGGGCATGACACCTGCGGGCCCGGTGCAATCGCCGCCTGCCGGGAGGGCGGCCAGACGGATCCGGAGGCCATTCTTCGCCTGTAGCTGGCCCGCTGGAACCTCAGCATCCACCGTGAAGGTGTCACCGCCGTCGAGGTTCTTGGAACTGAGCAGGTAGTCATTCCAGAAGACCGAGAGCTGCGCCTGGGCGTTGTCCGGGACAGCCGTGTGCGTGCCCTTGAGCTGGACTTTCACCGAGGAAACCGGGCCGCCGAACTGCGACTGGGTGACGCCAACAAAGGATTCCGGGGTGCCGTAGCCGGAGAGTTTCAAGGTGGTGCTGCCCAGGTCCTTGAGGCTCTGGACCAGGCCCGGTGCGGCAGGCAGCGCCGAGGTCAGGCCGGTCACGGAGGAGGTCACGGCCAGTGCGGTTTTGTCGCTGGCAAGCGCCCGAGCTGCGGTGCGGAGTTGTTCGTCGTGGCCGCTGAGGATGAGCTGCGGGAGCCCGGCCGCCGTGGCCAGTTTGGTGGCGGTTTCACCCTGGTCTGCGATGACGCTGAGGATCCGGCTGCCGGTCGGGAGGGTGGCAACGCGCGCCACCAGCTCGGCTTCCGGAACCACTGCGACGGCGGCGTCCGGATAGCGCTGGGCCATGGCGGCCGAGGCGGTCATGATGGCGGCGGAAACATCCGCGCCGGGATCCGCCGGGACGGGAAGCACGACGGCGGGCACGGACGCCGGGAAGAACTCACCCACCGTGGTGGGAGCCTTGGCGGTCCCGCTGAAGTCGACCATCATGTTGTTCAGGGTTGCCGTGGAGTTGGAGACCACGCACATGGTGTGGGTTACCGGGATGAACTGAAGCCCCACCGTGAGCTGCTGGCCAAGAACGTCGGCATTGCTGACCGCTTCGTCCAGGGGAACGGTGGCTGCTGCGTTCGCTTCGAGGATGACCCGGCCGTTGACCGTTGCCCGGACCGTACCCTCAGGCTTCCCCGAGACCGCGATGGTCCCCTTCACCCGGGTGGGCTCCAAACCTGCCGTCACGGGCACCACTATCATCTGCTCAGCCTGGCCGGCGAGCGCTGAAACACTGGAGGATGCCCGGACAGCCGTTCCCTGGCCCGGAGAGGCATCTGCCGGTGAGGCGGAGGCAGGTGCAGCGGCAACTCCCAACGCACTGACGGTGGCCAGGGCGAAGGTGGCAGCGCAGGCGAGCAGCATCCGGATCGGATGAGAGGGGGCGTGGGGGCGCGGGCGTAACCGGGCAGGGGTTTGGGGCACGATGTCAGTCCTGAGTAACTAGCAGCGAATGAGTCCGTCGGCCGTTGTGGGCCAACCTCATAGACACTGCCGAACGGAACTCAAGGCGCCTTGCTGCGTTGGCTCAAGATTTGATCAAGTCCACATGGCACACCTCACCTGACCTGCGGTGATAATGGACCATGTGGATCGGTTGGATTGAGTTCGACGTCCTTTTGGGCGATGTCCATAGCCTCAAAGAGAAGCGCTCCATGATCCGGCCCCTCGTGGCCGAGCTTAAACGCCGCTTCGACGTGTCAGCTGCTGAGACCGGGCTTCAGGACCAGCATCGGCGTGCGCTGATTGGAGCTGCACTGGTGGCCCCGGACCACCCCCACCTGCAGCAAGTGCTCGACGCCGTTGAACGGTTCGTGGCTGCCCGGCCGGAGTTTGAGCTGCTCAGCGCCCGGCAACGGGAGCTGCACAGCGAGGACTAGCGGAGCCTAGTACCCGATCACTGCCAGACGCGTGGAGTCCAGGTGCGCGTCGATGGCTTTGTGCGCTTTGTCGAGGCTTCGGCTGCGGAGTGCGTCAACGATCAACTGGTGTTCCCGGAGGACGTCCCCGGCCCGATCCGTGGCCTGGCTGACGGCTTTTACGCCAATCCTGAGTTGTTTTTGCCGGAGTGACGCGTAGAAATCAGCCAGGACGGGGTTGCCGCCCGCACGCACCATGAGGGTGTGGAACTCGGTATCCAGTTCGATGAACCTGGCGGGATCGTCCCGGGCTTCCTGCTGCTGGTCAATCACGCGCTGGAAGGCATCGATCTGGGCATCAAGCATGGTTTCCACCGCCGAGACGGCCCATTTCTCCACGACGGACCTGGCCTGCAGGATGGCCCGGACGTCGGGATCAGAGATGGGTGGCACGTAGGCGCCCTTGTGAGGGATCCGCTTGACGAATCCTTCAGCTTCAAGGCGCAACAGTGCCTCACGTACGGGTGTTCGTGAAGTACCCGTGGTCTTGGCCAGGACTCCCTCGTTCAGGAATGTTTCTTCCTCACGCGGCAGGGCTGCGATGTAGCTTTTCATCCACTGGTAGGCCACTTCTGGCTGCGACTGTGCAGTGGGGGTCATCTGGATCATGCAGAGCCTTTCTCGCGTAGCCCAGTATACGAGTTGCATTCAGCAGCTTGGGGAACATCTAAAAAACTTCTGCTTCAAATATAGACAGGTTGTATACAACACGTCTACAGTGATCTTAGTGACTCCGCTCACGCATCGGAAATACCCCAATTTTCCTGGGAGTTCGCGGCCCGGCCCACCGGAAGCTACGCGGCTGCCAATCGCAAAGGATCCCCACATGACCGATATGAAGAAAGCTGAACCCAGGCAACAGAAGCACTCCAGCCTGCCTGTTGTAGCTGCTTCGAGCCTGGCCGGCACAGCCGTGGAATGGTACGACTTCTTTCTCTACGGCACGGCAGCAGCGCTGGTATTCAACAAGCTCTACTTCCCCACCGACGATCCCATGGTCGGCACCATGCTGGCACTCGGAACGTTCGCCGCGGGCTTCCTGGCACGCCCGATCGGGGCCATAGTCCTGGGGCATCTGGGCGATAAGCACGGCCGGCGCGCCACGTTGGTGGCCAGCCTGATGCTCATGGGTGTCGCCACCACCCTCATCGCCTTCATCCCGTCGTACGCAGCGATCGGCCTCACAGCGCCGCTGTTGCTCCTGCTTCTCCGCTTGATCCAGGGGTTTGCCTTGGGTGGTGAGTGGGGCGGAGCTGTCCTCCTCGTCTCCGAGCACAGCAATGAGAGCGCACGGCGCGCATTCTGGGCTTCCTGGCCCAATATGGGACCGCCCCTGGGCAACCTGATGGCCGCGGGCGTCCTGGCCATCCTCGCTGCCACCATGCCGGAGAGCGAGTTCCTGGCCTGGGGCTGGCGGATAGCCTTCGGCCTGTCCGCACTCCTGGTGGTTATTGGCCTGGTCCTGCGGCTCTACGTGCAGGAAACCCCGCTGTTCAAGGAAGCACAGCGGAAGCGCGAAGCCGAGGGCAACAAGGAACGCAAGATGCCCCTGACTATCCTGTTCCGCCGTAACTGGCGCGAAATCCTCATCGCCACCGGCAGCCGGATGGGCGAGAACGCTGGCTTCTACATCTATTCGCTGTTCATCATCACCTACGTCACCCAGATCATGGGACTGCAGAGGCAGACAGGCCTCACCGCCGTCATGATCGGGCAGGGCGTGGCCGTCGTCGCTATTCCCATACTGGCGCTATACGCGGACAAGGTGGGCCGCAAACCCATCCTGATCGGAGCCTCGATTGCCACCATGGTGTGGGCCTTCGCGTTCTTCGCCCTGCTCAATACCGGACAGACCTGGGGAATCATCGCGGCCGCCGTGGGTGGCCTGCTGATCTTCGCGGCGTACAGCTCGGTCATCGGCGCTTTCTTCTCCGAACTCTTCCCAACGGACGTCCGGTACAGCGGCACCTCAGTGGCCTACAACCTGGCATCGCTGATCGCCGGTTCGTTGTCACCGATCATTGCCTTGGCTCTCTACAGCGCTTTCGGCACCGGCTATGCGATCGGCATTTACCTGGCCGCCATGGGCCTGATCTCCATGATCTCGGTGATGTTTGCCAAGGAAACGAAGGGCCTTCGCCTCAGCGACCTGGACAACGAACCCGCAAAGGAAAAAGTATGAAAATCGCACTCGTCCAGGTAGCCAGCCCGGACTCCGAAACCCGCGAAGACCGCATCCACCGCGTCGAAGACATCCTTCGGGGTATCAACGGCGCCGAACTGATCGTCTTGCCGGAGCTGTGGAGCGCAGGCTACTTCCACTTCGACGAATACGAGGCCTTGGCAGAGACACTCAACGGCCCCACGGTGACCATGTGCTCACGGGTAGCCAAAGACCTCGGCGTCTACCTTCATCTCGGCAGCATCATCGAGGCGGGCGACGACGGCCGGCTCAGCAACACCTCCATCCTGCTGGGCCCTGATGGCAACGTGGTCCACACGTATCGGAAGATCCACGTGTTCGGCTACCAGTCCAAAGAGGCGAGTCTGCTGACAGCCGGGGCCTCGCTTCCCGTGGTTCGCCTGCCGTTTGGAGCGGTTGCAGGCATCACCTGCTACGACCTCCGGTTCCCAGGATTGTGGATGGAGCTGAGCGCCCGTGGCGCGGAGATCGTGATCGTTCCCGCTGCCTGGCCGGCTGCCCGGCGTGAACACTGGCGCCTGCTCACCACAGCCAGGGCACTGGAACACCAAATCTTCGTGATCGCCTGCAATGCGGCAGGCACCCAGGAAGGCGTGGAACTCGGAGGGCACAGCAGGGTGGTGGATCCCGCCGGCAACGTCCTTGCCGAAACGTCCTCCGACGAAACCGTACTGATGGTGGACATCGATCCTGGCCAAGTCAACGCAGTCCGCGCCGAGTTCCCCGTCATCGGCGACCGCCTCGCGGCCTACGACACACTCACCGTTTAGAACCAACACCGTTGGGAAGCATTTAAGGAGACGGAATGGAAACAACAAGGCAAGTCCCCCTCACCTTCCGGGTAGTGGGCACAGAGAAGACCATCATGGTCACGGATTTCCACGGTGTGGTGGCAGGTTACACAGGCCGGGATCCGAAAGCAGTACAGCACCACATCGATGAACTGGCAGCCATTGGGGTGGCTCCACCGCCAGAGGTCCCCATGTTCTATCGGATGGACTCGGATCTGTTCGAAACGGCGGGCGAGCACGACACCACGGAGAACCTGACCTCGGGCGAAATCGAGCCCCTCTACATCCGCCACGACGGCAAGTACTACCTCGGCATCGGCTCGGACCACACGGACCGGGACATTGAAGCCCGGGACATCGGCGATTCCAAGCGCGCCTGTCCCAAGCCTGTCGCAGCAGAGGTCATCGAGGTGGAGTCGCTGGAAGACCTTGACCTCGACCAGTGCACCGCGCGCTCGTGGGTGGACGGCGAGTTGTACCAGGAGGGTTCGCTGAGCGGCCTGCGCAAGCCGGCCGACGTCGTCGAGCGCCTCCTCGCCCGCACCGACATCGGTGACGCCGACTTCATGTGCCTTGGGGGCACCCTGCCACTGCTGAACGGGAAGTTTGTTGACGGAACTTCCTGGAAGTTGGAGCTCTCCTTCCCGAATGGGACCACCATTGAACATAACTACAAAATGAAGAAAGGCTCACTCTGATGAGGACCGGAAATGAGTATCTGAAGTCCCTGAACGACGGCCGGACGGTGATCCTCGATGGCGAGGTAGTCGGCAACGTCCTCGAACACCCTGCCTTCGCGAAGGTTGCCCGGACCATGTCCGAGCTGTTCGACATCGCAGCCGATCCCGCCAACGGAATGCAATTCCATTCCGAGGAGATCGACGGACCGGCCAACCGGACCTTCGCCGCTCCCCGCACGCAGGAAGAGCTCGTCCTGCGCCGCCAGGCCATCGAAAAGTGGGCCAAGCACACCCACGGCTGGGTAGGCCGCAGCCCCGATCACGTGGGGACGTTCTTCGCCGCGTTCGGTTCCCACCTGGACGTGTTCAAGAATGAGGAACGTGACTTCGCCGGAAACGTGGAACGGTACTACAAGAAGATCCTGTCCGAGAACCTGTACCTTTCCTACGCGATCATTCCCCCGCAGGTTTCCCGCGCAACCACAGCGTCCGGTTGGGAAGGCGAATACCTGCAGGTCGGTGTCGTGCGTGAAACCGAGGAGGGCATTATTGTCCGCGGCTCACAGATGCTCGCCACGGGCGCCGCGATCGCCGACGAAGTCTTCGTCACCTGCATCAAGCCCTTGGGCCCGGACGACGTGGACTTCGCCGTCAGCTTCGCCATCCCCGTGGCCACCGACGGCCTGAAGCTCTACTGCCGCCGCCCGTTCGCACCGGCCGCTACCAGCGATTTCGACTACCCACTGACCACCCACTACGACGAACCTGACGCACTGGTGGTCTTCGATGATGTGCTCATTCCTTGGGACCGCGTGTTCATCAACCGGAACATCGACACCTTGCGCCGCCAGTTCTTCGACACCGGCGCCCACGCCCTGGGCAACTGGCAGGCCCAGATCCGCTTCTCCACCAAGCTGAAGTTCATCGCCTCCGTGGCCCGCAAGGTCACCCAGGTGAACGGCACGGACAAGATTCCCGGCGTCCAAGAGAAGCTCGGCGAGCTCGCAGCGATCGTCCAGTCCGTTGAGTCGGCGGTTCTCGCCGCTGAATACACGGCAACAACGGACGACGCCGGCATGAGGGTTCCCGGAAAGAGTGCACTGTACGGGGCCATGGGCCTGCAGTCCGAGACGTACCCGCGAGTGATCTCGATCCTCCGCGACCTGGTGGGCGGCGGAGTCCTGCAGTTGCCCTCCAGCATCGCCGACATGACCAGCAGCGTGACCCGGCCGGACATGGAACGCTACGTCCAGTCCCCCGGCGTCACCAGCGAGGAACGGGTGAAGCTCTTCAAGCTGGCCTGGGACATCATTGGTTCCGAGTTCGCTGGCCGCCACCAGCAGTACGAGATGTTCTACGCTGGCGCACCGTTCGTAGTCCGCGGCGCCTACACCTACCGGAACTACGGCTACGACGCCTTGGTTGCGGAGCTGGACACGTTCCTGGGTTCCTACAGCATCGAGGGCTCCACCGGAACGGAGGGGATCTGACCATGGCAAAGCCCGAGTTCGAGTTCACCCCCACGGCTTCGGTGGACTTCGCACCTTGCACCCCGCACGTCGAGGGCCTTTCCGAGGCGATCCTTGCCCGGGATTCGGACAACGACAGCGTCACCCGCATCCTCAAGTTCGAGCCCGGTACGGACACCTCCCCCAACGGCGTCCTGACGCATGATTTCTGGGAAGAGGTCTTCATCTTCGAGGGCTCGTTCGTGGACCAGCGCCTCGGCAGGACCTTCAAAGCCGGAGACTGGGCTACCCGTCCTCCTGGCATGGAACACGGTCCGTGGGTGTCGGAGAATGGCGCAAAGATGTTCGAAGTCCGGTACTACACGGATCCGGTACCAGCGGAGCGGAGCAACTGACATGAGCCTGGCACCAGCCTTCACCATCCCTGACGCCATGGGGATGCGCCGCGCCATGGGCCGTTTCCTCACCGGCGTCGCTGTGGTCACCACCCAGCACGAGGACGAGCAATACGGGATGACCATCAGCTCGCTGACGTCCATCAGCCTGGAACCACCCATCCTGATGATCTCGCTGAACTTCGGCACCCGGACCGGCGAGGCCTTGATGGAAAGCGGCAAGTTCGCGGTGTCCATCCTCGGTGCGAAGCAGGAGTCAGTGGCCCGGCGGTTCGCCGTCCGCGGCGGAGACCGCTTCGGCGACGGCGACTTCGACGTTACCGACAACGGCCTACCGGTCATCAAGGGCGCCCTCGCCCAGGCGGACTGCAGCGTGGTCCAACAGTACGACGTCGGCGATCACCAGGTCTTCTTCGGCCAGGTCACCACGTGCCGGGACCGGGACGGCGAGGTGCTGGCGTTCAAGGCGGGACGTTTCGGCTCGTTCAGCGACTTCGGCCACGCAGAGATCCCCTGGATGTTCTGAGAAGTAGTGCTTAAAGAGGCGGTGCCGGGCTCAACGAGTCCGGCACCGCCTCTTTGTAGTTTCCCCTACGCGATGGTCAACTCGCCCATGCGGTCCCAGCCGCTGCCTTCAAACTGGCGGCTGATGATGTGGGGTGTCTCCACGAGGGCCTGCGGCATGTCCGCCATGGCCTTCTTGAAGTGGGCGCTGTTGACGTGGGCTTCGGCGGCATCGTCCTGGAAGGCTTCCACCAACACGAACTCGTTGGGGTTATCCACGCTGCGGGACCAGTCGAACCACAGGTTGCCGGGCTCTTGGCGGGTTGCTTCGGTGAAGTCACCCACGAGGTCCAGCCAGCGCTCGGACCAGTCGGGTTTGACATTGAACTTGACCACAATGAAGATCACGGGCTGCTGCCTTTCGTTGCACTACAGAATCCGTTCCATCCTGACAGGGTTTTTGTACAGGAAATGCCCTTAACCGGCCTTCTAAAGGGCGGGAGCTGTACAAAAACTCGACGGCGGCCCGCACCGTAAGGTGAGGACCGCCGTCGAATGCTGTTTTAGCGTGGATGTACTACTTCGAAGTGCCTTGCGAAACGGACCCCTGCAGCTGGCGCTGGAAGATCACGTAGACAATGAGCACCGGGATGACGGTGACGCTGACGGCTGCGAACAGCGCGCCGTAGTCCACTGCGTAGCCCATTTGGCCGGCGAAGGCCGCGAGTTCCTGGGACAGGACGCGCGGGCCGGCGGCGTTGATGGACACGGGAATCAGGAACTGGTTCCAGAGGCCCAGGAAGTTGAAGATGGCAACCGAGGCAAGGCCCGGCTTGGCCATCGGCAACATGACCTGGAAGAACGTCCGCCACTCCCCTGCGCCGTCAAGCGCTGCTGCTTCGGTGATTTCGTGCGGCAGAGACTTGAAGAAGGAGAAGAGGAAGAACACCGTGAACGGAAGCGCGAAGCCCACATACACCAGGATCAGGCCCGGCAGGGTGTTCAGCAGTCCCATGTTCTTCAGCACGAAGAACAACGGCACCATGGCAAGGAAGATCGGGAACGTCAGCCCGGCGAGCATCAGGTAGTAGATGGCCCTGCTGCCCCGGAAGGTGTACCGGGCAAGGACGTAGGCACACATCGCACCGAGGACCATGACGATCACCAGTGCTGCGGCCACAACGATGATCGAGTTCAGGAAGGCGCTGCCGATGCCGGCTTCGCTCCAGGCCTTGACGTAGTTGTCCAGCTTCCATTCACCAGGCAAAGCGAACGGTGAAGCGAAAATCTCGCTGGAGGTCTTGAAGGAGGACATGAACGTCCACAGGAGCGGCAGGATAACGATCAGCGTCCAGATGGTCAGCGCGGTGTGGGACACCGCTCCCACCACTTTGTCGCCCTTCGTGGTTGCCGGGGTCCGGGGCTGGAAGTGCAGTGACTTCATTTCCGGGGTTGAGACTTTGGTACTCATTACAGGCTCACATCCTTATCGCCGCCGGTGAGCCGGTTAACCACAAACACCAGTCCGGAGAAGATCAGCGTGGCAATGGCCAGCACAACCCCCATGGCGCTGGCGAGACCGAACTGTCCCTTGCTGAAAGCCGTGAAGAACAGTTGTTGTGCCATGACCAGCGTGGAATTGTCCGGACCACCGCCGGAGTTCAGCGCGGCCATGTAGACGAACGCGTCCAACGCGAGGATGCCCATGTAGATGTAGGCGGTCTGGATGTTGTCGCGGATCAGCGGGATGGTGATGGACATTGCGGTGCGGAAGCGTCCCGCGCCGTCGATCCTGGCGGCTTCGAAAAGCTCGGCAGGAATGCCCTTGATACCGGCCACGAACAGGACCATGTAGAAGCCAACAAAGCCCCAGACGATCACGAACATGGTGGCGATCATGGCGGTGTTCTTATCACCCAGCCAGGCGAAGTCCTTGAACTGGTCCAGTCCCATCCCGGTGAGGATGCCGTTCAGCAGGCCACCGGAAGGATCGTAGATCTGCCCCCACATGATGCCGATGGCTACTGCCGGAATGGTGTACGGGAAGAACGACACCACGCGGTAGAAGCTGGAATTGCGCAAACCCTTGATCTGGCCTTTGCTGCTCCCGCCTACCGTCACCAGCGACGCAAGCACCAGGCTCAGGATGATGGTGATGATGGGGAGGAAAATGACCAGGATGATGTTGTTGGACATCGCCTTCATGAAGATGTCGTCGGTAAAGATCTTCACGTAGTTTTCGAGGCCGATGAAGTTCTGGTTGGGCGAGAAGCCGGACCAGTCCGTCAGCGAATACCCGAATGCCTGGATAAAGGGCCAAATCACGAACAAGAGGTAGATCGCCAACGGCAGTCCGAGGAAGACCGCGAAGAAGCTGACCTTGTCCCACGTCAACGGCTTCCGCCGCCGCTTAACCACTTGCGGTGGAGCCGGCGCCGGAACGACGGCGGCCAGGCCGTCGTCGTTCCGGCTCTGCTGAGTTTTCACTGAGGTCACTTCACTTCGATCTTCTTGACCGAGCTGTCATTGCGGACCTTGTCGGTGATGTTCTGGAGTGCCGAGGTGAGGGTTGCGACGTCCGACTTGCCGTCCAGGAAGGTGTTCCAAACCACCAGCTGGTCCTTGTTGGTGCCGTACAGGTCGATGAAGTTCCAGGTGTAGATGTTCTCGCCGGCGTCACTGAGCATCTTCGTCTGCGAAACCAGGGCTGTGGACCCGAATCCATCGGCCGGGACGGTGTCCTTGACGATGGTGGGAGCAAGCTTGGTCTTGGCGAAGTTGGTGGCAGCTTCCTTGGAGAGCATGATCCGGAGCAACTCCTTGCCGCCGGCGGCGTTCTTGCCCTGGCTCGGAACAATGAACGGCTCGCCTGCAGCGCTGTGAAGTGCTGTCTGCGGCATCTTGGGGCTGGCGCTCACGGACGGGGCCGGGGCACCCATCATGTTGAAGCCGGCCTTGGTCTGGTCCTTCATTTCGTTCTCGATCCAGGAACCCGAGGGGTAGAACACAGCCTCCTGGGCGTTGCTCCACTGTGCCTGGGCGGCCGTGAACTGGGTGCCGGAACCGCCGGGCTTGAAGAAGCCGGCCTTGACGATCTTGTCCAGGGCCGTGAAGACGGACTGGATGGCCGGGTGCGACCAGCAATCGGCCTTGAGGTTCTCCAGGGCGAGGCGAACGTCGTCGCCGCCTTCCTTGATGGCAGAAGCAATGGCCAGTTCCTGGTAGTACGTGGCAGCTTCCTTGCCCCAGACAAAGAGGTACTTGCCCTTGGCTTTGGCCTGCTCGCCGAGTGCGTACATCTCATCCCAGGTCTTCGGAACGGTCCAGCCGTTTTCCTTGAGCAGGGAGTCGGAGTACCACACGGCAAAGACGGTCAGGACGTAGTTCAGTGCAGCAAGCTTGCCGTCGAATGTGCCCGGAGCCAGTACGCCTGTGTACAGGGTGTCCTTGATGACCTTGCCTTCAAGGTTCTTGGCCTCCACAACGCTGGTGAGGTCCTCAAGCTGGGCAAGGATGGTGCTGAAGCCGATGGCCTTGGCGCCGGAGTTGTCGATCAGGTCCGGCGGATTGCCACCGACAAAGCGCGGCTGAAGTTCCTGGGCGATGTCCGTGGACGGGGAGATCTTGGCCGTGGAACCCTCATGCGCCTTTTCGAAGGCCTTGCCTGCGAACTCGACGTAGTCGATCCCGTAGCCGCCCTTGAAGATCACGGCGTCCACTGTGGACTTGTCTGCCATGCCGAACGGGTTGGTGTCGGAGACAGTGCCCGTGGGGCCGGCGGTGGTGGTGCCGCCACCTGCGGCACATGAAGCAATGGTTCCCCCCATGGGCACGAGCACGGCTGCAGCGAGTGCTCCGCGCAGGAATCCACGGCGACCGACGGACTGGTGCTGAACGTTCATTTCTAAACCCTCCAGTGACTCGTAGTGTCGACTGTTGCGGCGGAAAAGCCGGTCAGTCAGACAGTCTGGGTTGGCGCTCTGGCAGCACCAACCTTCTGTGACATAATTCACCACGAATGATCGAAAATCAATATTTCGCGGCAGTTTCGATCAACATATGTCAAAGCGTGATCTTTCTATGGTCCTTCGGCGAGGGCTTTTCCGCACTCTGTGATGGCCTCCCGGGCCAACGCCTTCTGCCCCTCGGATCCCAGTCGTTCCGCCCATTGCTCGGCCAATTGGAACTCCACCATGGCCTCCGTGAGCCGCTTTTTACCGCTCAGAAACGTGCCGAGGCCAACGTGCAAAGCAATCATCCAGCGCTTGGTCCGCTCATCACGGGCTGTCGAGGCATATTCGAGGGCGCTTCGCATCCAGACCTCGGCGTTCGCGGCATCCGCGAGCGAGAGCATGTGCAGTGCATCGACGGCCAGGAATTCCTCACCAAGGTGGTCCGCCAACTCGGCGGCCTGCTCCAGGAGGGGAACGGCCATGGCGGGACGTCCGCCGGCATTCAAAACCCGCCCGCGTTCCAGGAGGATGCGCACGCCCACGGTGGGCTCGTCGTCGTCGATGTCGTCCAGAAGTGCATCGGCTTCCTCGAAGCGGCCTTGCAAACTGATGGCCCGCCCAAGCTGGGTTGCCAACTCAGCACGTTCATCGGCGTCGTACATTTCCTCGATCATTGCGGCACGGAATCTGGCTTCCGAGGCAGCAGGATCGCGAAAGTTCCAAAGGTGGTCCAGTGTCTTCTGATCCAGCATCAAACCGCTCCTGACCAGCCCGTAGCTGAGGTCTTTAGGTATGCAGTATCAATCTAGCCCCATGTCAGCGCCGTGGGGAGGGTGTGCGCGGGCGTGTCAGTTGCCCTGAGGCTTTGCGAGCCGGGCCCAGCCCAGTTGCTCCTGCTGCTTGCGGCTCAACGTTGCCACCACCAGGTCATAAGAGTCCTCCACCATGTCCCGCACCATGGCGTCGGACAGGGCGCCATCCAGCCGGACACCGTTCCAATGGGTCTTATTCATGTGCCAGGCACCCGTGATCTCGGGGTTCGCTGCCCTGAGCTGCTCCGCCAACGCGGGCTCGCACTTGAGGCTCACGGACCAGTTGTCCGGATCCATCGTGGAAAGGGCGAACATCTTCGCCTCGTGGCGGGCACCGCCGGCGACGGCGGCCCGCACCTTGAACACGGACGTCTCAGGTCCGAACGGGAAATCTTCGAAGGCGCCGGGAAAGCCCAGGCAGATGTCGCGGAGGGTGGAAACGTCCATGGAGCGAGCCTACTGGTGCTCCGTGCGCGGGGCCACGGCTACGCCACTGCCTACGCCACGCCCAGGAAGTCCTCCAGCAGCACCACTTCCAGCCCCGCAGCCAGCTGGGCTGCGCGGAATGCAGCGAGGTCGGCGGCGAATTCGGCACGGAAATGCATGAGCACAATGTCACCCGGGCGCAGGGAGTTCCCCACCTGGTAGTCCATTTTCCCAGCGTTGGCCTTGGCTTCCCAGGTGACGATCGCCTTCATGCCCGATGCCGCCACGGCTTGCCGCATCACGTTGGAGTAGGCCCCTCCAGGCGGCCTGAACAGCGTGGGACGGCGGCCGTAGTGCTGGAACGCGTACTCCTGCATTCCCACCATGTCGTTGACCTGCTGCTGGTAACCCCACTGCCGGACCATGTTGATGTTGTGCGTGACCGTATGGTTCTCAATCAGGCTGCCCTGGGCTTTGAAGGCGTTGAAGAAAGCCGGGTTGTCCGCCACGGTGTCCTTGGTGAGGAACAGTGACGCGGGGTAGTCGTACTCCGCCATCAGCTTCACGGATTCCGGCGTCTTGATGTTGCCGTCATCGATGGTCAGGAACACCACCGGGTGCTTGGTCTCGATCTTGCTGATCACTGGCGCCAGGCCGCCCACGATCGGCGGGAGTTGGTAGTCCGGAATGAAGGTGCGCCGGATGCGCTTGGTGGGCGTCGTGGTTGGCATCGGCGTCGGCGAAGCGGACGACGTCGGAACCTCGCCTCCGACGCCCAGTGCACCGTTCTGCCCCGGCACCTCGGGCGACCCGGCAGCGCCAGTGGGCGTCAGCGCCGGCGTCGAACTTTCCGCTGCTGTACAAGCTGTCAGGCCGGCCACCATGGAAGCGCCAAGGATGCCGAAAGCGGCCCGCCTGCTGGGAGTAGAAAATGGCATCGCAGAATGGCCGCCGAACATGGCTGTCCCCCAAGACTCAAGAAATGATTCAGCTGAAATCTAACAGAGGAATCGGGCCTGGAATCACAAGCCGTAGTGCCAGCCTTCGCGTGCCGGGCAGGAGTTCACTACCACTTCAAGGCCCGCGTCCTTGGCCCGCTGGGTAGCTTCGTCATCGAAAACGCCCAGCTGCAGCCACACGGCCTTGGCGCCGATCGCAATCGCCTGGTCGATCACCGCACCAACGCGCTGGGAGTTGACGAAGCACTCAACAACGTCGATGGGATGCCTGGCTGCCGGAATATCCGCCAGGGCCGTGTACCCCTTCTCGCCGTGCACGTCCTCGCCCTTGAGATTAACGGGAATGATCTCCATGCCCATGGTGTCCCTGACATAGAGCGAGACCTCATACGCGGAACGCCATTGGTTGGTGCTGAGGCCCACGATGGCCCAGGTGCCTTTTGTTCGCATCAAGCGTTCCACGACGGCAGGATCGTTGACATGCATCATTCCCCCAGACTACCCGCCCACCGGCGGGCATCCTGGCCGAATATTCTGCATCTGTACCAGGTGGCGAGCGTCTAGCGGTGACCCTGTTTCAGCCACTTCTTCCACTTGTCCATCATGGGCTGGAACTGCTCTTCGGTGCGCTTGTCAGACAGCGCCGGAAGCAGCGCTCCTTGCTTGCCGCTGAGCCCGGGCTTTGCCGGCTTTCCGGTGTCGGCTTTTGACGCTTCAGCCTTAGGGGAATCCGCGCCCTGCCGCCCGAGCTGGTTTTCCTTGGCCTCCGGCCCCTGGGCTGCGCCGTCAAGTGATTTGTTCGGCTTGGCAGTTCTTGCTTGGGCAGCGCCGGCGTCGGCAGCGCCCGGCTGCGCAGCCCCGCCGTTCGCAGCGCCGGCGTCAGCAGGTTTCGGTGCAGGCACTGCAGGCACTGCCGGGACGGCGTCGGGTGCCTGTGCCTGTGCCTGTGCCTGTGCCTGTGCCTGTGCCACATTATCG
Organism: Arthrobacter sp. YN; assembly: GCF_002224285.1. GTDB lineage: Bacteria > Actinomycetota > Actinomycetes > Actinomycetales > Micrococcaceae > Arthrobacter. The sequence goes on along the minus strand of NZ_CP022436.1, from coordinate 668,059 downwards.
GCGTTGGCAGCCGCGGGCACCGGGATGGATGCCGCTTCCGAGGCAGGTGGAATCGCCGCGGGGTCTGCAGCAGGAGCCGGTTCCGTGGTGACCCTGGGGGCGTCAGGCGATGGCACTTCGGGTGCCGCGACTGATGGTCGGGGGTGGAAATTGCTGATGAGCTGGTCAATGAAGGAAGGATTCCGGGTGAATCCCGAGCTGGCCGCGGCGACCCCGCTCACCCCAAGTCCCATTGCAGCCACTACCGCGATGCTGACCACCGCGGTCCGGTGCTTGTGCCGCCAGCGACGCTTGGACAGTTCATCGTGCGGGCCGGCGATCATGGCAGCGAGTTCCGGGCTGGGAGCGGGAGCCGGAAGGTGGGCAAAGGTACCCAGCGAAACCAGCGCTTGACGGACGTCTGAAGCGTCGGCGAGTCCGGCGTCGAGCAGTAACTCGTCCACGATCGCTTCGCGTTCTGTTTCCCTGTACGTCATGGCGACACATAATCCTTTACTGCCGAATGCTCACGGAGCGTAATGAGGGCCCGGCGCTGTAATTGCTTGACGGCGCCAGCGGTTTTCCCCATGATGTCGGCTACCTGTTCAACCGTCAGGCCGCCCACGATGCGGAGATGCAGGACCTCCCGCTGGTCGTCGCCCAGGTTGTCCAGAAGCGCCGCAACCTCATATGGCGCCAGCCTGGACAAAGCTTCGGCCTCCGCAGAGCTCGATTCGCGTGTGTCCCGTTCGGGCTCGAACTCGTGCTGTATGGGCGCCCGGGTTTGCTTCCGGTGCTCATCCACCATGCGTGCATGGGCCACCGAGAAAATGAAAGTCCGCAAGCCATTGACGCCACCGCTGAGGTCATCAAGCCGCGGCAACACTGCCAGGAACACGTCCTGCGTACTTGCTTCAGGATCGGGCACGCCTTTGGCCGTCAGGTATCCGAGAACCTGGCCCGCGTAGGCCTGGTAGACGGCGCTGAACAGTTCCGCGGTATTGCCCTTGAGCGCATGAAGCTCTTCGTCGGTCAATGCGTCGGTCACAATTGTGGGACTTTCGATCGGCGGCAGGTCCGTGGCTTTCCAGCCAGGTCATCCGCGTTGAACGACGGACAACCCCACCAAGGGTATCTGCTCGGCCGGGCCGTCCCCAGGGAGGACCCGCTTGTCCGGGAAACTACTTTGGACGAACTCCTCCGGACAAGGAAGAGCCGAGCTGGAACATGATGGGGGACAAATTCCAGCTCGGCCCTTTCACAGACGTAATCGACCACGTACGCCAAAGGGTTACGCGGAGTACAAAGTTTTTTGAAAACTTTTTGAGGGCAGCTGTTGCTACCTCCCTGCATCATGTTCTGGGGGTCGGTGTGGGAAGAGCCGGGCTCCCAACCAGGTAACAGTAAATGTCCCATTGAGCGCTCAATGGGACGTTTACTGTTACCTAGTTGGGCTGTTAGTCCGGCGCGTCTGTGGGGGCTTCGTAGCCTTCGGGAATCATCGGCGCTGCGGCATCCAGCGCTCCGGTGTAGACACGCGCTGAGCTGAGGCGGCCTCCGTCGCCCTTACCGCTTAGTTTCACGTGCAACCTTTTTGCGGTGACAACGGGCAGTTGGTGAATGCGTCGGTTGCCTACCGTCATCCCCTCAACAAGGCCCGCTCCCCCAATACCGTGATCACCAATACCGTGATAACCAACGCCGTCATCACCAAACACCGCGTGCTGAGTGATCCGCTGCCCCGAACTCAGGTCCTCAACGAGCTCCACGTGGTTGAACGTCACCGCAGCTGGGAAGCTCAGGGTCGCTCCGCCGTCGTGGTGTTCAAGCGTGGCCTCAACCGCGCCGGAGAGGCGGCGGTCCAGCTCGGCCTTCCACTCCTGAAGCCTCGCGACATCCTGCTCCGGAATCAAACCCCGAGTGTCCGGCGGAAGGTTCAGGAGGAGGTTCGCACCCATTCCCACCGATTGGTAGTAAATCGCGAGCAGGTGTTCGGTGGATTTGGGCTCGTCGTCGGGGTGCCAGAACCAGCCGCGGCGCAGGGAAACATCGCACTCAGGCGGCAGATAGCGTTCGGCCCGTAGCCCGGAGCTGGAATCCGTGTACTGGGTGTCGGACGTGCGGTCCACCACGTAGTTCACGGGGTCCGACGCCAGTCCGTTCTCATTGCCTACCCAGCGGATGGTGGGCTGGCCCATGTTGAAGATCATGGCGTCCGGCTGGTGCTCCTTAACAACAGCGATGATCCGTTCCCAGTCGTACTCCCGGCCAACAGACCCGGCGCCGTCGAACCACAACTCCATGAGCGGGCCATAACCGGTGCAGAGTTCCGTGAGCTGCTGAACGTAGAAGTCGTCGTAGGCTGCGGGATCGCTGTAACAGTCCGCGTTCCGGTCCCAGGGCGACAGGTAGAGCCCCAGTCCTACGCCCTGTTCTGCGCAGGCCTCGGCAACGTCGCGAACAACATCGCCTGAACCACCGCGCCACGGCGAGGACGCGACGGAGTAGTCAGTCGTCGCCGTGGGCCAGAGGCAGAATCCGTCGTGGTGCTTGGCAGTGAGGATCAAGTACCTGGCTCCGGCTTCCTTGGCCGCACGGACCCAACTGCCGGCGTCGAGCTCCGTCGGGTTGAATTTCGACGGCGGAATGGTGCCGTCGCTCCACTCCTTTCCGGCAAAGGTATTGATGCCGAAGTGGATGAAGGCGCCGAATTCGAGTTGTTGCCAGCGGAGCTGCGCGGGCGTGGGCCTCAGGTGGGTCACTGGGCGGCTTCCTGTCCGTGGATCAGCCATTGTGCAGTGCGGATGATGGCGTGATCGCCTTGCTCGGTGCGTAGCCCCGCGATGTCGGATCGTGTCACGGCCGCTCCCTCAAAAAGGCTGACGATCGCAGCCGCCACTCCTCTCAGGGTCGGCTCCGACAGGTCCGGCCGGCCCCTCCGGACCACGCCCTGTACGTGCGCAGCGTACTGAGTGTAAAAGGACCGCAGAGCACCGGCCGCCTGATCATCCGAGGCGGCCAGTGCCCAGATCTCCACGTGCATCCTCACATCAGCCAACTCCGAATGCTCCAGAAGCAGCGCGGTGAGCAGCCGGTAGGAATCGTCCCGGGACAACGTGCCTGACGCGTCTGAGCCGAGGTCGAACCCGGCTGTCTCCTCAAGCCGCCGCAGCGAGCGCTCCAGGGCTCGCTCAAGGACGGCGCGGATGAGGTCGGAACGGGTAGGAAAGTAGTGCTGCAGATGTCCGATCCGCACCCCTGCGGCAGCGGCAAAGTCCCGCATTGCCGCGTTCGCGTTGCCCTTGGTGACCAGTACTTCTTCAGCAGCGTCAAGGAGCGCAGCCTTCCTCAGGGCGCCCTTGCTTTCGGTCATGACCTCAATATTGTCACACCGTGCGATTCAAGTTCCGCGAGTCGGGACGCTGGATCCGGCGCGGATTCGGGGAAGGAAACACCGGGCCGCGCGCCCTCCTCGAGAACTGCGCGCAGCCCCAGCAATCCGCCCAACGCGGTCAGATGGGCCTGGCCTTGCGGATCTGAAATGACGGCCGTTCGTGTTCCACCCGGCCCTTTCACGTCAACACGGATGTGGGCAGTGCCGCCCGCGCCGGGCGAGTACAACAGGGAGCGTCGCAGCGGTGTCCACCGTTCCCCACTACCCCAGCGGAACAGTCCCACCGCACGTGCGGCGAGCAACGCCGTCGTGGACGTATTGGAGCTGAACCCGATCCGGGTTGCCACCGATCCGGCGCCAAGGGTGAGCGGCAAAGTGAATTGTTCAGGCGTGTCGAGCCGCGCCACCTTGGTACGGTGCCCGGCAATGTCCACCCAACGGGTGTCGCTCAAGGGACGCACGACGGCGGCCTTACCGCCTTTGCGTACTTCAAAGTCCAGTCCCAGCCGGTCCATGAAGTCCACTGAATCAACTCCAGCGCGGTCGTTGATGTCGTAGCGGATGGCGACGTCAATCTGGTCACCGCCGCCCGCGTCTTGGACCAAGTCTGCTGCGACGATGTTGATCACGCCGCCCATCCAGCCCGAGCTCAGCAATACAGGAGCAGTTGGCCGCAGGAGGGTTGCCAGGGTGGCTGCCCTGGTGACGCGGCTGGTCCAGCGGGTGACGTCGACGTACGGGATGCCGGCGCTGACGGCAGCGCGGAGGACCCTGTCGTCGGGGTCGTTGACAGTGCTGATCACCGCCCTGACCTTGGCTTCGAAGGGTTCCGGGCGGCTGAGGTCCCATCGTTGGAGGGTCACGTTTCCGCTTGCCAGGTGGCTGCCGCGGTCCGGGTTCCTGCCTGTGAGGAGCAACGGCCATTGCGTACCTGCGAGTCGCGTGAGTGCCGTGCCAACAGTGCCGTAGCCGCCGACGATCAGGATGGGACCGGCGGGATCAGATTCAAGGAGATCATTCATGACACTCACTTTAGGTCATTTGACCTAGAAATTCACAAACGCTGGAACCCTGTAGCTGCCACGCAACCGGGAGTAGGCTGCAAGCATCTGCCCGGAGCACTACACCCGCGTACGCAAAGGAGAGATCATGACCCTTCCTCCCACTCACGAGCCCGAGCCATTTCCCCCGGACCCAGGACCGGTGCCACCACCACCGGACCCCACCACCCCGTTTCCACCCAGCCCCATTCCGGATCCAAACCCCACACCCGGGCCATCGCCGGTTCCCGACCCGGGTCCGGTACCCCCGCACCCCGATCCCACGCACTGGATCCGACGCACCGGGGAGGGGCATTAGTCAGTAGGCTTATGTTTGATCAGGTCGGTTGACCGATGCGAACGAACAGGAGCCCCCATGACGGCACACGAGGAAACAGCGCCCGTTTCCGTCCGCAAGCAACGCAAGCCCGACCTCTGGAAGGACTCCCTGGGCCGGGCATCCGTGCGGGCAGCGCAGATACTGCTCATTCTGACCCTGACGGTGGTGGCGATCTTCGGGCTGCTTCAAATCCGCCTTCTCGTTATCCCGGTGCTCATATCCTTGATCCTGGCGGCGGCCATAGGGCCGTTCGTCAACATGCTTCGACGGCGCGGCTGGCGCGGCGGCCTGGCCACCGGCGTCGCTTTCCTGGGCCTTCTGATAGTGCTCGGCGGGGTCATCACGGTAATCGTCCTGTCGGTGCGCAGCCAATGGGACGAACTGATCAGCCAGGCCGCGGCCGGACTGGATGAGTTGGAGAGCTTCCTGCTGACCGGGCCGTTTCCGATCGACCGGGAGCAGTTGAACCAGGCACGTGAAGCGGCAGTGGAGTTTGCCCAGAGCAGTCAGGTGCGTTCCGGGGCGGTTACTGGGTTATCGGTGGTGACCGAGTTCCTTGCGGGCGCCAGCCTGGTGGTAGTGATCCTGTTCTTCTTCCTCAAGGACGGCGCCAAGATCTGGGAGTTCTTCATGCGACCCTTCTCCGGCCTGAGGGAAGCGAAGCTTCGCCGGGTTGGAAAGCGAACCATGGAGGTCCTGGGTGGCTACGTTCGAGGCACGGCGATCGTGGCATTGGTGGACACGGTAGCAATCGGCGCGGTCCTGCTCATCTTCCAAGTGCCACTGGCCATCCCCCTGGCAATCATCGTGTTCATTGGAGCCTTCATCCCCTTGGTGGGGGCCACGGTCGCCGGGATCCTGGCAGCTTTGGTCGCGCTCGTCGCCAACGGGCCCATCGTGGCGCTGATCGTCGTGATCGCAGTGATCGCCGTCAACCAACTTGAAGGTGACTTCCTTCAGCCGGTGGTCATGGGCAAGTCCCTGGAACTGCACGCACTGGTCATCCTGATGGCGCTGACAGCTGGCACCATCCTCGCGGGGATCATCGGCGCCGTGTTGTCGGTTCCCATTGCGGCGGTTGCCTGGGCCATTGTGCAGGTGTGGACGGCAGAAGATCCGGACCTGGAACCCATGAATCCGGACCTGCCGCCGGCCAACAGCCAACCGGCCTAGGGCCGCGGAAGAGGGGGCCAGGGAAGCCAGCGATTATCCCAGCGCCCTCTTGATCAACTCCACGATCTTTGCCTCGACCTCCGGCGTGATTTCCTTGAGGGCGAACGACGTTGGCCACATGTCGCCGTCGTCGAGCTTGGCATTTTCTTCAAACCCGAGCGTGGCGTACCGGGCCTTGAACTTGTGGGAGCTTTGGAAGAAGACGATGTTCTTTCCGTCCTTGGCGTAGGCCGGCATCCCGTACCAGGTCTTGGGCGTGAGTTCGGGCGCATGCTCCTTGACGATCGCGTGAAGCGCCTCGGCTATGGTTTTGTCCCCCTCGGGCATCTCAGCGATTTTGGCCAGTACGTCAGCCTCGCCGTCGGCTTTGGACGCCTTCTTGCGCGGAGCCTTCTTCAGTTCCTGCGCGCGCTCCTTCATCGCCGCGCGCTCTTCCTCCGTGAAGCCGTCGTAGGACTTGGTCTTGTCAGTAGTTCCAGTCTCAGCCATGGTGGGTTCCTTCGTCTGTCCTGCGTGATCATGCGGTTAATCCCAAGCTACGGTGCCGGCGGGCCGAAAGCTTCTCCGAAACTGCTCAGTTGGACCGTGGGTGAGTCTTGAGTTTTCCTGAGGAAGTGTTGCGGGTTTGCAGGATTTGTTAATGATCCACCCTCAGCGGCCCCGACACGCTGATGCAGATGGCGTATCGGGGCCGTTGGCCTTGTAGGGGTTTAGGAGAAACGCCCCGGGCGGAAAGTGGCCAGCATCGGGTGGTCTTCGCCGCTCAGGATCTCACCGGACAGCAGTTCACCGGCGATGAGGCCCAGCGTGGCACCGGAGTGCGTGAAGGCTACGAAGCAGCCAGGCACTTGACCGAGTTCGCCGAAGACCGGTTCGCCGTCACCGGGGATGGGCTTGTAGCCGATCTTCCAGGACGCCGGCTTGAGTTCCGGATTTCCCGCGATGAGCTTGGAGGATTCGTCGGCCAGCTCCTGGACAACGTCATCCGGGATGGTGAAAGAACCGTCGGCGTGCTCGGTGATGTTCGCTTCATACCAGTCGTGATCCAGGGCGAAAGTGTTGCCGGGGTTGGGACGAACAGCAGCCCGGGGCGTATTCATCACTGCGGCCACCTGGTGCTCCACGGGTTTGGTGACCACCAGCATGGAAACCGGCGAACCGTTGGGGATCTCCACGCCAAGCGGCTTCACGACGGCGGGCGTCGCCGCACCGCAGGCAACCAGGACGGCGTCAGCGGGGTACTTTTCACCGCCGGCGGTTTCGACGCCGGTGGCCCGTCCGCCGTCGACCATCACCGAAGACTTGCCGACGTTAAGGATCAGCCGGCCGCCCAACGCGTGGAACTCCTCCATCAGGAAGTTCACCAGGTCCGGCAGGCTCACCCAGCCTTCGCCGGGGTTGAAGATGGCGTTCTCGGGGACGGCGCCGGCATCGATGCCTGGGGTCACCGAGGCAATTTCTTCGCGGGCCAGCAGCTTGGAGTCGTAGCCAATGGACTTCTCGTAGGCGTGGCGGGCTTCCGTGACCTCGCTCTGCCCGGCAGCGTTCCACATCAGGCCTCCCCCGAACTGCAGCCACTCGCGGCTGGGATCGGCGGCAAAGAGAGTGCGGTACCGGTCAACGCCGGCCACCCGCAACTGGTGGTACGGCGTGGAGCGTTCGCCCGCCGAGTTGAGCCAAGAGAGTGACCGGCCGGTGGCTTCGCTGGCCAGGCCCTCCTCGGTCAACAGGGTGACGGAGGCGCCTTGGCGGAGCAGGTGGACGGCGGTGGATACGCCCAGGATGCCGCCTCCGATGACGGCGACGTGCTTGGTGGAGGACATGGTTCTCCCTTTCTTTGAGGTAAATGCTGCTCAACGCGCCTATGCGAACGCGTGGATGTTTTCGATGATCCTGAGGGTTTCCAGGGCTTCCGCCGGCTGCACCGGAAGCTTCCCCTGCCCACGGAGCGAGCCTGCGAGTTCCCTGTAGAACTGTGGATAGTCGCCCTTTTCTGCCGGGACCGGCATGGTCGCCCCGTCCACTCCCAGAAGCCCCCAGGAATCCTGGGGTTCCGTGCCGTACGTGGCATCCGACGGCGTGATGCCGGCTGCCAGGGCAGGTTCCTGAGCGTCGAGTCCCCACTTGGTGTAGCCGGCTTTGGAGCCGAGGACGTGGAAGCGCGGGCCCACTTGGGCGGCCATTCCGTTCATCCACAGCCGTGTCCGGACGCCGGATTCGTGGCGCAGCGACACGAAAGCTTCGGTGTCGGCGGCCGCCTCATACGGGCCATGGTTGGCGGTTTCGCCGTAGCTGTCCTCCACAGGGCCGAAAAGCTGGATGGCTTGATCGATCAGGTGGGCTCCAAGGTCATGAAGGATGCCGCCACCCTCAGCCAGGGTGGCCGAATCGCGCCAGTTCCCGAAGCCTTCCGGACGCCACCATTCAAAGCGCGACTCGAACGTCCTCACGTCTCCCAAGGCACCGTCCTGCAGCAGCTTCCGCAGCGTCAGGAAGTCGGCGTCCCACCGGCGGTTCTGGAAGACCGTGAGCTGCACACCGACGTCGGACGCCCGCCCGACCAGATCCTCACCGTGGGCGACCGTGGTGACAAAAGGCTTGTCCACCACAACGTTGAGCCCCTGGGCGATGGCCATGACACCAAGATCAACGTGCGTCAGCGGCGGCGTTCCAAGGACCACCAGGTCCAGGTCCCCGGCGCGGGCGAACATGTCCTCCGGAGTGGGAACAATCGTTGCCTGCGGGTAGAGCCGCCGGGCTTCGACCATGCGCAGCGGATCTGCTGTGACAATGACGTCAAGGGAGTAGTTCGGGTCCGCTTCGATCAACGGTGCGTGGAACACCTTGCCCGAAACGCCAAATCCGACGACGGCGGTTCTGATAAGTGCCGCTGTTGGCCTGCTCATCACAGCACTTCCGAGAGGAAGCGCTGCAGGCGTTCGCTGCGTGGGTTGTCGAAGAGCTCGGTGGGGGTTCCGATTTCCACGACTTCGCCTTCATCCATGAACACCACCTGGTCTGCCACTTTGCGGGCGAAGCCCATTTCGTGGGTGACCACCAGCATGGTCATGCCGCGGCGGCCCAGGCCGGCCATGAGGTTGAGGACGCCCTTGACCAGCTCGGGATCCAGGGCGCTGGTGGCTTCGTCGAAGAGCATGACCTCGGGCTCCATGGCCAGCGCCCTGGCGATGGCGACGCGTTGCTGCTGGCCGCCGGAGAGGTCGCGGGGCCGGTGATCTGCGCGTTCGGCGAGGCCGACTTCGGCGAGGCGGCGCCGGGCGCGTTCCCGGGCCTCCGACTTGGACATTCCCTTGACGCTCCAGAGGGCCAGCGCCACGTTTTCCAGGGCGGTATGGTCAGGGAAAAGGTTGAAGTGCTGGAACACCATTCCTATACGTGCGCGGAGGATGTCCGGCTTGACCTTGAGAGCACTTTCGCCGGCCAGCAGCACGTCGCCACTCTTGGGTTCGTGCAGGCGGTTGACTCCGCGCAGGAGCGTGGACTTGCCGGAACCGGACGGGCCGATGATGCAGGTGGTGGTTCCCGGGGCCACGGTGAGGCTGACGTTGCGGAGCACTTCAACGTCCCCGTAGGCCATGGTCAGGTCCTGGAGTTCCAAGCTGGAGCCGTGGAACTTCTCGATGTCCTGGGTGGGCTTGTTGGTGCTGGTGGCGCTGCTGCTTGTGAGGTTCACGTGTTGCTCCCGGTGATGAGCGGCGAGGCCGCATCGAGTTCCTTGACTTCCTTCAGCCCACTGGTGGGTGCGGTGGGACGGCGGCGGCCGGTGCGGAACTTGTTGTCGAAGTAGTTGACCAGGTGGGTCAGGGGCACCGTGATGATGAGGTAGAAGATGCCTGCCATGACCAGCGGTGAAAGGTTGCCGGACAGTACTGCTGCATCCTGCCCCACCCGGAACAGTTCACGTTCGCTGACCAGGAGTCCAAGGAAGTAGACCAGCGATGAGTCTTTGACGATCGCAATGAACTGGTTCACCAAGGCCGGCAGGACCCTGCGAATGCCTTGCGGCACCACTACCAGGGCCATGGACTTGGAGTAGCTCATGCCCAAAGCGCGGCAAGCTTCCCCTTGGCCCTTGTCAACGCTCTGAATGCCGGCCCGGAAAATCTCTCCGATGTAAGCGCTGGCGATGAGACTCAGGGCGATGATTCCCAGGGGGTACGGAGAGGGTCCGAAGACCGACTGGCTCAACCGCGCAAAACCCTGGCCAATCAGCAGAATGGTGAGGATGGCGGGTAAGCCACGGAAGAGGTCCGTGTAAATCCTTGCCGGGATGCGCAGCCACTTGGAGCGCGAGATGCCCATAACCGCCACCACCATGCCCATCACTACGCCAAGAATGGTTGCGGCGATGGAGATGATCAGGGTGTTGAGGAGGCCAACTCCGAGGAGCTGGGGCATTACTTCGACCATGGCTTCAAAGTCGAAGAACGTGCGGCTGATGGTATTGAGCCAATCCATTGAGTGCTCTCAGACGTTAGGTGTTGGGCTTACTTGCTGGCGGTCGGGGCAGGGCTGGAGGTCTGCTCGGCCTTGGGGAGGTACTGCTCCGGCATCGGCGAGCCCGGGAACCACTTTTCGTAGAGCTTCTTCCACGTGCCGTCTTCCATTGCTTCGGCGAGGCCCTTGTTCAGCGCTTCTTTGAAAGCGGGCTTGTCCTTGGCAAGGGCGAATCCTGCAGGGGCGTCGAAGGACGGAATATCCGCTGCGCTCACCAGTCCGAACTGCTCTTGGTATTCCTTGGCTGCCTCGTAGTCCAGGAAGTGGGCGTCCACGGAACCGCTGTTGACTGCCGAGATGGCCGTGTTGTTGTCCGGGAAGCGGACCAGCTGCGCCGAGGTGAAGTTCTTGACTGCGTAGGCTTCCTGCAGGGTTCCCTGGACAACGCCCAGCCGCTTGCCGTTGAGGGCGTCGGCGTCGTTGATGCCGGAAGTCTTGGTGGTGATGACCGTCAGATATCCGGCGAGGTAACCATCGGAGAAGTCCACGGTTTCCTTGCGCTTGTCGGTGATCCCGATCGCTGCCACACCAACGTCGAACTGGCCGTTGGCTACGGCAGCAAGCAGTCCGGAGAAGTCCTGGCCGGTGAAGACAACTTTGTCGACGCCGGCGCGATGGGCAACGTCCTTGAACAGTTCCACGTCAAAGCCGGTGAAATTTCCCGAGCCGTCCGTGAAGGTGTAGGGCTTGGAATCGCCGAGGCTGGCCACGCGGATGGTGCCGGGCTCGATCAGGCCGTAGGGATTCTCGGCGGATGGCGAGGAGCTTGCGGAGGATCCACCGCAGCCGGAGAGGGCAAGGATGGCCGCCAAGGCTGCTGCTGCGAGCGCTGCCGGGCGGAAGTTCAGTTTGATCACAGCGTTGTCCAATCGTGGGAGGGAAAGCGGTGCTGTCAGGAGCCGCTGAAAGTTATTGCTCGATGCGGGGTCTTGTTGAGTCCGGTCTCAGCCCCTAGGATTGAGACCGGACTCACATCGATTGATATGAAATGTAGCGGAACTCACAAAGCCGCGTCAACACCCCTCTTGAAAGGTGAACATGAGCAGTGACGGATCCCGACGGCGGGACGTAACGGTTGCCGACGTCGCCAAAGCAGCGAAAGTGTCCAAGGCGCAGGCAGCCCGCGCGCTGGGCAATTACGGTGCAGTCAGCGACGACGTCCGCGAGCGCGTCCTGGCCGCGGCCGAGGAGCTTGGGTACCGGCCCAACGAGCTTGCCCGCAGCATGAACACCGGCAAATCCAACACTATTGGCGTGGTGGTGGGCGACATTGAAAACCCCCACTTCGGACTCGCCATGAGGGGCATCACGGACACCGCCAAGAAGAGCGGCTACAACGTCATCCTCATCAACACGGACGAGGAACGGGCCGCCGAAGTGGATGCCGTCCGGGTGCTGTTGGACAAGCGCGTGGACGGGCTCATCGTGGCTCCTGCCTCGTCCGTGGAGACCACGCATTTGCGCCAGGTCCGTGAGTCCGGGCGGCCTCTGGTACTGCTGGACCGAGCCGCCGCAGGGTTGGACGTTGAGACCTTCGCCGTGGACATGGGCGGCATCTCCTACGAGTCAACCAAGTACTTGATCAAGGCCGGACATCGCCGAATCGCCTTCGTCTCGACCTTGAAATCAGATTCTCCCTACCAGGAAGGGATGGTGTTGGACTCCTCGCAAATCTCGGACCGTCTGGACGGCATCCGTCGCGCGTTCGAGGAAGAGGGACTCACCCACCCTGCGGATCTGGTACGGCTCAACGCCGGCGATGCGGAATCGGTCAAACGGATCACCAACGAACTGTTGATGGAGCCTGCCGCGGCCACCGCCATCATCGCCTCCGATGGCCTGATCGCCCTGGGAGTGGTGGAAGCCATCCAGGAAGCAGGACTCTCCATCCCCGGCGACGTCTCGTTCCTCATGTACGACGACTTCGCCTGGACACGCCTCACCACTCCCCCTTGACCGTCATCGCGCAGCCCGTCTACGACATGGGCATTGCAGCGGCTTCAGCACTGATCCGGCAGATTGAGGGCAGGAAGTCCACTGCGTCCGGCCCGGAGTTGGTGGCCAGACTGATCCAGCGGGGATCCGTGGGGGCACCACGGGAGGCGGACGTCCTCAGCCAGGCGGGCAACTGACCTCAAGGGCGCATCAGCTGACGGCGGTCAGGGCGTCGTCGTATATCGCCAACGCCTGGCGTACTTCCTCGGGCGTCACGACGGCGGGCGGCACCACGTGCACGCGATTGTCGGCGATGAAGGGCAACAGTCCGCGGTGGAGCAGTTCCGCTTTGAGCTTGCCCATGAACGCTGCACTGACCGGCGTCCGGGTCTGGCGGTCCTCCACGAGCTCGAGTGCCCAGAACACGCCCCGTCCACGGACTTCACCGATGACGTCGTGCCGATCAGCCAAAGATGCCAGGCCGGGCTCGAGGTGGTCGCAGCCAATCCGGGCGGCGTTCCCTACGATGTCCTCTTCTTCAAAGGCCTCGATCGAAGCAACAATCGAGGCAGCAGCCAGAGGATGCCCGGAGTAGGTGAGGCCGCCGGGGAAGACACGGTCATCGAACGTGGCTGAGATTTCTTCGGAGATGATGACGCCGCCTACCGGGACGTAGCCCGAGTTGACGCCCTTGGCAAAGGTGATGAGATCGGGCCTGACATTGAAGGCGTCCAGGGCGAACCAGTCGCCGGTGCGTCCGAAGCCGGCCATGACCTCGTCCAGGATCAGGACGATTCCATGCTGATCGCAGAGTGCACGGACGCCCTCGAGGTAGCCGGGCGGCGGGAGCAGGATGCCGGCCGTCCCGGGAACGGTCTCGAGGAGCACTGCGGCAACGGACTGCGGCCCTTCCAGTTCGATGGTGCGGCGCAGGTGCTGCAGGGCGCGCTGCGCTTCCTGTTCCGGGGTCTCGGCCCAGAACTCGGAGCGGTAAAGGTACGGCCCAAAGACGTGGACGTGTCCGCGGGAGTATTCGTTGGGGATGCGGCGCCAGTCTCCGGTGGCCACGATGGCGGCGCCGGTGTTGCCGTGGTACGAGCGGTAACGGGAGATGACCTTATCCCGCCCGGTGTGCAGGCGGGCCATGCGGATGGCATTCTCGTTGGCGTCCGCGCCGCCGTTGGTGAAGAACACTTTGTCCATCGTCGACGGCGCGTGGGACAGGATCTTCCGGGCCGCCACGGCGCGGGTGTGGTTGGCATGCGCGGGAGCAACCGTGGTGAGCGTGTCCAGTTGCTGCTTGATGGCTTCGATGAGGCGCGGATGCTGGTGGCCAATGTTGGTGTTGACAAGCTGGCTGGAGAAATCCAGGTACGTCCTGCCCTCGTGGTCCCAAACAGTGCTGCCGGAACCACCGGCTATGGCCATTGGCTTCAGCGTTTTCTGGGCTGACCAGGAGTGGAAGACATTCGCGGTGTCCAACGCGGCGACCTCTGCGTTGGTGGTGGGAACAGCCAGGGCAGTCCGGGTGGGAGACATTGGAGGGTCCTCTCGAAAGGGCGGGTTGGGCTTCCCCTTCATCTTGGGCTTTTGAACAGAGCAACGCCTCAGGACATTTGTATAGTTGGCAGGGTGTGGAACTACTTTTTTCCAAGGAGCGCCTGAGTATGCCGCCAACCATCAACACCATCCTTCGCAACAGCGCGCTGAACCTGAGACTGGTGACACCGGAGGCAGGTGATCCTGCGGTGGAAGCATCCGTGTCCTGGGTCCATAGTTCCGACCTTGACGATCCCACGCCGTTCCTCGATCCGGGGCAGCTGCTGCTGACGGATGGTACCCAGTTCCCGGTGGGCGATGGTCCCGCGGCGCTCTACAACGACTACGTGGCACGGTTGGTCAAGCATGGGATCAGCGGCCTCGGTTTCGCCACCCAAGTGATTCACGGCGTGCTGCCATCAGGCCTGGTAGAGGCGTGCCGGACCCATGCGTTGCCGTTGCTGGAGGTCCCCGACAGGACGCCGTTCATCGCTGTCATACGATTCGTTGCAGATTTGCTGGCGAGGGAACAGAACGCCAGGTCCGAATGGTCGCTCCAAGCACAACGGGCCATCGCGCGGGCTGCCCTGCGTCCCGACGGACTGCGCTCCATCCTGGCCGAGCTCGAACGCCAACTGCATGGCTGGGTAGCGATGTTCGACGCCGCGGGAAACCACATCCTGATGCCCAACAACCGTCCCGTGCCGTCGTCGTTGATGCCCGGCGTGATGGATGCCGTACGGAAATCCTTGGACCAAGGCTCGCGATCGGTCTCGCAATTGACGGTCGACGGCGAGCAGATCACCTTGCAGACGCTGGGCCGCCGGCATCATTTGCGCGGAGTGCTGGTCCTGGGGGCCATCGAGCCGTTGGATCCGGCCCGCACCGACATCATCAACAGTGTGATCGCGCTGGCGAGCCTCGCCTTGGAGCAAACACGCACCCTCGATACCGCACGCCGCCACCTGCGTGCAGGCGTTTTCGAGCAATTGCTGGCAGGAAGCACGGACGTTGCCGAACGCACGGCCCGCCAGGTCTGGGGCAGGCTGCCCGCAGATCCCGTTGTGGTGACCATGGCCCAGCCTCCGGGGCAAGGACAGAACCTCCTGGAGGCGCTGGAACTGCTGTCGGACGACCACCGCGGCGCCGTCTTTTACGCCCAACGGAATGAAAACGTTGTGGTGCTGGCTGGACCAGCACTCCAGCAAAAGGTCACGGTTCTCCTGGAACGGTACGGCGCGACGGCGGGCACGTCGGCAGAGACGGACTTCGCCCAGCTCGCCAGGGCCTTGAAGGAGGCAGAGCGATCATTGCAAAGGGCTCTGGAACTCGCCCGCCCCCTGGTGGCCTTCGAGGAAATCTCCCGGGGCGGGATGCTGGGCCTGCTGCACAGCGACGAAGCTGGCTCCGTTGCCCGGCGACTCATTGAGCCTTTGGCCAAGCACGACGAAACCGAACAGACCCAGCTGCTGCCAACAGTTTCAGCGTGGTTGGCGAACAACTGCGTCTGGGATCGGACGGCACGGCAGTTGGGGATCCACCGGCACACCCTCAGGAACCGGATCGATGCTGCGGGCACCGTTCTGGGGCTCAACCTGGACAGCCTGCGCGACAGGCTGGAACTGTTCGCCGCCGTCGAGTTTCTGGAAGAGCGTTAGCCCGAAAACCAGCGGGATATGAGAGAGCGTGTCACCTCAGACGCTCTATCACCTCCCGGCCCCAAATCACCGACGCTCTATCACATCCCTCTAGTTCTGGGGGAAGCCGAGGTTGATGCCGCCGTGGCTGGGGTCGAGCCAGCGTGAGGTGATGGCCTTTTCGCGGGTGAAGAACTGGAAACCCTGCAAGCCGTAAGCCTTGGAGCTGCCAAAGATGGAGTCCTTGAAACCGCCGAAGGAGTAGTAGGCCACCGGAACGGGAATCGGCACGTTGATCCCCACCATGCCGACTTCAACCTCGGTCTGGAAGCGGCGGGCCGCTCCGCCGTCGTTCGTGAAAATCGCAGTGCCGTTGCCGAAGGCGCCGGAGTTGATCAAGTGCAGACCCTCTTCGTAGCTGTTGACGCGGACCACGGCCAGGACGGGGCCGAAAATCTCCTCGGTGTACACACGGGAGGTGACGGGGACGTCGTCGATCAGCGTCGGGCCGAGCCAGAAGCCGTTCTGGTCGCCGTCTACCTCGATGCCGCGGCCGTCCACCACAACCTTGGCGCCGTCTTCGAGGGCAACATCGATGTAGGCGGCCACTTTGTCGCGGTGCTGGCGGGTAACCAACGGGCCCATGTCGCAGTTGCGCCGGCCGTCACCGATCTTCAGGGTGGACATTCGAGCGGTGATTTTCCCGATCAACGCGTCGGCAACGGGCTCGACCGCCACCACCACGCTGATGGCCATGCACCGCTCCCCCGCGGAACCGAAGCCGGCGTTGATGGCAGCGTCGGCAGTCAGCTCGAGGTCGGCGTCGGGCAGGACCAGCATGTGGTTCTTGGCACCGCCGAGAGCCTGGACGCGCTTGCCGTTGCGGGCCGCGGTCTCGTAGATGTACTGCGCGATCGGGGTGGATCCAACGAACGAAATCGCCTTCACATCCGGGTGCTCCAGCAGTCCATCGACGGCTTCCTTGTCTCCATGCAGGACGTTGAAGACCCCATCCGGAAGTCCCGCCTCGGTGAAGAGTGCAGCGAGCCAGTTAGCCGCCGTCGGGTCCTTTTCGCTCGGCTTCAGCACCACGGTGTTGCCGGCCGCGATGGCGATCGGCAGGAACCACAGCGGCACCATGGCGGGGAAGTTGAAGGGGCTGATGATGCCCACCACGCCCAGCGGCGACTTGGTGGAGTAAACATCGACGCCGGTGGAGACATTCTCTGAATGCTCGCCCTTGATGAGGTGCGGGAAGCCGGTGGCCAGTTCCACGACTTCCTGGCCGCGGGTGATTTCCCCGAGGGCATCGGAGATCACTTTGCCGTGCTCGGAGGTGATGATCTCCGCGAGTTCGCCCTTGCGTTCATTCAGCAGTTCCCGGAAGCGGAAGATGATCTGCTGGCGCTTGGTGATCGACATGTCGCGCCAAGCCGGGAAAGCCTTGTTCGCCGAGGCGATGGCCGACTCGATGTCCTCGGCATTGCCAAGGTTGACCAGCTTGGTTTCCCGGCCAAGGGCGGGATCGAAGACGGGGGCCGTGCGGTCTCCGGCCGACGGCGCCTCAGCGCCCCCGATCCAGTGCGGGACCACCTGGAGTTCGTTGATTTCAGACACTGCGTACTCTTCTCTGCCGACGGGATCGATGTGAAGCATCTGGTTCAACCGTAGGGAAGGGTCCGGCAGTAAGGGGCACGACATTGAGCGAAGAATCGTCCACGCGGTCGACATATGTACAGGGAAGCACGAGGTGTTCAGACCCTTGGCTATACAACTTGGAGCCGCGCTTGCCGCCGGAGATCGGCTCACCCTCCGTTAAAGGTCACCAAACGGCCAACCTGTCATGACAAGTTGGCCATGGTTACTTTGCCCGCAATTCACCGGACGAATCTACCTTCTGAGGGTCAACGCATCCCGTATGAATGAAAGGTTCCATCATGATTTCCCCCAGCCGCCGCTCTGCCATCGCAGCATCAATCGCAGGGTTGGCCACCATCGGGGCCACGGCCGCCGTCGCATCTCCCGCGCAAGCCTCTGAGAATGGACACGGCAGCAACCGCCCCTCCGGCAAGGCCACAATCTTCACGGTCATCAGCGATATCCAGGGCGATCTGGCCGATTTTGACCTCGCGCTCAAGGACATCGAAAGTACCAATCCGAGCAAGCGAAGCGCAGGCCTGGTGGTCAACGGAGACATCACGCCGCGGGGCTACGACTTTGAGTACGATGCCGTGCGGAAAGTGCTGGATGCCAACACCCACGCTTCCAACGTCCACTGGGCCATCGGCAACCATGAGTTCTACGTCCCGAAGTACTCCAATCCCACCACGCTCGCCCAGGCCACGTGGCCCAACGGAACTACTGAAGCTTCGCTCTTCGAAAGCTTCTTCACCTTCACCGGCCGGGACAATGTCTACGCCGAAATTGACCTTGGAGGCGTGCCGGGACTGATCCTGGGTACCGAGAAGTACATGCATTACCACGATGCGAAGCTGTGGGACGAGGTCTGGCTCAGCGAGGAGCAGATCACCTGGCTCGAGCAGCGTCTGGCTTATTGGGCCCGCAAGGGAAAACCTGTCATGGTTTTCACCCACCACCCGTTCCCGGACACGGTCTCTGGGACCCGCAACAACCTGTACAAGAACGACTACCTTCAGGCGGATCGGCTACTGGGCATCCTGGGCAAATACAAGAACGTCTTCGTCTTCACGGCCCACACCCATTGGGCGCTTCAGTTGGCTGACTGGGAAGTTCGCCGCACGGTTCCAGGCACGGGCAACCTGCAGGGATTCCAAGTCATCAACACCGGCGCAGTCCAGACGCTCTGGGAGGACAATGGCGCGGGCGGTGAACGCGCCTTGGATGGCCGGGAAGCCAGTGGGTTGCAAGTTGAGGTCTACAACGACTGCGTAGTAGTCAGGGCCCGCGACTACCGCCGGGGCGAATGGATCAAGGAAGTTCAGATTCCGCTGTTTTAGCCGGACCGCCTCCCCCAATCGTTCCCGCCCGGTTAACCTTCGTGCCATCCAGGTTCCCTACTGTGATCCCGCTGGGGGATCGGAATCGACAGAGGGAATGCAATGTGCACCGCAGATGACCAGACCACCCACAGCCGGAGTATGGAGCTCGCCGACGCTGAGCTGAAGACCATGGGATTGAGCCGCCGGCGCATCCTGCAGTCGGCCGGCATCATAGCCGCAGGCACCGCTGCCACGGCTGCCATGGCCCGGCCGGCGATGGCGAACCCGGGCGGGAACGATCCCCAACTGAAGTGGCTCGTGGGCGACCACCACGTCCACACGCAGTACAGTCACGACGCCAAGTACATGGTCAAGCAGCAACTCGATACCGCCCAGTCCTATGGCGTGGACTGGGTGGCATTGACGGAACACAGCAACTTTGGCCATGCCAACAACGGCGGCGCGGTGAACACCAACAAGGAAATCCAGGCGCAGCGTGCTGCCCGCCCCGAGCTGCTGATTTTCCAAGGGCTTGAGTGGTACATCCCGGGTGCGGAGCACGCTTCGGTGCTGGTGGCCCCCGGACCCAACGAGGTGAACCTCCTGCGCACCTTCGAGTTGGTGTGGGACGGAAAACTGAACCAGTGGGAGAAGCCAATTCCCGGCACTGCCCAAGTGGAAACCTTCGAGCGGAAGGCTGTTGAAGCCATCGCGTGGCTGGCCAGCCAGAAGCGTTCCGGCTACATCGAGGACGTGGTGGCTTTGGCCAACCACCCCATGCGCCTGGGCATCGATTCCCCGCATGAGCTCCGTGCCTGGCGCGACGCCGCCCGCGACGTCATGATCGGCATGGAAGGTGCACCCGGGGCCCAAGGCTCGGGAGTCAGCCAGTTCTCCAGGGCCGGAGACCAGCGCGGCGAGTACACCAACAACCCCACCCAGTTCAGCTTCCCCGGCTACCCGGCGGACGCCTTCCGTCCCTACGGCGGCTTCGACTGGGCCACGGCAACCGTGGGCGGCGTGTGGGATTCCATGCTCGCCGAGGGCCTGCCGTTCTGGATCACGTCCAATTCAGACAATCACCTCACCGTGAAGGACACGTGGAAGACCGGCCCCTACCCGGCAGAGGAGCCCTATCTCAGCCTGCCCAACGAGTTCGACCGGTGGTCCGTCACCGGCAAACGGCCGGACCCCTTCGACTCAGGCGAAAAGCAGGGCGGAAGCGACTACTGGCCCGGACAGTTCAGCCGCCTGCACACGGGTGTCACCGAGCGCTCCTACACCGGCGTTTTGGACGCCATGCGCAGGGGCCGGATGTGGGTGGACCACGGACACCTGCTGCAAGGACTGGACGTCCGCGTCCGCGAAGTCCGGGGCAACAGCGCAGGTAACAGCAACGGACGCAACGGTGTCACCCTCGGTTCCCGGCTGCAGGTACGGCGAGGCGCCGACGTCGAAATCTCCATCACCATTACGACGACGGACTACCGCAACTTTGCGGGGATTCTTCCGAAACTCGCCCATGTGGATGTGATCGGCGGCGCTGTGACCGGTGCTGCGGCGGATCGCGACACGTTGAAGGCGCCGGGAACCACTGTGTGGAAGCAGCTGGACGTTTCAGGCCGCACCGGCACGTTCACCATCAAGCACGTCATCAAGGACGTCCAGAAGTCCTGCTACTTCCGTCTTCGCGGCAGTGATGGAAACCGGCACGGCGCTGGATACTACGGCGCATCCGTAGACCCCGCCGGCCCCATCCGGCACGGTGACAACCTCGGGGATGCTGATCCATGGACGGATACCTGGTTCTACGCGAACCCGGTATTCATCGACGTCGCGTAGTCATCACTCCGATGTCGTGCTCACTTCGCCTTCCTCCGGGTCATCTGCGGAACGGACCTCACTCCGGATAACGCCCAACTCCTCAAGCTGGGCCGACATGCCTGCACCATCCGGAGCATAAATCCACGGCACGCCGGGTGTCGGCTGGCCGCCGGACTTTGAACGACCACCCGCGAGCACCGCTTCACCGGCAGAGAGTTGTCGGATGGCGATGGCCTTGACGTTCTCAGGATGCCGCTGGGCAAACTCCGAGTAGATGGCTTCGTCATGTTGTCCGTCGTCGCCCACCAGCAACCATTTGATGTGGGGAACTCTTCCGCGAGTCGCTCAAGGGAGTTCCTCTTGTGCTCCTGGCCGCTGCGGAACCAGCGGTCAGGAGTAGGGCCCCAGTCAGTCAGCAGCTTGGGACCGGCCGGGTACAAGTTGCGGGACAGGAACCTGGACAGCGT
Organism: Arthrobacter sp. YN; assembly: GCF_002224285.1. Lineage (GTDB taxonomy): Bacteria > Actinomycetota > Actinomycetes > Actinomycetales > Micrococcaceae > Arthrobacter. The sequence goes on along the minus strand of NZ_CP022436.1, from coordinate 647,253 downwards.
GGGGGCTACATTCCACGCACCGGTGGACAGGTATAGAACAGGTGCCGAAGGGGCAGTCCGGGCGATGCGCTCATACAGCACAGCCATGCCCGGGTGGGCGTCCTCGCGTGCTCGTTGAGGACAAAGGTGTTCCAGGCCGCCAAGAACGGCCGGGGCAACGCCGTCACCATCACGGTGTCGTCGATGTCGGACACCACGCCGAAGCCGGCGTCGTCCGCAACGATCTCAACGGGAGCCTCCACCTCCCTGGACTCGCCGGACTGCAGGGTGATGGTGTGCCAGCCGGCGTCCAGGGCAACAGGGATACGGGAGTCCACCACGCCGCCGCGATCGGCACGCACGTCGAACACAGTGCCCCCGATGGTCACCTTAACGGCAGCATTTGCTACAGGAGCGCTGGTGAAGTTACGCCAGCCTCGCATGCTTTCCTGCAACGGCTTGGCGTGGCCGGCGGCATCCCGTGGGTCACTGCGAACAACGCGCGCCAGTACCCTGACCCAGGATGTACTGCCGTAGCCGGTGTAGGGAATGACCGTTTCCACCCTGCCACGCCGGATGGCCAGACGCGTCTGAAAACCAAGCCACGCGTCGTCGAGCCTTAGCGCGAGATGGCGGCGGACGTTGCCATGCTGTTGGGGGCCGCCGTTTTCGACGGCGTCGGGCTGGGGGCGCGGTTTCATGGGACGGGGAGACATACGTCCAGTCTTCCACGGCTGCCGACGAGTTTCATGGCTAGACAGCAGTGGTTGGTGCGCGGCCTTCGTCGCCATGTTGTTTTCGCGCTTCGGCAACGCGCAAACGGTCCAGTCGATTCATCAAGGGCGCAGTGGTGGCGCCATGCACCACGATCGACAAAGCCACTACCAAACCGACCATCGCCCACAATTCGCGGGCCTCGGCCCCGAAGTTTCCATGGCTCAGCGCGAAGGCAACGTAGAACAGGGACCCGATCCCGCGAATTCCGAAGTAGGAAATAGCCAGGCGTTCGCGGGGACCGGTCTTTCCGCGCATGAGCCCGAGCCATCCGGCCACGGGGCGGACAACCAAAAGGAACGCCAGTGCGACCAAAAGCTCCGTCCAGCCGATCCCCTCCAATAAGCCGCGGGCTATGGCGCCCCCAAGGAGGACCAGGATGACTACTGTCATGAGGCGTTCCAGCTGCTCAACATAGCTGTGCAGCACTTGGTGGTACGCGTGGTTGCGTTCGGCGGATCGAATGGTCAGGGCGCAAATGAAAACTGCGACGAACCCGTAACCCGACACCATCTCCGTTGCACCGTATGCCAGGAAGGTCGCGGCCAGGGCAACAAAACCTTCGGAATGCTCGGACAGGCGAAAACTCTTGCGTTTGGCAGCGAAAAAGACCAAGCTCAGCAACTTGCCCGTACCGTACCCAATCAGCACGCCGGCAACAGTTCGCCACAGAACGTCCACAGCAACCCACTCCCCCAGCCAACCGGCCGGGGAGGCCCCCACCAGGCTGATGAGGATGGCGAGGTAAACGAAGGGGAAGGCGAGCCCGTCATTCAAACCCGCCTCGGATGTCAGTGCGAAACGAACCTCGTCTTCGTCCGGGTCCTCTTCGCTGTCCGCGGGCCTCCCTACCTGCACTTCCGAAGCCAGCACAGGGTCCGTGGGCGCGATCGCGGCCGCCACCAGGATGGCTGCGGCGAGCCCCAAACCCAGCACCCACAGCCCCAGGAGCGTCATCACAAGGATGCACAAGGGCATGACAATACCGAGCAAGCGCCACGTGGTGGACCATCCACGCCAACGGAACGGACGGTCCAACGCCAAACCGGCACCCATAAGGGAGATGATGACGCAGATCTCGGTCAGGTGGGTGGTGAACTCGCCATACTGAACAGGGTCAGGGTCCGGCAGCTCGGGAAGCAAGGTGAACGCGAGGATCCCGCTGCCCAGAAAGACCATGGGCATGGACAGCGGCGTACGTCGCAACAACTTCGGCAAGACAGCAGCGGCCAACACCGCAACGCCTGCCGAGAGGAACAGGATGCTGGGGACTTCAAACACGAATGGTCTTCTTCCTGACGCGCCGTTCGGCGCATCCCAGAAGCCTAGTCCCGGCAGCGCCGTTCTGCTATCCCGCCAATACGGCCGGGCAAGATCCAGCCAGCCCTCATCCAGCCCAGGCAACGCCCAAGGCCGCGTCGATGAGGACCTCGGCCGCCTGACGCGCTTGCCCGGCGGCGTCGGACGTTCCGGCGATGGCCGCCGTCGTCTGCGCGCCCTCCGCGAGGATGGCCAATTGCGGCGCCAAGTAAGCCGGGGCACCGGCCTCTACCGCCAGGCGAGCGACGTATTCTTGGAACGACTCCTTGTGCTTCCGCGCATACTCGGCAACCTCGGGGCTCACGGCACCCAGTTCGGCGAAGCTGTTGATGAACCCGCACCCGCGGAATGAGTCCTGGCAGAACCAGCCGGCAAGGTAGTCGAAGATGGCAAGGAGGCGCTCCCGCGGCGTCCCGGCTCGTTGGACTGTAGCGTCCAGCCCTTCGGTCCAGGACTGATGCCGGTGCTCCAGCACGGCCATGACAATGCTGCTCTTTGACGGGAATTCCCCGTAGAGCTTCTTCAGCGAAACCCCGGCAGCGGAACGCAACTCGTCCATCCCAACGGCCTGGATTCCCTTGGCGTTGTAGAGCTCGTCAGCAGTGGCGACGATGCGTTCGCGGACCTCGGAAATATTCATGTACCCATTCTACTTGCAAAGAGAACGAACGTTCTCTACGATGGAGAACACAGGAAGAGAACGATCGTTCTCAACTAACGGAAAAGGGACAACATCATGGGTTTCATCACGGTCGGCACCGAAAACACCACGGACATTGAGCTCTACTACGAAGACCACGGAACAGGTCAGCCCGTAGTCCTGATCCACGGCTACCCGCTGGACGGCGGCTCCTGGGAGAAGCAAACCGCAGCCCTCCTCAACGCCGGCTACCGCGTCATCACCTACGACCGCCGCGGATTCGGCAAGTCGAGCAAGCCCACCACCGGTTATGACTACGACACTTTTGCCGCAGACCTGAACACCGTGCTGGAAACGCTGGACCTGCAGGACGTCGTCCTGGTCGGCTTCTCGATGGGCACCGGCGAAGTAGGACGCTACCTCGGCACCTACGGCGAAGGCCGCGTTGCCAAAGCCGCCTTCCTGGCATCCCTCGAGCCCTTCCTTCTCCAGACGGACGACAACCCCACAGGCGTCCCGTCTACGGTGTTCGACGGCATCCGCAACGCCGCCATCGAGGACCGCTACGCCTGGTTCACCAACTTCTACAACGACTTCTTCAACACCGACAACTTCCTGGGCAACCGCCTCAGCGAGGAAGCCCTGCGGAACTCATGGAATGTCGCCGCAGGCTCGTCCTGGTACGCTTCCTTCGCCGTTGTGGATTCATGGCTCACGGACTTCCGCTCCGACATCGAGAAGGTTACGGTCCCGTCCTTGATCGTCCACGGCACCGACGATCGCATCCTGCCGATCGATGCCACCGGACGCGAATTCACCAAGCGGCTGCCCTCCGCCGAATACGTCGAAATCGAGGATGCCCCGCACGGCATGCTCTGGACGCACGGCGGCGAAATCAACGAGATCCTGCTGCGGTTCCTGGCGAAGTAGCCACGCCCCAGGCCTCACCGCGCACAACTTAAAAACAGTCACGACGGCGGCAGGTCGCCTTGGTTCCACTGGAACCAAAGGTGGCCTGCCGTCGTCGTGCGTTGACGTAGCGCACGTCACGTCCTATGATTTATGAATCGATTCAAGATGTAACCTTCCTCACGCTGAATAACCACTTTGTTCAGTCCTGGATGGGAAGAGTTCTTGTTCCTTGCCAACGACGCCAGAGGAGTACAGCGACGTGACAGTCACGCACCGGAGGGATCCCGTCCCCTTCCCCGAGCACACCGCCGGCCCCGAACCAACCACCGCCCAAAAGGATCCGAAGAAAGCCGCGATGAGCGGTTGGATCGGAAGCGCGCTGGAGTATTACGACTTCGCCCTGTATTCACTGGCGGCCACACTGCTGTTTCCCACCATCTTCTTCCCCACCGAAAATCCCACTGTCGGCATCATCGCCTCGTTGGCCACCTACGCGGTGGGATACGTTTCCCGCCCCCTCGGTGCCGTGATCCTGGGAGCCTACGGTGACCGGCACGGACGCAAGAAGGTGCTCGTTTTCGCGATGCTGCTCATGGGCTTCGCTACTTTTGCCGTCGGGCTGCTGCCGACGTACGGACAAGTTGGCCTCCTGGCGCCAGTCCTGCTGGTGATCCTCCGCCTGATTCAGGGATTCGCCGTTGCAGGTGAACTCGGCGGCGCCAGCGCGATGATCGTGGAGCACTCTCCTGATGCGAAGCGTGGCTTCTTCGCGAGCTTCAGCCTGCAGGGCACGCAGGTGGGTTCAATCCTTGCTACCGCGGTACTGATTCCGCTTGCCGCCTTCCTCCCCGACGAGCAGTTCCACTCCTGGGGCTGGCGCCTGCCGTTCCTGCTCAGCGCCGTGGTGATCGTGGCCGGGTACGTCATCCGGCGCCGCGTGGAAGAGCCTCCCGCCTATCTGGCCCAGTCCGAAGACGCCGGCGCCAAGCGCCGCTTCCCGCTGGTGGACCTCCTGCGCACCCACCCCTGGGTTCTGGTCCGATGCATCATCATGACCTTCACCAACGTGATCGGCATGGCAACCCTCATCTTCGGTGTCTCCTTCGCTACCCAAAAGGGTTACGGCATCGGCTTCTCCAGCAGCGAGTTCCTCTGGGTAACCCTGGCAGCCAACGTTGCCGCAGTCCTGACCATCCCTCTGTTCGGCGCCCTGTCCGACAAGATCGGCCGGCGGACACTGATGGTGGCGGGCGGCATTGCCGGTGGATTGCTGACCGTGGGTTACCTGTGGGCCATCGAACAGCGCAGCCTGCCCCTGGTGTTCCTCTGCGTGGTGATCGTGCAGGGCATCCTCTTCCAGATGTGGAATGCCACGTTCGCCACGTTCTTCCAGGAGCAGTTCCCCATGCGGATGCGGGTCACCGGCTTCGCGGTCTCCCAGAACATCGGGCTCATGATCGCGTCCTTCTTCCCCAGCCTGTTCACGGCGATCGCTCCCCCGGGATCGGCGAACATCCCCCTGGTCATCGGCTTGACCACCCTCGGGATCTGCTTCGTCTCAGCCGTAGCCACCCTCATGTCCTCTGACACGAAGGGCAAGTCGCTGGAGGACCTCGAAACCCGCTGACAGTCGCCGTCGAGACCGCCGTCCGTGCACCGAGATCGCCGGAAAGGCTCCAGTTCGCTGGACCGTTCCGGCGATTTCGCATTTCTCCGGCGATTTCGCAGTCAGTCGTTGACCAGCTCTGTGGCAGCATGACATACAGCTTGCAAAGCCCACCAGCAAGGAGAACGTGACATGAGCATGCCCATTAAGATCGCTGTGACTGGCGCGGCCGGCCAGATCGGCTACAGCCTCCTCTTCCGGATAGCCAGCGGTGCCCTCTTCGGTGCTGATACGCCAGTGCAACTCCGGCTCCTGGAGATCACGCCGGCGTTGAAGGCACTGGAGGGTGTGGTGATGGAGCTCGATGACTGCGCGTTTCCCGCACTCGACTCGGTCGAAATCGGCGACGACGCCGACCACATTTTCGACGGCGTCAACCTTGCCTTGCTTGTTGGCGCCCGTCCACGGACCAAGGGCATGGAACGCGGCGACCTGCTCAGTGCCAACGGCGCTATTTTCACAGCGCAAGGCAAGGCCCTTAACCGGGTCGCGGCCGACGATGTCCGCATCGGTGTGACAGGCAACCCGGCCAACACCAACGCCTTGATTGCGATGAGCAACGCCCCGGACATCCCCGCCGGGCGGTTCAGCGCCCTGACCCGCCTTGATCACAACCGCGCCCTTGGACAGCTAGCGAAAAAGACCCAAGCCAAGGTCGGGGATATCCGCAAAATGACCGTCTGGGGCAATCATTCCGCCACGCAGTATCCGGACATCTTTCATGCAGAAGTCGCCGGCCGGAACGCGGCTGAGGTGGTGAATGATCGGGACTGGATCGAGAACGAATTCATCCCCACGGTTGCCAGGCGGGGTGCAGCGATCATCGATGCCCGGGGTGCGTCCTCCGCGGCATCGGCAGCGTCGGCGACCGTCGACGCAGCCCGCGACTGGCTGCTCGGCACCCCCGAGGGCGATTGGGTTTCGATGGCCGTTGCCTCCGACGGGTCATACGGGGTGCCCGAAGGTCTCATCTATTCGTACCCGGTGACTACCTCAGGCGGGAACTGGGAAATTGTTGAAGGGCTGGAAGTGAACGATTTCAGCCGCAGGAAGATGGATGCGACAGCCGCCGAGCTTTCCGAGGAGCGGGCTGCCGTGGCTGAACTGGGATTGATCTGATCTCCATCAGCGACGTTCCGTTGGCGTGACCAGCCGTGCAAGGTCGGTGCCGGGTGCCGCCAGCCGGTCAACTGTGCTGAAGATGAACTCCTGCATAGCTGCTGCGGCTGCCGAAGGACCAATGTCGTCGCGTCGGGCCAGATTGACGGTTCTTGTCAGTGAGGGATTGACCAGACGGGCACTGTGCAGTCCGGGCCGGCCGATGACCACCATTGCCGGCACCACTGCAACACCCAGTCCCCGTTCCACGAACCGCAGCACGGCGTCCATCTCGGCGCCTTCTACGGCAATCACCGGTTCCAAGCCGCTGGCGGAGAACGCAGCCTCGGTGGCCACCCGCAGATCATAGCTGCGGTTAAAGGCCACCTGGGGAATGCGCGCCAACTCTTCCAGGGTGAGTTCTTCGTGCGCCGCCGATCCCGCGGCGGAGACAACCACCAGCTCCTCAGTCAGCAACGGAATCAGCTCAGTTCCCTTCACGGTGGGGTCCACGCCCCGGGTGACCACCAAAGCCAGATCCAGCGCGCTTTCGTTCAGGGCATCAACAAGGAATCGCGAACCGCCTTCAGTGATGTGCAATTCAATTCCGGGATGCGCCTTTCGGAAAGAGGCCAGCACATCGGCCACCAGTGAGACACACAGCGTAGGCGGAGCGCCCAGGCGAATGCGGCCCCGGCGCAACCCTGCGAGCTCGTTCATTTGCTCCCGCGCGGTCTGCGCGTCACCGAGCATGCGCCGGGCGATGGGCAGGAGGAGCTCCCCCGCATTCGTCAGGGTCGCCCCGGACGGTCCGCGGTGGAAGAGAGTCATTCCAAGATCGGCCTCGAGTGCGGCGATCTGCCTGCTGAGGGAAGGTTGCGCGAGATAAAGTTGCTCGGCCGCGCGTGTGAAATGGCCCACTCGGGCGATCGCTTCGAAGGTGCGTAACTGCTCCAGCTTCATGGTCATAGCCTAAACGCATCAGCACCACTCAAATAATTCATTGGAGACATGAAGCCACTCCTCCTAGCGTTGACATCATGAACCTCAACACCAATCCAGAACGACTCCTGTCCACTTCGGTGCTGGTGATCGGCACCGGCGGCGCCGGCTTGCGCGCCTCGATTGAGCTCGCCCAGCGGGGCGTGCAGGTGCTTGCGGTGGGAAAGCGTCGCAAGCACGACGCCCACACGAGCCTTGCCGCCGGTGGCATCAACGCTGCTTTGGGCACGATGGACCCGCAGGACAGCTGGCAGCAGCACGCCGCCGACACCTTGCGGGAGTCCTACTTCCTGGCCGACCCGTCCATCGTCGAGACCGTGGCCCGCAACGCTGCCCGCGGCATCGAGGACCTTGAACAGTGGGGTATGCCCTTTGCCCGCGAGGAAGATGGACGAATCTCCCAGCGCTTCTTCGGCGCGCACAAGTATCGCCGCACGGCCTACGCCGGGGACTACACCGGGTTGGAGATCCAGCGCACGCTGATGCGCCGGGCGGCAGAGTTGAACGTGCCCATCATCGACACCGTCTACATCACCCGGTTGCTCGTCGCCGACGGCACCGTCTTTGGAGCCTATGGATTCGACGTTGTGGACGGCACCCCCGTGCAGATCCACGCCGATGCCGTCATCCTTGCCGCAGGCGGACATACCCGCATCTGGCGGCATACCTCTTCCCGTCGCGATGAAAACACCGGGGACTCCTTCCGGCTGGCCGCCCTGGCCGGAGCCCGGATCCGCGACGCCGAGCTGGTTCAGTTCCACCCGTCAGGGCTGTTGGAGCCCGACGACGCCGCCGGCACCTTGGTCTCGGAGGCAGCGCGAGGCGAAGGAGGCATTCTCACCAACGCCCTCGGTGAGCGCTTCATGGAACGCTACGACCCTGAGCGCATGGAACTTTCCACCCGGGACCGGGTTGCGCTGGCCGCCTTCACCGAAGTCGCCGAAGGTCGCGGTACCCAGAAGGGCGGCGTCTACCTGGACGTGTCCCACCTGCCACGGGAAACCATCATGGAAAAGCTGCCTCGGGTCTACCGCACCCTGATCGACCTGCAGATGCTGGACATCACCACCACCAAAATCGAGATTGCGCCCACCGCCCACTACTCGATGGGTGGGGTCTGGGTTGCGCCCGAGGACCACGGAACGGGAGTCAACGGCCTCTACGCAATCGGCGAGGCATCGTCCGGGCTGCACGGCGCCAACCGTCTCGGCGGCAATTCACTGATTGAGCTGCTCGTTTACGGACGTATAACCGGCGAGCATGTGGCCGACTACGTCCATTCGCGTACCCATCTGGTCCGGGATCCCGCCGCTGTAGGAATAGCCCGCGGGGAAATGCAGTCACTGCTCAGTGAACGCGGAACAGAATCCGCACGGCGGCTGCAGCGTGAACTACGCAACCTCATGACCGAACACGCCGGGGTGGTCCGCACTGAACAGGGACTGGAACAAGGACTCGAGAAGCTGACGGCCTTGGAGGAGCGCGCCCAGCTGGTCACCGCCCACCCGGACATCGCCGGGTTCGATGATCTGGCCCACGCCTACGACCTTCTCGGCTCCCTGCTGGCAGCACGGGCCACCCTCGAGTGCGCCCTTGAACGCCGCGAAACCCGCGGCGCCCACAACCGTGCTGACTTCCCAATGGCAGATCCCTCACTCCAGGGGAACTTTGTCTGGTCAACAGATGAGGGCGTCAGATTCGAAAGTCTGCCTCCGGCTCCGGAGTCCTTCCGAGCCCTTGCCGAGGCCACCGCGGACGATTCCGTCGCCGGGAAGCTCGTCGAGTAAAGCACCGGCCAGCTGACCGCGACCCTGGTACAGGACGTTTACCGGGTGACCTCTTCCAGTAACTCCAGTACATGCCGGTACTGGGATCCCGTGGCCCGTGTCATGCCGAGTTCACAGGTTCTGTTGCAGGAGGCGTGGGCAACAGCGTCCAGGTCCGCTACGTCCGCGGCCTGACGCGCTGTTGCCGACGCCGTCAGTTCCGGATGCAACATGCCCCTGTCACCGGCAAACGCACAACAACCCCAGTTCTCGGGAATGTCCACGCGTTCCGCCACTGCACCGGCAACCACGCCCAGCGCATCGTTGAGTCCCATCCGCGTTGACGAGCAGGTGGGATGCAGCACCAATGTTTGAAGTTTCCCGTGCTCGGGCAGCAGGGGCAGTATCCGTTCGGCGGCGAAGTCCACGGCGTCCACGATGCGCAGGGGAAGCTGACCTTCCGCTGGAATATCCGATTCCACCGCATGGCGCAGGCCCTCGGTGCAGGACGACGCGTCGCAGACGATGGGCAGCTCGCCGTTATGGGTTGCCGTCCGGAGTGCCGCCAGGGTTTTCGCTTTCATGGTTTCCTGGCCTTTAGCCATTCCTTTGGAGGACCATGGCGTCCCGCAGCACAGGCCGTCAATACCTTGTGGAACCAGGAGCTTTAGCCCTGCCCGGGCAGAGAGTTGTTCAAAGCTGTACTGCACGCCGCGTCCGCCGGCTTCAGGTAATGCCCCTGCCGGACCGAACATGGTGTTGACGCAGGAAGGGAAATAGACGGCATCAACATGCCCCGAAGGAGCAGGGCGTTTCCGCGGTGAACCTCCGCCTGGAAGCTCCGTGGAGTAGAGGGGTACAGCATCTGCCCCCAGGACAGCCCGCGCCGCTTTATTGGGCGGCTTGATGACGGCCGCTGGAAGCTTGTCCACCACCGTGAGCGCAAGAGCCGCTCCGCGGGTGACACCTTCCCAGTGCTTGGCTGCGGCGTTCCACGCACCGTTGGCGAGTTTGCCGGCGTCGTTCTTCCTCAGGCGCTTCACCAGCGATCCTGTGTTGATGTCCACCGGGCAGGCGGTTTGGCACATGCCGTCCACGGCGCAGGTGTCCACCGACTCGTACTCGTAGTCTCGCTCCAGCTCCTTCACCAACGCCAAGTCTCCGGCCATTCGCGCAGATTCAATGGCACGCAGCGTGACGATTCTCTGGCGCGGCGTGAGGGTGATGTCCTTACTGGGACACACCGGTTCGCAATATCCGCAGGAAACGCAGCGGTCCACTTCCTCCGCTACTGGCGGCGCCGTCTTGATATGCCGGAGGTGGGCCACGGGGTCCTCATCCATCACCACACCCGGGTTCAGCATGCCTGCGGGGTCGAAGAGTCGTTTGATGGTGCGCATGACGTCGTAGAGCTCGTCGCCGTATTGACGGCGGACGAACGGGGCCATGACACGCCCCGTGCCGTGTTCGGCTTTCAACGACCCTCCTTCGGCAAGGACAAGGTCCACCATGTCCTCGGTGAAGGCGCTGTATCGGTCCAGTTCGGACGTCGAGGCAAAGCCGTCGGTCAGCATGAAGTGGACGTTGCCGTCCTTGGCATGGCCGAAGATCACGCTGTTGCTGTACCCGTACTTTTCAAACAGCCCGATCAAGCCCCGGCAAGTGCGACCCAGCACGGGCACCGGCACCACAATGTCTTCCAACAGAGCCGTGGTGCCTTGGGGGCGCGCGCCGGCCACGGAAGCATAAAGTCCCTTTCGCAACTGCCACAACTGACCGCGTTCCGTGGCATCGGGGGTGAAGTGCGCAGGAGCTGACAAACCAAGGCGCTGCAGGATTGCCGATCCGCCCACCTGAAGCTCCTCCAGTTGGCCGGCACTACCTGCGGAATACTCCACCAGAAGGGCGGCATGGTCACGGACCGCAATGTCATGCACGACGGCGGGAGTCCCCTTGAGCGTTTGGCCCACCTTGAGTGAAAGCGCATCCATCAGTTCGATGGTGGCCGCCCCGGTGTCAACGAGTGCGGGCAGCGCAGCATTGGCGGCCTCGAGATCGGGAAAAACCAGAAGGCCCGCCGCAGCGTGCTGGAGCCGCGGAATGGTCCGGAACACCGCCTCGGCCACGAACCCCAGGGTGCCTTCGCTGCCGATGATCAGGTGCGCCATGATGTCCACCGGGTTCCGGAAGTCCAGCAGGGAGTTCAGGCCGTAGCCCATGGTGTTCTTCATGGAAAACTGCTGGCGGATCCTCTGCACTGAGTCCTTGTTGCTCCGGACCCGTTCAGCCAACCGCGCCAAGCCCTTATAAAGCTCCGGTTCCAGGGCGCGGAGCTTTTGATCGGCATCGGGCGCCCCGGTGTCCATGACCGTCCCGGAGGGCAGCACCAGGGTCAGCGATTCAAGTGTGCGGTACGTGTTGTCCACGGTGCCGCAGTTCATGCCGGAGGAGTTGTTGGCCACCACACCGCCAATGGTGCACGCCGCTTCGCTGGCCGGATCGGGCCCGAACTTCCGGCCGTAGCGTGCCAGCCGCGCGTTAAGTGCCCGAACGGTGACGCCAGGCTGGACGCGAACCCGGGCGCCGTCGTCGAGCACTTCAATGTCCCTGAAGTTCCGGCGCACATCCACCAGCACGCCGTCCGTGACGGCCTGCCCGCTCAAGCTGGTACCGCCGGAACGGAACGTCAGCGGCACGCCCTGGGCGGCGCTGGCGCGCAACAAACCTCCGACGTCGGCAGCACTTTCCGCTGTCACCACAGCCTGCGGAATCAAGAGGAAATGCGAGGCGTCATGAGCGTTCGCATGAAGATCAATCGCCCGGGTGCTCACCGCTCCTGGGTCTTGCACCGCCGATCGGAAGCCGGAAACGTCAAGAGAAGGCACGAAGGAACCATCCAATCCATATCGCTATTCACCCGATTGTCTAACAAGTACACATGCCGGTCAAGGCAACATTGTTGACTTGTCTGGCAAAATTGAACCAAAGCGTTGGACCTTAAGGAGGCGTTATGTCCGGGCGAGTATCAGCAGTCTCAATAGTGGACGCGATCGCAGCAGATCTCCGGAGCCGCATCTTTGCCGGTGACCTCCATCCCGGTGACACCCTCACCGAAACCGACGTAGCGTCGTCGTACGAGGTAGCCCGCCCCACCGCCAAGGCGTCAATCGAGAAGCTCGTCCCCGAAGGATTGCTGGAGCGTGGAACGCACAAGACCGCTCGCGTTGTGGAGCTCGGAACGGACTCCGTGCGAGACATCTACCTGGCCCGGGCTTATCTGGAAAGTGAAGTTCTGCGGAGGCTCGCCCACAGCAAGACGGTTCCGGAGGGAGCAGTGCAGGCGAACCGGGACATCGCCGCGCTCCAAAGCGGCACTCCCCTGGACGTGGTGGAACCTGACATGCGTTTCCACACCAGCCTGATTGACGCCGTGGGCAACGAGCGCCTCAGCCGGATGTACCGCTCGCTCGTGGGAGAAGTGCGGATGTGCATGGTCCGCGTCCAGTCCCTGCATCTCCTGGATACCTCGCTGATCCATGCGGAACACCAGAAAATACTTGAGCTCATCGAGTCCGGCCAAGCGGACGCAGCAGCCGCCTTGCTGGACGAACACCTCGGCCGCGCGCGGGAACGCTTGGCCGAAGCCATGGGAGGGGACCCCGCTGCACGGCCGCTGCCGTGGCAGCCGAACGGCTAGATGTCGATGGGGCGCGCAAATTCGGGCGGGGTGCCGATCTCGTCGACGTGATGGCCCGTGCATGGATGACGAGTGGCGGTTGCCCGCTGGATCCGGGTCAGATCAAACCAACGGATGCCGTCACGCAATCTGCACCACGCCACAAGCATCCACCGATTGCCGTTGAGAGCGAAGATCATCGGCTCCACCTCACGTTGCGTGGTGTCGCCCTTGGAATCGGTGTAGGTCAGTTTTACGGTGACTTGGTCAATAGTGGCTTGCTCAAGCACTGACATCACCCGACGGTGAGGCGCCGGGCCGACGTCGACCCAGATTCGATGGGACAGTTCAGCGGCTCGACGGCGGGCAACTGGGTCCAGCACGTCAACCACTTTCCGGATCGCGGCGCGGGCCGAATCGGAAAACGGTGCTTGATTGCTCGCGGACACTGCCGCGCTGAGGGCCAACGCCTGCGCGGCGGTGAGATTCACCGACGGCAGCGACGACATTTCCGTCACCCCGTAGCCGCCGCCTGGACCTGTTCGCCCCAGACTGGCAACCCGCCAGCCTGGAGAGCGGCCAAGTCACGTTTGATGGTGCGAATGGCTACCTCAAACTCATCGGCAAGCTGCTGCGCAGTGCGACCACGAGTGCCTGCCCGGCGCAGTGACTCGGTGAGGGCATGAAGGCGCGCGGTTCTGTTCATTCTGCCACTATCGCAGAAATAGTGACTGAAATAGTGACATGGGGTTGTCCGGAGCGCGCGCGACCATGGAGACATGGAAACAATCACAACCACCCAAACGTCAATCGTTCTCGTCCCCGGCCACTGGCTGGGTGGATGGGCGTGGGACGCCGTCGCGGCCGATCTGCGCAGCCGCGGCCACCGCGTCATAGCAGTGACGCTGCCGGGCCTTGACCCCGAGGATCCCCAGCGGGCTTCAAGGACTCTGTCCGACCAGGCCGACGGTTTGCACTTGGCGGTGAGGACTGCCGGCAACGACGGTTCCTCAGTGGTGCTCGTCGTTCACAGCGGCGCCGGAGTCCCCGCCTCCGTACTCCTGGACCAGAACCCCACCGCGGTCACCAGGATCATCTACGTCGACAGTGGCCCGTCCTCGGATGGCTCTGTCTTCGATGCGTCCGTGCCACCAGATCAACAAGAAGTAGTGCTGCCACCGTTTGAACAGCTGGGCGCCAGCCTCGACGGGCTCAGCAGGAGCGACCTTGAACTATTCCGTCAGCGAGCGGTGCCGATGCCCGCGAACGTCGTGCGCGCTTCACTGCACCTTCAGGACGACTCCCGACGAAACGTCCCCTCGACGATCATCGCCTGCTCATATCCCTCCGAGGTTCTGATGCAGATGGTGCGCGAAGGTGACCCCATGATGGCAGAGGTCGCCACCCTCCGTAACCTCGAACTTGTCGACCTCCCCACTGGCCACTGGCCGATGTGGAGCCGGCCCGAAGACCTCA